>NZ_FMCI01000051.1 GCF_900091845.1 Streptomyces sp. SolWspMP-5a-2
GGCCATCGCGGCGAGGCGGGCCAGGCGGGCCGGGTCGGCGGCGTCGGTGTGCAGGTCGACGGGGCTGCCGTGCTCGGAGGCGACCTCCAGGACGGCCTCCACGTACCCGGTGGGGTCGGGGTCGAGGTCGGGGCAGCCGCCGACCACCGAGGCGCCCATCTTCACGGCGTCCCGCAGCATCGCGAGCCCGTCCGCGCCCGCCGCGCCGGTCAGCACCCTCGGCATCGCCACCGCCGTCAGCTCGGTCAGGCCGCGCAGCGAGCGGCGGGCCTGGAGGACGGCGGCGAGCGAGCCGAGGCCCTGGACGTCGCCCACGCGTACGTGCGCGCGTGCCGCGGTCGCGCCGTGGCCGAGCTGCAGCAGCGCGGCCTCCGTGGCGCGGCGCTGGACGTCGGGCGGCTCGTGCGAGACGGGCCCCTCGCCCTGGGCGGAGAGGGCGGTGTCGGCGTGGGCGTGCGGTTCGGCCGGGGCGGGCAGCAGCAGGTAGCCGGTGAGGTCCACGCGCGCGCCCCGGCCCCGGGTGGCGTCCGCGGCCAGGCTGCCCGCCGTGCCGACCGCCTCGATGCGTCCGCCGCCGAGCCGCACGTCCACGGTCCTGCCGTCGGTCAGCCGCGCTCCGCACAGCAGCAGTCCCGAGGGTTCGCCCCGGCCCGACGACCCCGAGGATCTGGACGGGCCCGACGACGAGTGGGGTGGCTGCGGCTGGCTGTCCGGCATCGCGCTCCTGGGCTCGGGGGGCTGTGCGGGGGACGCGCACAAGATCACGGAGAGTGAGTCGAGCCTAGGACGGTGATCCGCTCGCGGCGGGGAGGAGCGCAATAGTCGTACCGGTGTGGTCCGCCGTTCGGGAGGGGGTCACGAGGCCCGCGGGAAGGGCTCGGGACGGGCCGGTACGGGGGCCTCACAACGGATTTGGGCGAACGGCCGCCGACCGTGTAATGTCTTCATCGCTCGCCCCAATAGCTCAGTCGGTAGAGCGTCTCCATGGTAAGGAGAAGGTCTACGGTTCGATTCCGTATTGGGGCTCTGGTGAGAGAGGCTCCCGTCGCAAGACGGGGGCCGATCCCACCGAAGCGGTGTAGCTCAGTCGGTAGAGCAAGCGGCTCATAATCGCTGTGTCACCGGTTCAAGTCCGGTCACCGCTACTGACAGTAGCCGATTGCAGGGTCGGTCCTTCGATCGGCTACTCTTTCATGCGTTAATCGTTTCTATCCGTTCGTCAAGGAGCACTCACGTGGCTGCCACCGACGTCCGCCCGAAGATCACGCTGGCCTGCGTGGAGTGCAAGGAGCGGAACTACATCACCAAGAAGAACCGGCGTAACAACCCGGATCGTCTTGAAATGAAGAAGCACTGCCCGCGTTGCAACGCGCACACCGCGCACCGCGAAACGCGATAACAACAGGCTCGAACACGAGGCCGCCCCCGCAGTCGGGGGGCGGCCTCGTGCCGTTTCACCACCGGTTACCGATGGGTCGCCGGGGCGGACCCGGGGATCGATCACCGTCGATCACCGTCGATCAGATGCAGGCGCGCGGAACGCGGGTCTGCGGACATCAGGAGGTGCCGGGCCATGGCGCTCGACCAGTCCTTCGTCGGGCGGAGCTATCCGCCCAGCGCCCCCTACGAGGTGGGCCGGGAGAAGATCCGGGAATTCGCGGAGGCGGTGGGCGACGCCAATCCGGCGTACCTGGACCCGGAGGCCGCCAAGGCGTTCGGTCACCCCGATGTGATCGCCCCGCCGACCTTCGTGTTCTCGATCACCTACAAGGCCGCGGGCGTGGTCATCCAGGACCCGCAACTGGGGCTCGACTACAGCCGGGTGGTGCACGGCGACCAGAAGTTCGCCTACCGGCGCCCCGTGCGAGCCGGTGACCGGCTCACCGTCACCTCCACCATCGAGGCGATCAAGTCCCTCGCGGGCAACGACATCCTGGACATCCGCGGCGAGGTCCACGACGAGGCCGGCGAGCACGTCGTGACCGCCTGGACCAAGCTCGTCGCGCGCGCGGCAGAGGAGGCGTGAGGCAGCCATGACGGCGAAGATCGCTTACGACGACGTCGAGGTCGGCACCGAACTGCCCGCCGAGACCTTCCCCGTGACGCGGGCCACGCTCGTGCAGTACGCGGGCGCCTCCGGGGACTTCAACCCGATCCACTGGAACGAGAAGTTCGCCAAGGAGGTCGGGCTGCCGGACGTGATCGCGCACGGCATGTTCACCATGGCCGAGGCGATCCGTGTGGTCACCGACTGGACCGGCGACCCGGCCGCGGTCGTGGAGTACGGCGTCCGCTTCACCAAGCCCGTCGTGGTCCCCAACGACGACCAGGGCGCCGTCGTCGAGGTCAGCGGGAAGGTCGCGGCCAAGCTCGACGACGGGACCGTCCGCGTCGACCTCCTCGCCACCTGCGGCGGCCAGAAGGTGCTCGGCATGTCCCGGGCCGTCGTGCGCCTGGCCTGACGACGTCCTGAGCCGGGCCCGGCAGGGCCGCCACCGGCTCAGGGTTCGCCACCGGCTCAGGGCCGCCACCGGCTTCGGTAAGGGGCGCCCGCCACTGCGGGCGCCCCTTACCCGTGTCCGCCCCCGGCCGACCGCTTGACTTAGTTAGTGATTGAGCACTAACTTCGTCGCATGGTCAGGATGAGCGCAGAAGAGAGGCGCGAGAGCGTCATCCGCGCGGCGACCGCCGAGTTCGCCCGCGGGGGCTACTTCGGCACGTCGACCGAGGCGATCGCCAAGCGGGTCGGGGTCTCGCAGCCCTATCTCTTCCGTCTCTTCCCGAGCAAGAAGGCGCTCTTCCTCGAAGTGGTCCAGCGGTGCATGGACGACCTCGTGCGCGTCTTCGAGGAGGCGGGCGAGGGGCTGGAGGGCGAGGAGGCGGTCCACGCGATCGGCGACGCCTACACCCGCGTCATCAGCGAACGGCCCGAACAACTCCTCATGCAGATGCAGATGTACGTCGCGGTGGCCTCGGCCGAGCAGGCGGGCGACCGGGAGCTGGGCGAGGCCGTCCGGGCCGGGTGGATGCGCCTGTGGGACACGGTGCACGGGCCGCTCGGCGCCGAGGTCGGCGGGACGACGACCTTCATGGCGTACGGCATGCTCATCAACTGCCTGGTGGCCATGGGGTTCCCGGCCGACCACCGGGTCTGGGAAGGCCTCTCCCCGCAGGCGCTCGCCGAGGGGAGCGAGCGGACGCCCTGACAGAGGGCGTGCCGGGCGCCGCCCCGCGCGCGGCGGCGGACGGTACGCAGCACGGCAGGGCGGGAGGCCGGACCGGCCGTCTTTTCTGTCCGCAAAAGTTAGTCATCAATTACTAACCAATCGATCACCCTCTGGGGGAGTGGTGTCGCAGCAGACCGCACGGAGCGGGGGGACCTTCTGGGCCCTCGTCATCACCAGCGTCGCCGGATTCATGGCGGCCCTCGACAACCTCGTCGTCACCACCGCCCTGCCCTCCATCCGCGAGGACCTGGGCGGCAGGCTGGACGACCTGGAATGGACCGTGAGCGCCTACACGCTCACCTTCGCCGTCCTGCTGATGTTCGGCGCGGCCCTCGGCGACCGCTTCGGACGGCGCCGGATGTTCCTGATCGGGCTCACCGTCTTCACCGGGGCGTCCGCCGCCGCGGCCCTGGCCTCCGGCATCGACGGCCTCATCGCCGCCCGCGCCGTCCAGGGCGTCGGCGCGGCGATCATGATGCCGCTGACGCTGACCCTCCTGACGGCCGCCGTGCCGGTCGCCAGGCGCGGGATGGCGTACGGCATATGGGGCGCCGTCAACGGACTCGCCGTCGCCTCCGGGCCCCTCATCGGCGGCAGCCTCACCGAACACATCTCCTGGCACTGGATCTTCTGGCTGAACGTTCCGCTCGGCCTCGCCCTGCTGCCGCTGGCCCGGCTGCGCCTCGCCGAGTCGTTCGGCACCGGGGCGCCGCTCGACGCCCCCGGCACCCTGCTGGCCAGCGGCGGCCTCTTCGGCGTCCTGTACGGCCTGGTGCGCGGCCCCGTCGTGGGCTGGACCGGCTCCCTGGTGCTGACCGGCCTGATCGCCGGTGGCGCCCTGCTCGTCGCCTTCGTCGCCTACAGCGTCCGCGCCAAAAACCCCATGCTCCCCATGCGGCTGTTCCGCTCCCGCGCCTTCTCCGGCATCAACGCGGCGAGCCTGCTGATGTTCCTCGGCATGTTCGGGTCGATCTTCCTGCTCAGCCAGTACATGCAGGGCGTCCTCGGCTACTCGCCCACCGAGGCGGGGCTGCGGATGCTGCCCTGGACCGGCATGCCGATGCTGGTCGCCCCGCTCGCCGGCATCCTCTCCGACCGGATCGGCGGACGGCCCGTCGTCGCCGCGGGGCTTCTCCTCCAGGCCGTCGGGCTCGGCTGGATGGCCGCCGTGGTCACCGCCGACGTGGACTACGCCGGTCAGCTCCCCGCGCTGATCGTCAGCGGGATCGGCATGGGCCTGTTCTTCGCGCCCGCAGCCAACCTGGTCATGTCCAGCGTCCGGGCCACCGAACAGGGCATCGCGTCCGGCGCCAACAACGCCCTGCGCGAGGTCGGCGGCGCGCTCGGCATCGCCGTCATGGCGTCGATCTTCGCGGCCCGGGGCGGCTACGAGTCGGGGCAGGCCTTCGTGGACGGCCTCAAGCCCGCCCTGGTCACCGGCTCCGCGGTGGTCGCCGTCGCCGCGCTGGCCGCCCTGCTGATCCCGGCCGGGGGCGGCGGCACCCGGGCCGAGCGGGCCGGGACACCGGCCGACCTGCCGGAGCCCTCCCTGGAGAAGGCGGTCTCCTGACCCTCCGCCACCGGCACGCGCGTGTACGGCCCCGTCATCGCGGCGGGGCCGTACACGCGCGTGCCGGTGCCCCGGCCGGGCCCGCCGCCGCTGTCAGTGGCGTCTCGTAGTCTTGGGCGCGTGCAGGAACTCCACGATGCCCCCCTCGCCCCGCTGACCACCTTCCGGCTGGGCGGCCCCGCCGACCGGCTGGTCACCGCGACGAGCGACGAAGAGGTGATCGCCGCCGTCCGCGAGGCCGACGACAGCGGCACCCCGCTGCTCCTGATCGGCGGCGGCTCGAACCTCGTCGTCGGCGACAAGGGCTTCGCCGGGACCGCGCTCGTCGTCGCCACCCGGGGCTTCGTCCTGGACGGCACCCTGCTGGAGCTGGCCGCGGGCGAGGTGTGGACCGACGCCGTGGCCCGCACCGTCGAGGCCGGGCTCGCCGGTGTCGAGTGCCTGGCGGGCATCCCCGGCTCGGCGGGCGCCACGCCGATCCAGAACGTGGGGGCGTACGGCCAGGAGGTCTCCTCGACGATCACCGAGGTGGTCGCCTACGACCGGACCGCCCGCGAGAAGGTCACCCTGACCAACGAGGAGTGCGCGTTCTCCTACCGGCACAGCCGCTTCAAGTCCGACCCCGAGCGGTACGTCGTCCTGCGCGTCCGGCTCCGCCTGGAGGACGCGGGCGGCCTCTCGGCGCCGGTCAGGTACGCCGAGACGGCACGGTCGCTGGGGGTGGAGCCGGGCGACCGCGTCCCGCTCGAAGCCGCCCGGGAGACAGTGCTGAAGCTGCGGGCGGGCAAGGGCATGGTGCTCGACCCCGAGGACCACGACACCTGGTCGGCCGGGTCCTTCTTCACCAACCCGATCCTCACCGACACCGCGTTCACCGCGTTCCACGCGCGCGTGCGCGAGCGCCTCGGCGACGACGTCACGCCGCCCGCGTACCCGGCGGGGGAGGGGCACACCAAGACCTCGGCGGCCTGGCTGATCGACAAGGCCGGTTTCGCCAAGGGCTACGGCAGCGGCCCGGCCCGCATCTCCACCAAGCACACCCTCGCCCTCACCAACCGGGGCGGTGCCACCACCGAGGACCTCCTCGCGCTCGCCCGCGAGGTCGTCGCGGGCGTCCACGAGGCGTTCGGCGTCACCCTGGTCAACGAACCGGTGACGGTGGGCGTCAGCCTCTAGCCCCCGGGGGCGGCCGCCGGGTGACGACCGGCCCCCTCGGGGTATCAGGCCGGGCGGGCCAGCCAGGCGTCCGCCCCGGCCAGCAGCTCCGCCTTGACGCCCTCGGGGGCCGCCGAGGCCCGCACCGACTGACGGGCCAGCTCCGCCAGCTCCGCGTCCGTGAAACCGTGGTGACGGCGGGCGATCTCGTACTGCGCGGCCAGCCGGGAGCCGAACAGGAGCGGGTCGTCGGCGCCGAGGGCGAGCGGGACACCCGCGTCGAACAGGGTGCGCAGCGGCACGTCCTCGGGCTTCTCGTAGACGCCGAGGGCGACGTTCGACGCCGGGCACACCTCGCACGTCACGCCCCGGTCAGCGAGCCGCTTCAGCAGCCTCGGGTCCTCGGCCGCCCGGACGCCGTGGCCGATCCGGGCCGCGTGCAGGTCGTCCAGGCAGTCGCGCACGGACGCCGGTCCGGTCAGCTCGCCGCCGTGCGGGGCCGACAGCAGCCCGCCCTCCCGCGCGATGTGGAAGGCGCGGTCGAAGTCCCGTGCCATGCCCCGGCGTTCGTCGTTCGACAGACCGAAGCCGACCACGCCGCGGTCGGCGTAGCGCACCGCGAGCCGGGCCAGCGTGCGGGCCTCCAGCGGATGCTTCATGCGGTTCGCAGCGACCAGCACCCGCATCCCGAGCCCGGTCTCCCGCGACGTCGTCGCGACCGCGTCCAGGATGATCTCCAGCGCCGGGATCAGCCCGCCGAGCCGGGGCGCGTACGACGTGGGGTCTACCTGGATCTCCAGCCAGCCCGAGCCGTCTCTGACGTCCTCCTCGGCGGCCTCGCGCACCAGCCGCCGGATGTCGTCCGGCTCCCGCACACAGGACCGGGCGGCGTCGTACAGGCGCTGGAAGCGGAACCAGCCCCGTTCGTCCGTCGCGCGCAGCCGCGGGGGCTCCCCGCCGGTCAGCGCCTCGGTGAGGGCGTCGGGCAGCCGCACGCCGTACTTGTCGGCCAGTTCGAGGACGGTGCCGGGCCGCATCGAACCGGTGAAGTGCAGATGCAGATGGGCCTTCGGCAGCTCAGAGACATCACGTACACGCTCCATCCCAAGATCCTGCCGTACCCGCGGGCCCTCCCGGTAGCCGGTTCCCCGGACGTGGTCCTGCTCGCACGCGGGAACGAGAGGGGCGGCGACCCCGCACCGGGTGGTCGCCGCCCCTGCTCACGCGCGCGTGGAGCGCTGTCGCGTCAGTCCCTGGCCTCCGCCAGGAGCTTCTGGATCCGGCTGACGCCCTCGACGAGATCCTCGTCACCCAGGGCGTACGACAGCCGCAGGTAGCCGGGGGTGCCGAACGCCTCACCGGGGACGACGGCGACCTCCGCCTCCTCCAGGATCAGCGCGGCCAGCTCGACCGAGTTCTGCGGGCGCTTGCCGCGGATCTCCTTGCCGATCAGCGCCTTGACCGACGGGTAGGCGTAGAACGCGCCCTCGGGCTCGGGGCACAGGACGCCGTCGATCTCGTTGAGCATGCGCACGATCGTGGTGCGGCGGCGGTCGAACGCCGTCCGCATCTCCCGGACGGCCGAGAGGTCGCCGGAGACGGCGGCGAGGGCGGCCACCTGCGCCACGTTCGAGACGTTCGAGGTGGCGTGCGACTGGAGGTTGGTCGCGGCCTTGACGACGTCCTCGGGGCCGATCACCCAGCCCACCCGCCAGCCCGTCATGGCGTACGTCTTGGCGACGCCGTTGACGACGATCGTGCGGTCGGCCAGCTCGGGCACCACCACGGGCAGCGAGTGGAACTCGGCGTCGCCGTAGACGAGGTGCTCGTAGATCTCGTCGGTCAGGACCCACAGGCCCTTCTCGGCGGCCCAGCGGCCGATCTCCTCGATCTGCGCGCGCGAGTAGACGGCGCCGGTCGGGTTGGAGGGGGAGACGAACAGGAGCACCTTGGTGCGCTCGGTGCGGGCCGCCTCCAGCTGCTCGACGGAGACCCGGTAGCCGGTCGTCTCGTCGGCGAATACCTCCACCGGGACACCGCCGGCCAGCCGGATCGACTCCGGGTAGGTCGTCCAGTACGGCGCGGGGACGATGACCTCGTCGCCCGGGTCGAGGATCGCCGCGAAGGCCTCGTAGATGGCCTGCTTGCCGCCGTTGGTCACCAGGACCTGGGAGGCGTCGACCTCGTAGCCGGAGTCGCGCAGCGTCTTCGCGGCGATCGCGGCCTTCAGCTCGGGCAGCCCGCCGGCCGGCGTGTACCGGTGGTACTTCGGGTTCTTGCAGGCCTCGACGGCCGCGTCGACGATGTAGCCGGGGGTCGGGAAGTCGGGTTCACCGGCGCCGAAGCCGATCACCGGACGCCCGGCGGCCTTGAGGGCCTTGGCCTTGGCGTCCACGGCGAGGGTGGCGGACTCGGAGATCGCGCCGACTCGGGCGGAGACCCGGCGCTCGGTGGGAGGGATTGCAGCGCTCATGGGCCCATCGTTCCAGACCGGAAACACCCCCGGCACGCGGGTTTCACGGACTGAACAGCTGGGGGTCACGCATTGAACACGCGTCCGGAATCGGGCGGTGGCCTGGTGGATCTTCACGGGGCCCGCGGACGATCTCCCGCCGCCAAGGCCCCTACGGGCGCTTTCTGTTCGACGGGGGGCCCGGGAGCACGTACACTCATCCCTCGTTGGCCTTCAGCAGCCGCGCCGGACAGGGTGCACACCGAGCACCCGGTCGGATGCGGTACGTTGGGGGGCGCAACAAAGGGTCGTAGCTCAATTGGTAGAGCACCGGTCTCCAAAACCGGCGGTTGGGGGTTCAAGTCCCTCCGGCCCTGCTACACACACCTTCGCCAGGATGTGTGCGCATGTACGTACAGCAATGCACAGCCGTGCGGCTCCAACCGGGCGCGGCACGGCCACGACCCGGAATCAGGTGAGGACGAATGGCGGACGCCGTGGGCTCCATCGATACGCCTGATGCCCAGGACGAGGCACAGGATTCGAAGAAGGCCCGCAAGGGCGGCAAGCGGGCCAAGAAGGGTCCGCTCAAGAGGCTTGCCCTCTTCTACCGCCAGGTCATCGCCGAACTCCGCAAGGTCGTCTGGCCGACGCGCAACCAGCTGAGCACGTACACCACCGTGGTGATCGTCTTCGTGGTCATCATGATCGGCCTGGTGACCGTGATCGACTATGGGCTCAGCCACGCCGCCAAGTACGTCTTCGGCTGAGCCGAGAGCGAAGGGCGCCGAGGTACCCGGCGCCTTTTTCGCATGTTCCACCCCTATGTATCCAGGAAGAAGCAGCCATCGTGTCTGACCCGAACCTGAACGACTCCCGCGAGCCCGCCAAGGCGGACGATGCCGAGCTCGACATCGTCGAGGGCGCGGACGAGCAGGATGAGTTCGAGGCTGCCGAGGCCGAGGCGGGCGACCCCGCCGACGAAGCCGCACCGCACGTCGAAGACGCCGAGGACGAGAGCCCCGAGGGCGAGCCGTCCGCCGAGGACGAGACCGCCGACGCCGAGGAGGACGAGGAGGAGGCCGAGCCGGTCGACCCCGTCCAGGCCCTCCGCGAGGAGCTGCGCTCCCTCCCCGGCGAGTGGTACGTGATCCACACCTACGCCGGGTACGAGAACCGCGTGAAGACCAACCTCGAACAGCGTGCCGTCTCGCTCAACGTCGAGGACTTCATCTTCCAGGCCGAGGTGCCGCAGGAAGAGGTCGCGCAGATCAAGAACGGCGAGCGCAAGACGATCCGGCAGAACAAGCTCCCCGGATACGTTCTCGTCCGCATGGACCTGACGAACGAGTCCTGGGGCGTCGTCCGCAACACCCCCGGTGTCACCGGCTTCGTCGGCAACGCCTACGACCCGTACCCGCTGACGCTGGACGAGATCGTCAAGATGCTCGCCCCGGAGGCCGAGGAGAAGGCCGCCCGCGAGGCCGCCGAGGCCGAGGGCAAGCCGGCGCCGCAGCGCAAGGTCGAGGTCCAGGTGCTCGACTTCGAGGTCGGCGACTCGGTCACCGTCACGGACGGCCCGTTCGCCACGCTCCAGGCGACCATCAACGAGATCAACCCCGACTCGAAGAAGGTCAAGGGTCTCGTCGAGATCTTCGGCCGCGAGACGCCGGTCGAGCTGTCGTTCGACCAGATCCAGAAGAACTGACGGACCCGGTCCCGCACCGGCACGTACGGACAGGGCGCCACGAACCGGGCGATCGCACATCGCCACCCGGTTCTGGCGCCCTTCTCGTGCGTCCGCGCCCGACGACCGTCGCGGCGCCTGCGGGCTCCGTCAAACCGGCCCTGACCTGCTCGATTACAGCGGTCGGGGTGCTATCGGCTACCGTTGTGCGGTATGCCATCTGCCGGATGATTCATCCACGTGGCGCAGGTGGTAACCAACCTCTCAGTAAGGACCCGGAGAGAGCATGCCTCCCAAGAAGAAGAAGGTCACGGGGCTCATCAAGCTCCAGATCCAGGCCGGCGCCGCCAACCCGGCCCCGCCGGTCGGCCCCGCGCTGGGTCAGCACGGCGTGAACATCATGGAGTTCTGCAAGGCCTACAACGCCGCGACCGAGTCGCAGCGCGGCTGGGTGATCCCGGTGGAGATCACGGTCTACGAGGACCGCTCCTTCACCTTCGTCACCAAGACGCCGCCGGCCGCGAAGATGATCCTCAAGGCCGCGGGCATCGAGAAGGGCTCCGGCGAGCCGCACAAGACCAAGGTCGCCAAGATCACCCAGGCGCAGGTCCGCGAGATCGCCACGACCAAGCTCCCCGACCTCAACGCCAACGACCTGGACGCCGCCGCGAAGATCATCGCCGGTACCGCGCGTTCCATGGGCGTCACGGTCGAGGGCTGAGCCCCACTCCCCCGTACATCAGCAGAAGTGGCAGGGCCTGCTCGGCCTGGACCACGACTCCTAGCAACCACAGGAGAAAGCAGTGAGCAAGCGCAGCAAGGCTCTCCGCGCTGCGGACGCCAAGATCGACCGGGAGAAGCTCTACGCCCCGCTCGAGGCCGTCCGTCTCGCCAAGGAGACCTCCACGACCAAGTTCGACGGCACCGTCGAGGTCGCCTTCCGCCTGGGTGTCGACCCGCGCAAGGCCGACCAGATGGTCCGTGGCACCGTGAACCTGCCGCACGGCACCGGCAAGACCGCCCGGGTCCTGGTCTTCGCGACCGGTGACCGTGCTGCCGCCGCGGAAGCCGCGGGCGCCGACATCGTCGGCTCCGACGAACTGATCGACGAGGTCGCGAAGGGCCGTCTGGACTTCGACGCCGTCGTCGCCACCCCGGACCTCATGGGCAAGGTCGGCCGCCTCGGCCGCGTGCTCGGTCCCCGTGGCCTCATGCCGAACCCGAAGACCGGCACCGTGACCCCGGACGTGGCGAAGGCCGTGACCGAGATCAAGGGCGGCAAGATCGAGTTCCGCGTCGACAAGCACTCGAACCTGCACTTCATCATCGGCAAGGCGTCCTTCGACGACAGCCAGCTGGTGGAGAACTACGGCGCCGCGCTGGAGGAAGTCCTCCGCCTGAAGCCGTCGGCCGCCAAGGGCCGCTACATCAAGAAGGCCTCCCTGGCCACCACGATGGGCCCCGGCATTCCGCTCGACCCGAACCGCACCCGCAACCTCCTCGTCGAGGAGGACCCGGCCGCCGTCTGAGCCCTCGGTTCAGCCCGGTAGCCGCGTCAGGGACGCGACATCGCGAGGCGGGCCCCGCACCTTCCGAGGTGCGGGGCCCGCCTTCGTCGCGTCCGGGCCGCACGGGCACCGGCGCCCGTGCCCTGCGTTACCGTCGGGGCCACAGCGACCGCACAGGGGTGGGACGAATGAACAGCACGAGGCTGCGCCGGGTCACCCTGAGCACGGCGGTGGCGGCCGCGCTCACCGGGTTGGTCGCCTGCACCTCCACCGACGGCGCCGCCGGCCGCCCCGAGCACGTCCACAGCGCGTCCCCCGAGGTGGTCGCCGCGCTGCGCCGGGCCGACCGGGCCACCGACGCCGCCGACTCCGCCAGGGTGCGGTCCACGACCACCGTCGGCTCCCAGATGTCCCTGCGGGCCGACGGCGCCCTCGGCTGGTCCGACGACGTGACCGGCACCCTCACCCTCACCTACACCGGCGGCACCGCCCTGGAGACCATGCGGCGGCTCGGCAGCACCACGCCCCAGACGCGGTACCTGCCTGACGCCTACTACGCGCGGATGGGCGACACCTTCGCCGCGCAGTCCGGCGGACGGCACTGGATCCGCTACGGGTACGCCGACCTCGGCGGCCTGGACCAGGTCCGCGACGGCGCCCCGCACCAGTCCGTGAAGCTGCTGCTGGCCGCCGGGGACCTGCGCAGGGTCGGCGCCGAGCGGGTGGAGGGCGTCGACACCACGCACTACACCGGCACCGTCACCACCGCCGCGCTGACCGGCCCCGGCTCCCGCCTGGACGCCCGCGAGCTGGCCGCGGTGCGCGAGCGGCTGACCCGGGCCGGGGTCGCCACCGAACGCGTCGACCTCTGGGTCGACGGCCGGGACCTGCTCGTCAAGAAGGCCGAGAAGGGCGAGACGGCGAGCGGCGGGTACAGCCAGACCGCCCACTACCGCGACTACGGCGTGGACGTCTCCGTCACCCGGCCCCCGGCCGCCGACACCGCGGACTACAAGGAGCTGACGGCCACCGACGGCGAGCGGTGACGGCACCGGCCCGCGGCGCCCGCCGAGGAGTGCGGACGGCGCCTCCGCACGGCCGCCGGGCACCGCGGGGGAGCGGATTTGCCTGCCGGTGGCGGCTTCGCGTATGTTTCTGAGGAAGCCAAAGACCGCTGGTCGTTGCCGTGGAATCGCAAGAGGACACGGTGGCCGAAGGATCCGCTGAACCGCGGACGACCCGCGCAGGTGTTTGTGGATGTGCTCCCGGAGACCGCTGCCCACGCGGCGGACGACCGGTCGAGCCACGCCCCGTGCGCCTGCGCCGGGGCGTTTCGTTTTGTCGGCTCCTTTCCGAGCGGTCCTCATCACCCGGAAGGAGGCCGACGCTCTATGGCAAGGCCCGACAAGGCTGCCGCGGTGGCCGAGCTGGCGGACCAGTTCCGCAGCTCGAGCGCCGCCGTGCTGACCGAGTACCGGGGTCTCACCGTGGCGCAGCTCAAGACGCTGCGCCGTTCGCTCGGTGACGACGCCCAGTACGCCGTGGTGAAGAACACGCTGACCAAGATTGCGGCCAACGAGGCCGGGATCTCCACGCTCGACGACCTGTTCAACGGTCCGACGGCGGTCGCCTTCATCACCGGTGACCCGGTGACGTCGGCGAAGGGTCTTCGTGACTTCGCCAAGGACAACCCGAACCTCGTCATCAAGGGCGGTGTCCTTGACGGCAAGGCGCTGTCCGCCGACGAGATCAAGAAGCTCGCGGACCTCGAGTCCCGCGAGGTTCTGCTCGCCAAGCTGGCGGGCGCCTTCAAGGGCAAGCAGACTCAGGCTGCTCAGGTCTTCCAGGCGCTCCCGTCGAAGCTCGTCCGCACCGTGGACGCGCTCCGTGCCAAGCAGGCCGAGCAGGGCGGTGCCGAGTAATTCGGCTCGCGAAATGACCGCGGCCTGACGGGCGTCCAGCCCCCGGGACACGGTCGTAGCGGGCCGAACGTCTACGCAGTAACGCCGCAAGGCGAACGCCCGCCAGACATGTACACACGGCACCTGCCGAACAAGTGGAAGGATCGCCCATCATGGCGAAGCTCAGCCAGGAAGACCTGCTCGCGCAGTTCGAGGACATGACCCTCATCGAGCTCTCCGAGTTCGTGAAGGCGTTCGAGGACAAGTTCGACGTCACCGCCGCCGCCGCGGT
Organism: Streptomyces sp. SolWspMP-5a-2; assembly: GCF_900091845.1. Taxonomy (GTDB): domain Bacteria; phylum Actinomycetota; class Actinomycetes; order Streptomycetales; family Streptomycetaceae; genus Streptomyces; species Streptomyces doudnae. Next base: position 13,793 of record NZ_FMCI01000051.1, read on the forward strand.
CGCCGCCGCCCCGGCCGGCCCCGCCGCCACCACCGAGGCCGTCGAGGAGCAGGACGAGTTCGACGTCATCCTCACCGGTGCCGGCGACAAGAAGATCCAGGTCATCAAGGTCGTGCGTGAGCTGACCTCGCTGGGTCTCAAGGAGGCCAAGGACCTCGTCGACGGCGCCCCGAAGCCCGTCCTCGAGAAGGTCGCCAAGGAGGCCGCGGAGAAGGCCGCCGAGTCCCTCAAGGGCGCCGGCGCCTCGGTCGAGGTCAAGTAACACCCCTCGGGTCCCGACACGGACCCGGCGCGCGTCGGAACACGGCCCCGCGGGCCTGTAACGCGAACGCGGCGAGGAGCGATCATCCATCCGGGTGGTCGCTCTTCTGCGTTCCTGGAGGCGCGGCCACGGTTGCCTTGCGGCCCTCCGCACGGGGGGTATGGTGATCTTCGTCGTGTCTCCGGACACCCCTGGTTCGGGCAGGGGGGCCTTGACGAACCGCACGCAGCGCGCAATTCTCAGGACGCGTCGTCACAACGATCCGAATCCGAGGCATGGATCGGCGACGAAGAGGGCAGTATCAACGTGCGTTGAGGGCGACTATGCCGAGGGCGTTGAGGACAACGAGGGTCACAGAAAATCGGGGCTGGACATCAGTGTGCCGAGTGGCTACACTGTCCCTTTGCGCTGCCTGTTAGCTGTCCCCTGCCCGTCACCAGGGGCATTCCCTCACTTGAGCACCGACAGCCGAACGTCCCTGATCAGGGATGTCTGGCTCTGTGCGCCGGTGGGGGGCCGGTACGCGCGTAGTGAGTCCGAGCCCTCGGAAGGACCCCCTCTTGGCCGCCTCGCGCACTGCCTCGACCGCGAATACGAACAACGCTGCCAGCACCGCCCCGCTGCGCATCTCTTTTGCAAAGATCAAGGAGCCCCTCGAGGTTCCGAACCTTCTTGCTCTGCAGACCGAGAGCTTCGACTGGCTGCTCGGCAACGACGCGTGGAAGGCTCGAGTCGAGGCGGCTCTGGAGTCAGGTCAGGACGTCCCCACCAAGTCCGGTCTGGAGGAGATCTTCGAGGAGATCTCCCCGATCGAGGACTTCTCCGGGTCGATGTCCCTGACCTTCCGCGACCACCGCTTCGAGCCGCCGAAGAACAGCATCGACGAGTGCAAGGAGCGCGACTTCACGTTCGCCGCCCCGCTCTTCGTCACCGCGGAGTTCACGAACAACGAGACGGGTGAGATCAAGTCTCAGACCGTCTTCATGGGCGACTTCCCGCTCATGACGAACAAGGGCACCTTCGTCATCAACGGCACCGAGCGTGTCGTGGTGTCCCAGCTGGTCCGTTCCCCCGGCGTCTACTTCGACTCCAGCATCGACAAGACGTCCGACAAGGACATCTTCTCCGCCAAGATCATCCCGTCCCGGGGTGCCTGGCTGGAGATGGAGATCGACAAGCGCGACATGGTCGGTGTCCGCATCGACCGCAAGCGCAAGCAGTCCGTCACCGTCCTGCTCAAGGCGCTCGGCTGGACCACCGAGCAGATCCTCGAGGAGTTCGGCGAGTACGAGTCCATGCGCGCCACCCTGGAGAAGGACCACACCCAGGGCCAGGACGACGCGCTGCTCGACATCTACCGCAAGCTGCGTCCGGGCGAGCCCCCCACGCGTGAGGCCGCGCAGACGCTGCTCGAGAACCTCTACTTCAACCCCAAGCGCTACGACCTCGCCAAGGTCGGCCGCTACAAGGTCAACAAGAAGCTGGGCGCCGACGCCCCGCTCGACGCCGGCATCCTGACCGTCGAGGACATCATCTCGTCGATCAAGTACCTGGTGAAGCTGCACGCCGGTGAGACCGAGACGGTCGGCGACAGCGGCGACGCGATCGTCGTCGAGACCGACGACATCGACCACTTCGGCAACCGCCGTCTGCGCAGCGTCGGCGAGCTCATCCAGAACCAGGTCCGCACGGGTCTGGCCCGGATGGAGCGCGTCGTGCGCGAGCGCATGACCACCCAGGACGTCGAGGCGATCACGCCGCAGACCCTGATCAACATCCGGCCGGTCGTGGCCTCCATCAAGGAGTTCTTCGGCACCAGCCAGCTGTCGCAGTTCATGGACCAGAACAACCCGCTCTCGGGTCTCACCCACAAGCGCCGTCTGTCGGCGCTCGGCCCGGGTGGTCTCTCGCGTGAGCGGGCCGGCTTCGAGGTCCGTGACGTGCACCCCTCGCACTACGGCCGCATGTGCCCGATCGAGACGCCCGAAGGCCCGAACATCGGTCTGATCGGCTCGCTCGCCTCCTACGGCCGGGTCAACGCGTTCGGTTTCGTCGAGACCCCGTACCGCAAGGTCGTCGACGGCCAGGTCACCGACGAGGTCGACTACCTGACCGCCGACGAGGAGGACCGCTTCGTCATCGCGCAGGCCAACGCCACGCTCAACGACGAGCTGCGGTTCGAGGAGGCCCGCGTCCTGGTCCGCCGCCGCGGCGGAGAGGTCGACTACGTCCCCGGTGACGACGTCGACTACATGGACGTCTCGCCGCGCCAGATGGTGTCGGTCGCGACCGCCATGATCCCCTTCCTGGAGCACGACGACGCCAACCGTGCCCTCATGGGCGCGAACATGATGCGCCAGGCCGTGCCCCTCATCAAGTCCGAGGCCCCGCTCGTCGGCACCGGCATGGAGTACCGCTCCGCCGTCGACGCCGGTGACGTGGTCAGGGCCGAGAAGGCGGGTGCCGTCCAGGAGGTCTCCGCGGACTACATCACCACCGCCAACGACGACGGCACGTACATCACGTACCGCCTGGCCAAGTTCGCCCGCTCCAACCAGGGCACCTCGGTCAACCAGAAGGTCATCGTCAACGAGGGCGACCGGATCATCGAGGGCCAGGTCCTGGCCGACGGTCCGGCCACCGAGGACGGCGAGATGGCCCTGGGCAAGAACCTCCTCGTGGCGTTCATGCCGTGGGAGGGCCACAACTACGAGGACGCGATCATCCTGTCGCAGCGCCTCGTGCAGGACGACGTCCTCTCCTCGATCCACATCGAGGAGCACGAGGTCGACGCCCGTGACACCAAGCTCGGCCCCGAGGAGATCACCCGGGACATCCCGAACGTCTCCGAGGAGGTCCTCGCCGACCTCGACGAGCGCGGCATCATCCGCATCGGCGCCGAGGTCATCGCCGGCGACATCCTCGTCGGCAAGGTGACCCCCAAGGGCGAGACCGAGCTGACCCCCGAGGAGCGCCTGCTGCGCGCGATCTTCGGTGAGAAGGCCCGTGAGGTCCGTGACACCTCGCTGAAGGTGCCGCACGGCGAGACCGGCAAGGTCATCGGCGTCCGCGTCTTCGACCGCGAGGAGGGCGACGAGCTTCCCCCCGGTGTCAACCAGCTGGTGCGCGTCTACGTCGCGCAGAAGCGCAAGATCACCGACGGTGACAAGCTCGCCGGCCGTCACGGCAACAAGGGCGTCATCTCGAAGATCCTGCCGATCGAGGACATGCCGTTCCTGGAGGACGGCACCCCGGTCGACATCATCCTCAACCCGCTCGGTGTGCCGTCCCGCATGAACCCGGGACAGGTGCTGGAGATCCACCTCGGCTGGCTCGCCAGCCGCGGCTGGGACGTCTCCGGGCTCGCCGACGAGTGGGCGGAGCGCCTCCAGGCCATCGGCGCCGACCAGGTCGACCCCGGCACCAACGTCGCGACCCCGGTCTTCGACGGCGCCCGCGAGGACGAGCTCGCGGGTCTGCTCCAGCACACCATCCCCAACCGCGACGGCGAGCGCATGGTGCTCCCGTCCGGCAAGGCGCGGCTGTTCGACGGCCGCAGCGGTGAGCCGTTCCCGGACCCGATCTCGGTCGGGTACATGTACATCCTGAAGCTGCACCACCTGGTCGACGACAAGCTGCACGCGCGCTCGACCGGCCCGTACTCCATGATCACCCAGCAGCCGCTGGGTGGTAAGGCGCAGTTCGGCGGTCAGCGCTTCGGTGAGATGGAGGTGTGGGCGCTGGAGGCGTACGGCGCCGCCTACGCCCTCCAGGAACTGCTCACGATCAAGTCCGACGACGTCACCGGCCGCGTGAAGGTCTACGAGGCCATCGTCAAGGGCGAGAACATCCCCGAGCCCGGCATCCCCGAGTCCTTCAAGGTGCTCATCAAGGAGATGCAGTCGCTCTGCCTGAACGTGGAGGTGCTGTCCAGTGACGGTATGTCCATCGAGATGCGTGACACCGACGAGGATGTCTTCCGCGCTGCGGAGGAGCTCGGCATCGACCTGTCCCGGCGCGAGCCGAGCAGCGTCGAAGAGGTCTGACGGGAGTCCGGAGACCTTCGCCCAGAAGGTCTCCGGCCCCAGGACCCCCGTTTCAGACCCCAAGACTTACAACCCTGAGAGGGATTGACGCATAGTGCTCGACGTCAACTTCTTCGACGAGCTCCGGATCGGCCTGGCCACCGCCGACGACATCCGTCAGTGGAGCCACGGCGAGGTCAAGAAGCCCGAGACGATCAACTACCGCACCCTCAAGCCCGAGAAGGACGGACTCTTCTGCGAGAAGATCTTCGGTCCGACCCGGGACTGGGAGTGCTACTGCGGCAAGTACAAGCGCGTCCGCTTCAAGGGCATCATCTGCGAGCGCTGTGGCGTCGAGGTCACGCGCGCCAAGGTGCGCCGTGAGCGGATGGGCCACATCGAGCTTGCCGCCCCGGTCACCCACATCTGGTACTTCAAGGGAGTCCCGTCGCGGCTGGGCTACCTGCTCGACCTCGCCCCGAAGGACCTGGAGAAGGTCATCTACTTCGCGGCGTACATGATCACGTACGTCGACGAGGAGCGCCGCACCCGCGACCTGCCCTCCCTGGAGGCCCACGTCTCCGTCGAGCGCCAGCAGGTCGAGAACCGCCGCGACGCCGACCTGGAGGCCCGCGCCAAGAAGCTCGAGACCGACCTGGCCGAGCTGGAGGCCGAGGGCGCCAAGGCCGACGTGCGCCGCAAGGTGCGCGAGGGCGCCGAGCGCGAGATGAAGCAGCTGCGCGACCGCGCGCAGCGCGAGATCGACCGCCTCGACGAGGTCTGGACCCGCTTCAAGAACCTCAAGGTCCAGGACCTGGAGGGCGACGAGCTGCTCTACCGCGAGCTGCGGGACCGCTTCGGCACCTACTTCGACGGTTCGATGGGCGCCGCCGCGCTGCAGAAGCGCCTGGAGTCCTTCGACCTCGACGAGGAGGCCGAGAAGCTCCGCGAGATCATCCGCACCGGCAAGGGCCAGAAGAAGACCCGCGCGCTCAAGCGCCTCAAGGTCGTCTCCGCGTTCCTGCAGACCAGCAACAGCCCCAAGGGCATGGTGCTGGACTGCGTGCCGGTCATCCCGCCGGACCTGCGTCCGATGGTGCAGCTGGACGGTGGCCGCTTCGCGACCTCCGACCTGAACGACCTGTACCGCCGCGTGATCAACCGCAACAACCGCCTGAAGCGGCTTCTCGACCTCGGTGCCCCCGAGATCATCGTCAACAACGAGAAGCGCATGCTCCAGGAGGCGGTCGACGCCCTCTTCGACAACGGCCGCCGCGGTCGCCCCGTCACGGGCCCCGGCAACCGTCCGCTGAAGTCGCTGTCCGACATGCTCAAGGGCAAGCAGGGCCGCTTCCGCCAGAATCTGCTCGGCAAGCGCGTCGACTACTCGGCGCGTTCCGTCATCGTCGTCGGTCCGCAGCTGAAGCTGCACCAGTGCGGTCTGCCGAAGGCCATGGCGCTGGAGCTCTTCAAGCCGTTCGTGATGAAGCGCCTGGTCGACCTGAACCACGCGCAGAACATCAAGAGCGCCAAGCGGATGGTCGAGCGCGGCCGCACCGTCGTGTACGACGTCCTCGAAGAGGTCATCGCCGAGCACCCGGTGCTGCTGAACCGTGCGCCCACCCTGCACCGCCTGGGCATCCAGGCCTTCGAGCCGCAGCTGGTCGAGGGCAAGGCCATCCAGATCCACCCGCTCGTCTGCACCGCGTTCAACGCGGACTTCGACGGTGACCAGATGGCCGTCCACCTGCCGCTCTCCGCGGAGGCGCAGGCCGAGGCCCGCATCCTGATGCTGTCCTCGAACAACATCCTCAAGCCGGCCGACGGCCGCCCGGTCACGATGCCGACCCAGGACATGGTCCTCGGTCTGTTCTTCCTGACCACGGACGGCGAGCTGCGGGACGTCAAGGGCGAGGGCCGCGCGTTCGGCTCCACGGCCGAGGCGACCATGGCGTTCGACGCCGGTGAGCTGGCGCTCCAGTCGGCCGTCGACATCCGCTTCCCGGTGGGCACCATCCCGCCGCGCGGCTGGACGCCCCCGGCCCGCGAGGAGGGCGAGCCCGAGTGGCAGCCCGGCGACACCTTCCGGCTGCGCACCACCCTGGGCCGCGCGCTCTTCAACGAGCTGCTGCCCGAGGACTACCCGTTCGTCGACTACTCGGTGGGCAAGAAGCAGCTCGGCGAGATCGTCAACGACCTGGCCGAGCGCTACCCCAAGGTCATCGTGGCGGCGACGCTCGACAACCTGAAGGCGGCCGGCTTCTTCTGGGGCACCCGCTCCGGCGTCACCGTGGCCATCTCCGACATCGTCGTCCCGGACGCGAAGAAGGAGATCGTCAAGGGCTACGAGGCGCTGGACGAGAAGGTCCAGAAGCAGTACGAGCGCGGTCTGATCACCAAGGAAGAGCGGACTCAGGAACTCATCGCGATCTGGACCAAGGCGACCAACGAGGTCGCCGAGGCCATGAACGAGAACTTCCCGAAGACGAACCCGATCTTCATGATGGTCGACTCGGGCGCCCGAGGAAACATGATGCAGATGCGTCAGATCGCCGGTATGCGCGGTCTGGTGTCCAACGCCAAGAACGAGACGATCCCGCGTCCCATCAAGGCGTCGTTCCGTGAGGGCTTGTCCGTGCTGGAGTACTTCATCTCCACCCACGGTGCCCGTAAGGGTCTGGCGGACACCGCGCTGCGGACCGCCGACTCGGGTTACCTCACCCGTCGTCTGGTCGACGTCTCCCAGGACGTCATCATCCGCGAGGAGGACTGCGGCACCGAGCGCGGTCTCAAGCTCCAGATCGCGGAGGTCGGCGCGGACGGCGTGCTGCGCAAGGCGGAGAACGTCGAGACGTCCGTGTACGCGCGCTGCCTCGCCGAGGACATCGTCGTCGACGGCAAGGTGCTCGGCCCGGCCGGTACCGACCTCGGTGACGTGCTCATCGACGAGCTGGTCAAGTACGGCGTCGCGGAGGTCAAGACCCGCTCGGTCCTGACCTGCGAGTCCGCCGTCGGCACCTGCGCCATGTGCTACGGCCGTTCGCTGGCCACCGGCAAGCTGGTCGACATCGGTGAGGCGGTCGGCATCATCGCCGCCCAGTCCATCGGTGAGCCCGGCACCCAGCTGACGATGCGTACCTTCCACACCGGTGGTGTGGCCGGTGACGACATCACCCAGGGTCTGCCGCGTGTCGTCGAGCTCTTCGAGGCCCGTACCCCGAAGGGTGTCGCCCCGATCTCCGAGGCCTCCGGCCGCATCCGGATCGAGGAGACCGAGAAGACGAAGAAGATCGTCGTCACCCCGGACGACGGCAGCGACGAGACGGCGTTCCCGATCTCGAAGCGTGCCCGGCTCCTGGTCAGCGAGGGCGAGCACGTCGAGGTGGGCCAGAAGCTCACCGTGGGTGCCACCAACCCGCACGACGTGCTGCGCATCCTGGGCCAGCGCGCCGTCCAGGTCCACCTGGTCGGCGAGGTCCAGAAGGTCTACAACTCGCAGGGTGTGTCGATCCACGACAAGCACATCGAGATCATCATCCGGCAGATGCTGCGCCGCGTGACGATCATCGAGTCCGGCGACGCCGAGCTGCTGCCCGGCGAGCTGGTCGAGCGCTCCAAGTTCGAGACCGAGAACCGTCGTGTGGTCCAGGAGAGCGGTCACCCCGCCTCCGGTCGTCCGCAGCTGATGGGTATCACCAAGGCCTCGCTGGCGACGGAGTCCTGGCTGTCGGCCGCCTCCTTCCAGGAGACGACCCGGGTGCTGACGGACGCGGCGATCAACGCCAAGTCCGACAGCCTCATCGGCCTCAAGGAGAACGTCATCATCGGTAAGCTCATCCCGGCCGGTACGGGTCTGTCCCGCTACCGCAACATCCGGGTGGAGCCCACCGAGGAGGCCAAGGCCGCGATGTACTCGGCCGTCGGCTACGACGACATCGACTACTCGCCGTTCGGCACCGGCTCCGGCCAGGCCGTTCCGCTGGAGGACTACGACTACGGTCCGTACAACCAGTAAGCGGGTCGTACCGGTTGAGGGGCGGTCACCTTCCGGGGTGGCCGCCCTTCGGCGTGTCCGCGCCCCCGCGCGCGGGACCGGGAACCGATGCCGAAACCGGTGCGTTGAAGGATGATGGAGACACTTCGACGCCCTGGGGGATGGTGCCCGTGTCGTTTCCTACGCCCTGGCAGGGTCAGGCCGGGCCGTCCATGCTCGCCTCCCACGCCGACCGCGAGCGCGCCGTCGACGTGCTGAGAGCGGGGTACGGCGAGGGCCGGCTGGAGAAGCCGGAGTTCGACCGGCGGCTGGAGCGGGCGTACGCGGCCCGTACGGTGGGGGAGCTGGGCCTGCTGGTCGCGGACCTGCCGGCCGGTCCCGTCCCGCAGCAGGCGGCCCTGGGGCCTGTCCCCGGCACCTTCCTGCCCGTGCCGCCGCGGCCGACCAACGGCAAGGCGGTGGGCGCGGTGGTCTGCGGCGGTCTGACGGTGTTCACCGGCGGGCTGACCGCGCTCCCGGCGATCGTCCTCGGGCACTCGGCGCGGGCCGAGATCCGGCGCACCGGCGAGAACGGGGACGGGCTGGCGGTGACCGGACTGGTGCTCGGCTGGGTGTCGGTGGCGGGCTGGGTGCTGCTGCTGGCCGGGCTGCTGGTGCTGATGGTCCTGGCGCACTGAGCCGCGGCGGGCGCGCGGGGTGTGACCGGGGGTGCGCCGGGGCGGACCGGGTGTGATCCGGCCAGGTCAGGGGCGTGCGCGGGGGCGGTGCACGCGCCGTGGGACGACCCGGCGGGGTGGTCGGCGGGGGAGCGGGGCGGGGTCGGCCCGGCCCGATCCAAGATCGTCCGGAGCGGGGCGACTTGACATGGACAGCGGGGCGATCCGTGCGCGGTCCATTTGTTTTGACCGCAGCGAATGAGGTAGGTACGCTCAGACCTTGTGCCTGGGGTGTGCCCTGGCTCTTGTGCGTGCCTTCAACCGCACGGCGAGCCGTGAGCGGCCACCGTGATCCGTGCCCCTTCCGCCTCACGGCGAAGGTCCGCCGGATCCGACACACCCGACCGCGTGGGTCGGTGACGTTCCAGGTTAGCTTTACCAATCGGCACACAGAAACCGGAGAAGTAGTGCCTACGATCCAGCAGCTGGTCCGGAAGGGCCGGCAGGACAAGGTCGAGAAGAACAAGACGCCCGCACTCGAGGGTTCCCCTCAGCGTCGTGGCGTCTGCACGCGTGTGTTCACGACCACCCCGAAGAAGCCGAACTCGGCCCTGCGTAAGGTCGCGCGTGTGCGTCTGACCAGCGGGATCGAGGTCACCGCTTACATTCCGGGTGAGGGACACAACCTGCAGGAGCACTCGATCGTGCTCGTGCGCGGCGGCCGTGTGAAGGACCTGCCGGGTGTTCGCTACAAGATCATCCGCGGCTCGCTCGACACCCAGGGTGTCAAGAACCGCAAGCAGGCCCGCAGCCGCTACGGCGCCAAGAAGGAGAAGTAAGAATGCCTCGTAAGGGCCCCGCCCCGAAGCGCCCGGTCATCATCGACCCGGTCTACGGTTCTCCTCTGGTGACCTCCCTCATCAACAAGGTGCTGCTGAACGGCAAGCGCTCCACCGCCGAGCGCATCGTCTACGGTGCCATGGAGGGTCTGCGTGAGAAGACGGGCAACGACCCGATCATCACGCTGAAGCGCGCGCTCGAGAACATCAAGCCGACCCTCGAGGTCAAGTCCCGCCGTGTCGGTGGCGCGACGTACCAGGTTCCGATCGAGGTCAAGCCCGGTCGTGCGAACACCCTGGCGCTGCGCTGGCTGGTCGGCTACTCCCGCGCCCGTCGCGAGAAGACCATGACCGAGCGTCTGCTCAACGAGCTTCTCGACGCTTCGAACGGCCTCGGTGCGGCCGTCAAGAAGCGCGAGGACACGCACAAGATGGCCGAGTCCAACAAGGCCTTCGCGCACTACCGCTGGTAGTCGCTACCCACATCGAGACCGAGAGAAGACCGAAGCCTTATGGCTACCACTTCACTTGACCTGGCCAAGGTCCGCAACATCGGGATCATGGCCCACATCGACGCGGGCAAGACGACCACCACCGAGCGGATCCTGTTCTACACCGGCGTCTCCTACAAGATCGGTGAGGTCCACGACGGCGCCGCCACCATGGACTGGATGGAGCAGGAGCAGGAGCGTGGCATCACGATCACCTCTGCTGCCACCACCTGTCACTGGCCGCTCGAGGACGACGACTACACGATCAACATCATCGACACCCCGGGTCACGTCGACTTCACGGTCGAGGTGGAGCGCTCGCTGCGCGTCCTCGACGGTGCCGTCACGGTGTTCGACGGTGTCGCCGGTGTCGAGCCGCAGTCCGAGACGGTGTGGCGTCAGGCCGACCGTTACGGCGTGCCGCGCATCTGCTTCGTCAACAAGCTGGACCGCACCGGTGCCGAGTTCCACCGCTGCGTCGACATGATCAAGGACCGGCTCGGTGCCGTTCCGATCGTCATGCAGCTGCCGATCGGTGCCGAGGCCGACTTCAAGGGCGTCGTGGACCTGGTCCGCATGAAGGCGCTCGTGTGGTCCGCCGAGGCCGCGAAGGGCGAGATGTACGACGTCGTCGACATCCCCGCCACGCACACCGAGGCCGCCGAGGAGTACCGCGGCAAGCTGGTCGAGACCGTCGCGGAGAACGACGACGAGATCATGGAGCTGTTTCTGGAGGGCCAGGAGCCCACCGAGGAGCAGCTGTACGCCGCGGTCCGTCGCATCACCATCGCGTCCGGCAAGTCCCAGGGCACCACGGTCACCCCCGTGTTCTGCGGCACCGCGTTCAAGAACAAGGGCGTCCAGCCCCTGCTCGACGCGGTCGTGCGTTACCTGCCGACCCCGCTCGACGTCGAGGCCATCGAGGGCCACGACGTCAAGGACCCCGAGGTCGTCGTCACGCGCAAGCCGTCGGACGAGGAGCCGCTCTCCGCGCTCGCGTTCAAGATCATGAGCGACCCGCACCTCGGCAAGCTCACCTTCGTCCGGATCTACTCCGGTCGCCTCCAGTCCGGCACCGCGGTGCTGAACTCGGTCAAGGGCAAGAAGGAGCGCATCGGCAAGATCTACCGCATGCACGCGAACAAGCGTGAGGAGATCGAGTCGGTGGGCGCCGGTGACATCGTCGCCGTCATGGGCCTGAAGCAGACCACCACCGGTGAGACGCTGTCCGACGACAAGAACCCGGTGATCCTGGAGTCCATGGACTTCCCGGCGCCGGTCATCCAGGTCGCCATCGAGCCCAAGTCCAAGGGTGACCAGGAGAAGCTGGGTGTCGCCATCCAGCGTCTCGCGGAGGAGGACCCCTCCTTCCAGGTCCACTCGGACGAGGAGACCGGCCAGACCATCATCGGCGGTATGGGCGAACTGCACCTCGAGGTGCTGGTCGACCGGATGCGCCGTGAGTTCAAGGTCGAGGCCAACGTCGGCAAGCCGCAGGTCGCGTACCGCGAGACGATCCGCAAGGCCGTCGAGCGCGTGGACTACACCCACAAGAAGCAGACCGGTGGTACCGGTCAGTTCGCCAAGGTGCAGATCGCGATCGAGCCGATCACCGAGAGCGACGGCCCGGCGTACGAGTTCGTGAACAAGGTGACCGGTGGTCGCATCCCGCGGGAGTACATCCCGTCGGTGGACGCCGGTGCGCAGGAGGCCATGCAGTTCGGCATCCTGGCCGGGTACGAGATGACGGGCGTCCGCGTCACGCTTCTCGACGGTGCCTACCACGAGGTCGACTCCTCCGAGCTCGCCTTCAAGATCGCCGGTTCGCAGGCCTTCAAGGAGGCCGCGCGCAAGGCGTCCCCGGTGCTCCTCGAGCCGATGATGGCCGTCGAGGTCACCACGCCCGAGGAGTCGATGGGCGATGTCATCGGCGACCTCAACTCCCGCCGTGGCCAGATCCAGGCCATGGAGGAGCGCAGCGGCGCTCGCGTCGTGAAGGGCCTCGTGCCCCTCTCGGAGATGTTCGGCTACGTCGGCGACCTCCGCAGCAAGACGTCGGGTCGCGCGAGCTACTCGATGCAGTTCGACTCCTACGCCGAGGTTCCCCGGAACGTCGCCGAGGAGATCATCGCGAAGGCCAAGGGCGAGTAACGCACCGCGTTCACACGCCGTAGGCTTGACTCCGAGCCTCCAGGGGCATTCACCCGAATTCATCACCGTATGACGGTGGATGCCCCGGGCCCGGGCTTTGACAGCAAAGATCACCTGGCGCCGTTCAAGTAAGGCGTACCAGAACCACTCCCAGGAGGACCCCAGTGGCGAAGGCGAAGTTCGAGCGGACTAAGCCGCACGTCAACATCGGCACCATCGGTCACATCGACCACGGTAAGACGACCCTCACGGCCGCCATTACCAAGGTGCTGCACGACGCGTACCCGGACCTGAACGAGGCCTCGGCGTTCGACCAGATCGACAAGGCTCCTGAGGAGCGCCAGCGCGGTATCACCATCTCCATCGCGCACGTCGAGTACCAGACGGAGACCCGTCACTACGCCCACGTCGACTGCCCGGGTCACGCGGACTACATCAAGAACATGATCACGGGTGCGGCGCAGATGGACGGCGCCATCCTCGTCGTCGCCGCGACCGACGGCCCGATGCCGCAGACCAAGGAGCACGTGCTCCTGGCCCGCCAGGTCGGCGTTCCGTACATCGTCGTCGCCCTGAACAAGGCCGACATGGTGGACGACGAGGAGATCCTGGAGCTCGTCGAGCTCGAGGTCCGTGAGCTCCTCTCCGAGTACGAGTTCCCGGGCGACGACCTGCCCGTCGTCAAGGTCTCGGCGCTCAAGGCGCTCGAGGGCGACGCCGAGTGGGGCCAGACCGTCCTCGACCTGATGAAGGCCGTCGACGAGTCGATCCCGGAGCCCGAGCGCGACGTCGACAAGCCGTTCCTCATGCCCATCGAGGACGTCTTCACGATCACCGGTCGCGGTACGGTCGTCACCGGCCGTATCGAGCGTGGTGTCCTCAAGGTCAACGAGACCGTCGACATCATCGGCATCAAGACCGAGAAGACCACCACCACGGTCACCGGTATCGAGATGTTCCGCAAGCTGCTCGACGAGGGCCAGGCCGGTGAGAACGTCGGTCTGCTGCTCCGCGGCATCAAGCGCGAGGACGTCGAGCGCGGCCAGGTCATCATCAAGCCGGGCTCGGTCACCCCGCACACGGAGTTCGAGGCGCAGGCGTACATCCTGTCGAAGGACGAGGGTGGCCGTCACACCCCCTTCTTCAACAACTACCGCCCGCAGTTCTACTTCCGTACCACGGACGTGACCGGCGTCGTGACCCTCCCCGAGGGCACCGAGATGGTCATGCCGGGCGACAACACCGAGATGAAGGTGGAGCTGATCCAGCCCATCGCCATGGAGGAGGGCCTGAAGTTCGCCATCCGCGAGGGTGGTCGTACCGTGGGCGCCGGCCAGGTCACCAAGATCAACAAGTGATCTCGGGTTCGACCCGGTAGCTCCAGCCTGAGCTGAAGCACCTGAAGGGGCTCGCACGACTCCGGTCGTGCGGGCCCTTTCGCATGCCCGGCCGACCATCTCGCGGACGCAGAGTTGGCCACGGGCGGGTGAAGTCTTCGGGAAGGCTGACGGGCGGGTCGTCGAGCCTTGGGCCAACTCCGTGTCCTGGATGTCCCGTTGGTCCTCGTCTGCTCACTGTGCGGGTCTTGTGACGGCCTAGCGTGAAGGAGGAGCGGGGCCACCGGGGCCGCCGGATCGCACACAGGAGATGACCGGGTTCTGATGCGTGGCGCGCGGAACGGGACGCTGATCAGCACGAGGGCCGACCACGGGCACCGTCCGCCGGTACCCGCGGACGGGCCGCCGCCGCGGTCCGCGGGCCCGGCCCGGCCGGCCGACACCGCTCCCCGGCGCGGCACTGCCCGCGCCCCGCTGCGGCGCGAACGCCCCCGCCTGTACGTCGTCGACGGCATCCGGCTGGTCGCCGCGCTGATGGTCGCCGTCCACCACTACGCGGGCACCGAGCGCGTGGACCGGGCGGGCAACCCGATCTGGGACCGGTCGGTGTCGGACGTCATGCCGACGGTGTTCCGCCTCGCGTCCTACGGCTGGACCGGCGTCGAGATCTTCTTCGTCATCAGCGGCTTCGTGATCTGCATGTCCTGCTGGGGCCGCACCCCGCGGCAGTTCTTCGTCTCCCGGGTGATCCGCCTCTACCCGGCGTACTGGTTCGCGATCGCCTTCACCAGCGTGGTCCTCGCGCTCGTCCCCGGTGTCTGGGAGCGGCTCGACCCGCGGGAGACGCTGCTCAACCTGACCATGCTGCAGGCGGGTTCGGGCGTCGGGAACGTGGACGGGGTCTACTGGACGCTCTGGGCCGAACTCCGCTTCTACCTGCTCTTCCTGCTGGTCGTCGTCACCGGTCTGACGTACCGCAGGGTCGTGGTCTTCTGCTGCGCGTGGGGCGCCGCCGCGATGCTGGCGCCGCGGGCCGAGCTGCCGCTGCTCGACCTGGTCGCCAACCCGGACGGCGCCTGGTACTTCATCGCCGGGCTCGCCCTCTACCTGATGTACCGCTTCGGGCAGGACCTGCTGCTGTGGGGCATCCTCGCGATGTCCTGGCTGATGGCGCAGCGGGAGCTGGGCACCCGGATCGACGAGGTCGAGCACGTCTCCGGCTGGCGGGGGAGCGTGGCGATCTACACCGTGTTCCTGCTGGTGATGGTGGCCGTCGCGCTCGGCGCGACCGACCGGATCCGCTGGCGCTGGCTGGTCACGGCGGGCGCCCTGACCTACCCGTTCTACCTGCTGCACTACGCGGCCGGGACGGCGGTCATCAGCAGGCTGCGCGACACGGTCGACCCGCGGCTGCTCGTGGTCCTCGTCGTGGCCGGGTTCCTGGTGCTGAGCTGGGGCGTGCACCGGTGGGTGGAGCGGCCGCTCGCGGGGCTGCTCAAGCGCGGCCTCGACACGTCCTTCGCGCGGATGCGCAACGCGGGGAACGGGGGCTGAGCGGGCGGACGGCCGGGGGGCCGGCGCCACCGCGGGAACCCGCGGGAGCGCGGCCGGACGGGGGTCGTCACGGGCCGTTCGCCCCACCGCGCGGGCACCTGTGTTTGACCTGCGTCACTCTCGGGGTATTGTCTCCGGCTCGATTGGCCAGGCCCCTGCCCCATATGGCAGACTAGCCTGGTTGCTCGGTCGAGTGTTGATGCTGCGCGCCTCCCGCCGGGAGGACCGAAAGCGAGTCCCACAGTACTCGTCAACCCTTTCAGGGTTGGACGTACGGGAATCTTTCGGGAAGCGACAGTGCAGCGCCGGCCAGGCACCCGGTGGACTTTCGTTCCCGGCTTGCGGTACCGGAAGGGCCGTGCTTGTTCCGTACAGGGATGCTCGAACAAGGGGCATCTGTGTCAGCGACAGCGCGACACGCCCGACCGCGTGGGTCGGACGAACGGGATATGGGAACACCGGGTTCCAGAGCGTTAGAGAGACAGGACTACTGAGTAGCCATGGCGGGACAGAAGATCCGCATCCGGCTCAAGGCCTACGACCACGAGGTCATCGACTCTTCGGCGAAGAAGATCGTCGAGACGGTGACCAGGACTGGTGCGTCGGTCGCGGGCCCGGTGCCGCTGCCCACTGAGAAGAACGTGTACTGCGTCATCAAGTCGCCGCACAAGTACAAGGACTCGCGCGAGCACTTCGAGATGCGCACGCACAAGCGCCTGATCGACATCCTCGACCCGACGCCCAAGACCGTTGACTCCCTGATGCGACTCGACCTCCCGGCCGGTGTCGACATCGAGATCAAGCTCTGAGGCCGGTGATCTGAGAGATGGCTAAGCAGATCAAGGGCATCCTGGGCGAGAAGCTCGGCATGACGCAGGTGTGGGACGAGAACAACCGTGTTGTTCCGGTCACCGTCGTCAAGGCCGGCCCCAACGTCGTGACCCAGGTCCGTACGAACGACGTCGACGGCTACGAGTCGGTCCAGATCGCCTTCGGCGAGATCGACCCGCGCAAGGTGAACAAGCCCCTCAAGGGCCACTTCGCCAAGGCCGACGTCACCCCCCGCCGTCACCTCGTCGAGATCCGTACCGCTGACGCCAGCGTGTACACCCTCGGCCAGGAGATCACCGCCGAGTCCTTCGAGGCCGGTGTCAAGGTGGACGTGACCGGCAAGAGCAAGGGCAAGGGCTTCGCCGGTGTCATGAAGCGTCACAACTTCAAGGGCCTCGGCGCCGGTCACGGCACCCAGCGCAAGCACCGCTCTCCCGGTTCCATCGGTGGCTGCGCCACCCCGGGCCGTGTGTTCAAGGGCCTCCGCATGGCGGGTCGCATGGGCAACGAGCGGGTCACCACCCAGAACCTGACCGTCCACGCCGTTGACGCGGAGAAGGGTCTGCTGCTCATCAAGGGCGCGGTTCCCGGTCCGAACGGCGGCCTCGTCCTGGTCCGCACCGCGGCCAAGGGGGCCTGAGGTAACCGATGAGCACTGTTGACATCCTTTCGCCCGCGGGCGACAAGGCCGGTTCCGTCGAGCTCCCCTCGGAGATCTTCGACGTCGAGAAGGTCAGCATCCCGCTGATCCACCAGGTCGTTGTCGCACAGCTGGCCGCTGCCCGCCAGGGCACGCACAAGACGAAGACCCGTGGCGAGGTCCGTGGTGGCGGCAAGAAGCCGTACCGCCAGAAGGGCACCGGCCGCGCCCGTCAGGGCTCGACCCGCGCGCCGCAGTTCGCCGGTGGTGGCGTCGTGCACGGTCCCGTGCCGCGTGACTACTCGCAGCGGACCCCGAAGAAGATGAAGGCGGCCGCGCTGCGTCACGCCCTCACCGACCGGGCCCGCCACAACCGCATCCACGTCGTCTCCGGCGTCGTCGAGGGTGAGAACCCGTCGACGAAGGCCGCCCGGACGCTGTTCGGCAAGATCTCGGAGCGCAAGAACCTGCTCCTGGTCGTCGACCGCGCCGACGAGGCCTCGTGGCTGTCCGCCCGCAACCTGCCCCAGGTGCACATCCTGGAGCCGGGCCAGCTGAACACGTACGACGTTCTCGTCTCGGACGACGTGGTCTTCACCCAGGCCGCTTTCGAGTCCTTCGTGTCCGGCCCGAAGGCCAATGACACCGAAGGGAGCGAGGTCTGATGGCCACGCGTCACCCGAGCATCGCCTCCAAGGCGGCCAAGGCCGCCAAGGCCGCGCGCGTCGCCAAGGCGCGTCGCCACGCCGCCGAGGGCAAGAACACCGTCGTCACCGCGCCCAGCAAGGCGTACACGGACCCCCGTGACGTGCTGCTGAAGCCGGTCGTGTCGGAGAAGAGCTACGCGCTCCTCGACGAGAACAAGTACACGTTCATCGTCGCCCCGGGCTCCAACAAGACCCAGATCAAGCAGGCCGTCCAGGCGGTCTTCTCGGTCACGGTCACCGGGGTCAACACGATCAACCGCCAGGGCAAGCGCAAGCGCACCAAGACCGGTTTCGGTCAGCGTGCCGCCACCAAGCGCGCGATCGTGACCCTCGCTGAGGGCGACCGTATCGACATCTTCGGCGGTCCGACCGCGTAAGCGGGTCGGATCGTCCGATATCGGACGAGGACTGAGAAATGGGAATCCGCAAGTACAAGCCGACTACGCCGGGCCGTCGTGGCTCCAGCGTCGCCGACTTCGTCGAGGTCACGCGGTCCACGCCGGAGAAGTCGCTGGTCCGCCCCCTGCACAGCAAGGGCGGCCGTAACAACGCCGGTCGTGTGACCGTTCGCCACCAGGGTGGCGGACACAAGCGCGCCTACCGTGTGATCGACTTCCGTCGTCACGACAAGGACGGCGTGCCGGCGAAGGTCGCGCACATCGAGTACGACCCCAACCGCACCGCGCGCATCGCGCTGCTGCACTACGCGGACGGCGAGAAGCGCTACATCCTCGCCCCCCGCAACCTGTCGCAGGGCGACCGCGTCGAGAACGGTCCCGGGGCCGACATCAAGCCGGGCAACAACCTGGCCCTCCGCAACATCCCGGTCGGTACCACGATCCACGCGATCGAGCTCCGTCCCGGTGGCGGTGCCAAGTTCGCCCGCTCCGCCGGTGCCTCCGTGCAGCTGCTCGCGAAGGAGGGCTCGATGGCCCACCTCCGCATGCCGTCCGGTGAGATCCGCCTGGTCGACCAGCGCTGCCGCGCCACGGTCGGCGAGGTCGGCAACGCCGAGCAGAGCAACATCAACTGGGGCAAGGCCGGTCGCAAGCGCTGGCTGGGCGTCCGCCCGACCGTTCGCGGTGTGGCGATGAACCCGGTTGACCACCCGCACGGTGGTGGTGAGGGCAAGACCTCCGGTGGTCGCCACCCGGTCAGCCCCTGGGGTCAGAAGGAGGGTCGTACTCGTTCGCCGAAGAAGGCTTCGAACAAGTACATCGTCCGCCGCCGCAAGACGAACAAGAAGCGCTAGGAGCGGGTTTAGATGCCGCGCAGTCTCAAGAAGGGGCCCTTCGTCGACGACCACCTGATCAAGAAGGTGGACGCCCAGAACGAAGCCGGTTCCAAGAACGTCATCAAGACCTGGTCCCGCCGCTCGATGATCGTCCCGGCCATGCTCGGTCACACGATCGCGGTGCACAACGGCAAGACCCACATCCCGGTGTTTGTCACCGAGTCGATGGTCGGCCACAAGCTCGGCGAGTTCTCGCCGACGCGCACCTTCCGGGGTCACGTCAAGGACGACCGGAAGTCGAAGCGCCGCTAGCGCGGGGTGAACGACCATGACAAACACTGAAGGGACAACCATGGAAGCCAGGGCCCAGGCGCGGTACATCCGCGTCACGCCCATGAAGGCCCGCCGCGTGGTGGACCTCATCCGTGGCATGGACGCCACGGAGGCTCAGGCCGTCCTGCGCTTCGCCCCGCAGGCCGCGAGCGTGCCGGTCGGCAAGGTGCTGGACAGCGCCATCGCCAACGCCGCGCACAACTACGACCACACCGACGCCGACAGCCTCTTCATCTCCGAGGCGTACGTCGACGAGGGTCCGACCCTGAAGCGGTTCCGGCCGCGCGCCCAGGGTCGCGCCTACCGGATCCGCAAGCGGACCAGCCACATCACTGTGGTCGTCAGCAGCAAGGAAGGAACCCGGTAATGGGCCAGAAGGTAAACCCGCACGGGTTCCGGCTCGGTGTCACGACCGACTTCAAGTCGCGTTGGTACGCCGACAAGCTGTACAAGGACTACGTCAAGGAAGACGTCGCCATCCGTCGGATGATGACGTCCGGCATGGAGCGCGCCGGCATCTCGAAGGTGGAGATCGAGCGCACCCGTGACCGCGTGCGGGTGGACATCCACACCGCTCGTCCGGGCATCGTCATCGGCCGCCGCGGCGCCGAGGCCGACCGCATCCGCGGTGACCTCGAGAAGCTCACCGGCAAGCAGGTCCAGCTGAACATCCTCGAGGTCAAGAACCCCGAGACGGATGCCCAGCTGGTCGCGCAGGCCGTCGCCGAGCAGCTCTCCTCCCGCGTCTCCTTCCGCCGGGCCATGCGCAAGAGCATGCAGTCCGCCATGAAGGCCGGCGCCAAGGGCATCAAGATCCAGTGCGGTGGCCGCCTCGGCGGCGCCGAGATGTCCCGCTCGGAGTTCTACCGCGAGGGCCGTGTGCCCCTGCACACGCTCCGCGCGAACGTGGACTACGGCTTCTTCGAGGCCAAGACGACCTTCGGCCGCATCGGCGTGAAGGTCTGGATCTACAAGGGCGATGTCAAGAACATCGCCGAGGTCCGCGCCGAGAACGCTGCGGCCCGTGCGGGTAACCGCCCGGCCCGCGGTGGCGCCGACCGCCCGGCCCGTGGTGGCCGTGGTGGCGGTGGCGAGCGGCGTGGTCGTAAGCCGCAGCAGGCTGCCGGCGCCGAGGCCCCCAAGGCCGAGGCCCCCGCCGCCGCGCCGGCTGAGAGCACCGGAACGGAGGCCTGACCGTCATGCTGATCCCCCGTAGGGTCAAGCACCGCAAGCAGCACCACCCGAAGCGCGACGGCGCTGCCAAGGGCGGCACGCAGGTTGCGTTCGGCGAGTACGGCATCCAGGCGCTCACCCCGGCGTATGTGACGAACCGTCAGATCGAGGCCGCTCGTATCGCCATGACGCGTCACATCAAGCGTGGTGGCAAGGTCTGGATCAACATCTACCCGGACCGTCCGCTCACCAAGAAGCCGGCCGAGACCCGCATGGGTTCCGGTAAGGGTTCTCCCGAGTGGTGGATCGCCAACGTCAAGCCCGGACGCGTGATGTTCGAGCTGTCGTACCCCAACGAGAAGATCGCCCGTGAGGCGCTGACCCGTGCGGCCCACAAGCTGCCGATGAAGTGCCGGATCGTCAAGCGCGAGGCAGGTGAAGCGTGATGTCGGCCGGTACCAAGGCGTCCGAGCTGCGCGAACTGGGTGACGAGGAGCTGCTCGGCAAGCTCCGCGAAGCCAAGGAAGAACTGTTCAATCTCCGCTTCCAGGCGGCGACCGGACAGCTCGAGAACCACGGTCGGCTCAAGGCCGTCCGCAAGGACATCGCGCGGATCTACACCCTGATGCGCGAGCGCGAGCTGGGCATCGAGACGGTGGAGAACGCCTGATGAGCGAGAACAACGTGACTGAGAACGCAGAGGCGCGCGGCTTCCGCAAGACCCGTGAGGGTCTCGTCGTCAGCGACAAGATGGACAAGACCGTCGTCGTCGCTGTCGAGGACCGCGTCAAGCACGCGCTGTACGGCAAGGTCATCCGCCGTACGAACAAGCTCAAGGCGCACGACGAGCAGAACGCTGCGGGTGTCGGCGACCGTGTCCTCCTCGCGGAGACCCGGCCGCTGTCCGCGACGAAGCGCTGGCGCATCGTCGAGATCCTCGAGAAGGCCAAGTAAATCTCCTGCGGGGCAGACCTCGCAGGACAGTTCCGCCAGGCTCCGGGAGCCGCTCCGCTGAGCGGCTCCCGGGGAACCGGCAGACACACAGGAGATAGACGTGATCCAGCAGGAGTCGCGACTGCGCGTCGCCGACAACACTGGTGCGAAGGAAATCCTTTGCATCCGTGTGCTCGGTGGCTCCGGTCGCCGCTACGCGGGCATCGGTGACGTCATCGTCGCCACCGTCAAGGACGCGATCCCCGGTGGCAACGTGAAGAAGGGTGACGTCGTCAAGGCGGTCATCGTTCGCACCGTCAAGGAGCGCCGCCGTCCGGACGGCTCGTACATCCGCTTCGACGAGAACGCCGCCGTCATTCTGAAGAACGACGGCGACCCTCGCGGCACCCGCATCTTCGGCCCGGTCGGGCGTGAGCTGCGCGAGAAGAAGTTCATGAAGATCATCTCGCTGGCTCCGGAGGTGCTGTAAGCATGAAGATCAAGAAGGGCGACCTGGTCCAGGTCATCACCGGTAAGGACAAGGGCAAGCAGGGCAAGGTCATCGCGGCCTTCCCCCGCGAGGACCGCGTCCTGGTCGAGGGTGTCAACCGGGTCAAGAAGCACACCAAGGCCGGTCCGACCGCTCGCGGTTCGCAGGCCGGCGGCATCGTCACCACCGAGGCGCCGATCCACGTCTCCAACGTCCAGCTGGTCGTGGAGAAGGACGGCAACAAGGTTGTCACGCGTGTCGGTTACCGCTTCGACGACGAGGGCAACAAGATCCGCGTTGCCAAGCGGACGGGTGAGGACATCTGATGGCTACCACCACCACTCCGCGTCTCAAGACGAAGTACCGCGAGGAGATCGCGGGCAAGCTGCGTGACGAGTTCAAGTACGAGAACGTCATGCAGATCCCCGGCCTCGTCAAGATCGTGGTCAACATGGGTGTCGGCGACGCCGCCCGTGACTCGAAGCTGATCGAGGGCGCGATCCGCGACCTGACCACCATCACCGGTCAGAAGCCGGCCGTCACCAAGGCCCGCAAGTCCATCGCGCAGTTCAAGCTGCGTGAGGGCCAGCCGATCGGTGCCCACGTCACGCTCCGTGGCGACCGCATGTGGGAGTTCCTGGACCGCACCCTGTCGCTGGCGCTTCCGCGCATCCGCGACTTCCGCGGCCTGTCCCCCAAGCAGTTCGACGGCCGTGGCAACTACACCTTCGGTCTCACGGAGCAGGTCATGTTCCACGAGATCGACCAGGACAAGATCGACCGCGTCCGGGGTATGGACATCACCGTGGTCACCACGGCGACCAACGACGCTGAGGGCCGCGCGCTCCTTCGTCACCTCGGCTTCCCGTTCAAGGAGGCGTGAGCGAGATGGCGAAGAAGGCTCTGATCGCTAAGGCTGCTCGCAAGCCCAAGTTCGGGGTGCGTGGCTACACGCGCTGCCAGCGCTGCGGCCGTCCGCACTCCGTGTACCGCAAGTTCGGCCTCTGCCGCGTGTGCCTTCGTGAGATGGCTCACCGTGGCGAGCTGCCGGGCGTGACCAAGAGCTCCTGGTAGTCCCGGTAATCCGGAACTAGCAGGGCTCTCGGTAAGCATCTGGGTGGACAGGGGCCCACCCCCGCATGCATTAGGCTTGCGGGGTTGGGCGCCTGTCGCGCCCGTACGACTTACTACGCCGTAGGTCCACCGCGCCGCACCCGTCCCGTCTCGGATCGGGGAGAGGGATGGCGCACCAGGAAACCCCGGCGAGAGAGGCCGAAGGCCAATTCATGACCATGACTGATCCGATCGCAGACATGCTGACCCGTCTGCGGAACGCGAACTCGGCATACCACGACTCCGTGACGATGCCGGCGTCCAAGATCAAGTCGCACATCGCGGAGATCCTCCAGCAGGAGGGCTTCATCACGGGCTGGAAGGTCGAGGACGCCGAGGTCGGCAAGAGCCTCGTCCTGGAGCTGAAGTTCGGCCCCAACCGTGAGCGCTCCATCGCGGGCATCAAGCGGATCTCCAAGCCCGGTCTCCGGGTGTACGCGAAGTCCACCAGCTTGCCGAAGGTGCTCGGCGGCCTGGGCGTGGCGATCATCTCCACGTCGCACGGGCTCCTCACTGACAAGCAGGCCGGCAAGAAGGGCGTGGGTGGGGAAGTCCTCGCCTACGTCTGGTAGCGGAAGGGAACGGAGGAAACAGCTATGTCGCGTATTGGCAAGCTCCCCATCACGGTTCCCGCCGGCGTGGACGTCACCATCGACGGCCGTACGGTACTGGTCAAGGGCCCCAAGGGCTCGCTGACCCACACCGTCGCATCGCCGATCGACATCGCCAAGGGTGAGGACGGCGTTCTGAACGTCACCCGCCCCAACGACGAGCGTCAGAACAAGGCCCTGCACGGCCTGTCCCGCACGCTGGTGGCGAACATGATCACCGGCGTGACCCAGGGTTACGTGAAGAAGCTCGAGATCAGCGGTGTCGGTTACCGCGTGACGGCCAAGGGATCGAACCTCGAGTTCGCTCTCGGCTACAGCCACCCGATCACCGTCGAGGCGCCCGAGGGAATCACCTTCAAGGTGGAGACCCCGACCCGCTTCCAGGTCGAGGGCATCGACAAGCAGAAGGTCGGCGAGGTTGCGGCCAACATCCGCAAGCTGCGCAAGCCCGACCCGTACAAGGCCAAGGGCGTCAAGTACGAGGGCGAAGTCATCCGCCGCAAGGTCGGAAAGGCGGGTAAGTAAGCCATGGCATACGGGCAGAAGATTCTGAAGGGCGACGCGTACAAGCGTGCCGCCATCAAGCGCCGTCACATCCGGATCCGCAAGCGGATCGCCGGATCGGCGGAGCGCCCCCGTCTGGTCGTTACCCGCTCGAACCGGCACATCGTGGCCCAGGTGATCGACGACATCAAGGGTCACACCCTGGCGTCGGCGTCCACCCTGGACACCTCGATCCGCGGTGGCGAGGGCGACAAGTCCGCCCAGGCCAAGCAGGTCGGCGCCCTGGTCGCCGAGCGCGCCAAGGCCGCCGGTGTCGAGTCTGTCGTGTTCGACCGTGGTGGCAACCAGTACGCCGGGCGCATCGCCGCCCTGGCGGACGCCGCCCGCGAAGCCGGGCTCAACTTCTGAGCCTGCCGTAGCTAGCGGAAAAAGAGAGAGGTAATTCCAATGGCTGGACCCCAGCGCCGCGGTGGCGGTGCCGGTGGCGGCGAGCGGCGGGACCGGAAGGGCCGTGACGGCGGCGCTGCTGCCGCCGAGAAGACCGCGTACGTTGAGCGCGTTGTCGCGATCAACCGCGTCGCCAAGGTTGTGAAGGGTGGTCGTCGCTTCAGCTTCACCGCGCTGGTCGTGGTGGGCGATGGTGACGGCACCGTCGGTGTCGGTTACGGCAAGGCCAAGGAGGTGCCGGCCGCCATCGCCAAGGGTGTTGAGGAGGCCAAGAAGCACTTCTTCAAGGTCCCCCGCATCCAGGGCACCATCCCCCACCCCATCCAGGGTGAGAAGGCTGCCGGCGTCGTCCTGCTCAAGCCCGCGTCCCCCGGTACCGGTGTTATCGCCGGTGGCCCGGTGCGTGCCGTGCTCGAGTGCGCCGGTATCCACGACATCCTGTCGAAGTCGCTCGGCTCCGACAACGCGATCAACATCGTGCACGCGACCGTGGCGGCCCTCAAGGGCCTGCAGCGTCCCGAGGAGGTCGCGGCCCGCCGCGGTCTGCCGCTCGAGGACGTCGCCCCCGCGGCTCTCCTTCGTGCACGTGCCGGGGCGGGTGCGTAATGGCTCGCCTCAAGGTCACGCAGACGAAGTCGTACATCGGCAGCAAGCAGAACCACCGTGACACCCTGCGGTCGCTTGGTCTCAAGGGGATCAACACCGTGGTCGTCAAGGAGGACCGCCCCGAGTTCCGCGGAATGGTGCACACCGTCCGCCACCTCGTGACGGTCGAGGAGGTCGACTGATCATGGCGGAGAACAACCCGCTCAAGATCCACAACCTCCGTCCCGCCCCGGGCGCCAAGACCGCCAAGACCCGTGTGGGTCGTGGTGAGGCGTCGAAGGGTAAGACGGCCGGTCGTGGTACCAAGGGCACGAAGGCCCGTTACCAGGTTCCGGAGCGCTTCGAGGGTGGCCAGATGCCCCTCCACATGCGTCTCCCGAAGCTGAAGGGCTTCAAGAACCCGTTCAAGACCGAGTTCCAGGTTGTCAACCTCGACAAGCTGGCCTCGCTCTACCCCGAGGGTGGCGAGGTCACCGTCGAGGGTCTGGTGGCCAAGGGCGCCGTTCGCAAGAACAGCCTCGTCAAGGTCCTCGGACAGGGCGAGATCTCGGTGGCGCTGCAGGTGACGGTGGACGCCGTCTCCGGCTCCGCCAAGGAGAAGATCACCGCCGCGGGCGGTACTGTCACCGAGCTCGTCTGAGCGCGATGACGTGAACGATCCCGACCGGGGATATCCCATAACGGGGTATCCCCGGTTGGTCGTTCCACGGGGGCAGGGTCGCCGGTAAGGTGGCCTGCGCTGTTCATTTCCGTATTCGTCGAACCTCAAGACCGTCACCCTTGACGCAGTTGCGCGGGGGTCGCAGGAGGCACCGTGCTCACCGCGTTCGCCCGGGCGTTCAGGACGCCCGACCTGCGCAAGAAACTGCTCTTCACGCTCGGCATCATCGTGGTGTACCGGGTCGGTACCCACGTCCCGATCCCCGGCGTCAACTACACGGCCGTCCAACAGTGCGTGGACGAGGCGTCCGGCAACCAGGGCCTCTTCGGTCTCGTCAACATGTTCAGCGGCGGCGCGCTGCTGCAGATCACCATCTTCGCGCTGGGGATCATGCCGTACATCACGGCGAGCATCATCCTCCAGCTGCTGACCGTGGTGATCCCGCGTCTGGAGGCCCTCAAGAAGGAGGGCCAGGCCGGTACCGCGAAGATCACGCAGTACACGCGCTACCTGACCGTCGCGCTCGCCATCCTGCAGGGCACCGGCCTGGTCGCCACCGCCCGCAGCGGCGCGCTCTTCTCGGGCTGCACCGTCGCGTCGAGCATCGTCCCGGACCAGGCGATCTTCACCACCATCACCATGGTCATCTGCATGACCGCCGGTACGGCCGTCGTCATGTGGCTGGGCGAGCTGATCACCGACCGCGGCATCGGCAACGGCATGTCGATCCTCATGTTCATCTCGATCGCCGCGACGTTCCCGTCCGCGCTGTGGGCCATCAAGAAGCAGGGCAACCTGGCCGACGGCTGGATCGAGTTCGGGACCGTCATCCTCGTCGGCCTGGTCATGGTCGGCCTGGTGGTCTTCGTCGAGCAGGCTCAGCGCCGCATCCCCGTCCAGTACGCGAAGCGCATGATCGGACGCCGTTCCTACGGCGGCACGTCGACGTACATCCCGCTGAAGGTCAACCAGGCGGGTGTCATCCCGGTCATCTTCGCGTCGTCGCTGCTCTACATCCCGGCGCTGGTCGCGCAGTTCTCCAGCGGCAACTCCGGCTGGAAGACCTGGGTCGAGCAGAACCTCACCAAGGGTGACCACCCGATCTACCTGGTCAGCTACTTCTTGCTGATCGTTTTCTTCGCGTTCTTCTACGTGGCGATCTCCTTCAACCCCGAAGAAGTCGCCGACAACATGAAGAAGTATGGTGGCTTCATCCCGGGCATCCGGGCTGGCCGACCGACCGCTGAGTACCTGTCGTACGTGCTCAACCGGATCACCTGGCCGGGTTCGCTGTATCTGGGGCTGATCGCTCTTGTGCCAACGATGGCGTTGGTCGGGTTCGGGGCAACCGGTAACTTCCCGTTCGGCGGGACCAGCATCCTCATCATCGTGGGTGTCGGTCTCGAGACGGTGAAGCAGATCGAGAGCCAGCTTCAGCAGCGCAATTACGAAGGGTTCCTCCGCTGATGCGAATCGTTCTCGTCGGGCCTCCGGGTGCGGGAAAGGGCACGCAGGCCACGCGTCTCGCCGCGACGCTGCGTGTTCCGCACATCTCCACGGGCGACCTGTTCCGCGCCAACATCAGCCAGCAGACGGAGCTCGGGAAACTCGCGAAGTCCTACATGGACGCGGGCAACCTCGTCCCCGACGAGGTCACCATCGCGATGGCCAAGGACCGCATGGAGCAGCCGGACGCCGAGAACGGCTTCCTGCTCGACGGTTTCCCGCGCAACGTCTCGCAGGCCGAGGCGCTCGACGAGCTGCTGAAGACCGAGGGCATCAAGCTGGAAGCGGTGCTGGACCTCGAGGTTCCCGAGGAGGAGGTCGTCAAGCGGATCGCCGGTCGGCGGATCTGCCGCAACGACTCCGCGCATGTCTTCCACGTCACCTACAGCCCGCCGGCCCAGGACGGCGTCTGTGACGTCTGCGGCGGTGAGCTGTACCAGCGCGACGACGACTCCGAGGAGACCGTCCGCAAGCGGCTCGAGGTCTACCACACGCAGACCGAGCCGATCATCGACTACTACAAGGCGCAGGGGCTGGTCGTCACGATCTCCTCGCTGGGCCCGGTGGACGAGATCACGCGGCGGGCCCTGGAGGCCCTCAAGCGCGAGGACGCCGGCAAGTAGCCGTCGAGCTCGAACCGGCCGTGACGCCCCCTCGGGCGTCACGGCCGTACTGTTGTGTACTGACCGGTTGTCGTGAGTGACGGAGAGCGCAGGCCCCCCATGGTGCAGATCAAGAACCCCGAGCAGATCGCCACGATGCGTCAGGCGGGTCTTGTCGTCGCCGCCATCCACGCCGCGACCCGGGAGGCGGCGGTGCCCGGCGCCACCACCAAGGACCTGGACCAGGTGGCCCGCAAGGTCCTCGCCGACCACGGCGCCAAGCCCAACTTCCTCGGCTACGGCGGCTTCCCGGCCACCATCTGCACCTCGGTCAACGAGGTCGTCGTGCACGGCATCCCGTCCGACGAGGTCGTCCTGAAGGACGGCGACATCATCTCCATCGACTGCGGCGCGATCATCGACGGCTGGCACGGCGACGCCGCGTACACGGCTTTCGTGGGCTCCGGGCACGCTCCCGAGCTGGTCGAGCTGTCCCGGGTGACCGAGGAGTCGATGTGGGCCGGTATCGCGGCCATGAAGCAGGGCAACCGGCTGGTCGACGTCTCGCGCGCGATCGAGACGTACATCCGCCGCCAGCCGAAGCCGGGCGGCGGCAAGTACGGGATCATCGAGGACTACGGCGGCCACGGCATCGGCACCGAGATGCACATGGACCCGCATCTGCTGAACTACGTCGACCGCCGCCGCGGCAAGGGCCCCAAGCTGGTCCCGGGCTTCTGCCTCGCCATCGAGCCGATGGTCTCGCTGGGCACCCCGCGCACCGAGGTCCTCTCCGACGACTGGACGGTCATCACCACCGACGGCACCTGGTCCTCCCACTGGGAGCACTCGGTGGCGCTCACGGAGGCGGGGCCGCTGGTGCTGACCGCCCCGGACGGCGGCAAGGCGAAGCTCGCCGAGCACGGCGTGACGGCGGCGCCCGACCCGCTGGCCTGACGACGGCGCCCACCCCGCCGGCCTGACCGCGGCGCCCGTCCCGCCGGCCTGACCGCGGCGCCCGTCCCGTCGGCCTGACGGCGGCGTGACCCCGCCGGCACCGGTCCGACGCCTGCCTGACATCCGTCCGGCGCCGCTCTCCCGGCGCCGCCCGCGCCGTGGCGGCCGGGCGGTCGGGCCGTGGCGGCGCGCGATGCCCCTGCTTAAGGATCTCCCGTATGGGGCAGACTTCTGCGATTCGTCTTTCCGGGTGCGCTGACGTAGACTGACTCGTCGGCTCTCGTGCACCCGCATGTCCGCATGCGCCCCTCGGGGAAACGCACATGAGTCGATCAAGGTAGTCGATTCGAAGGGCGAAGCGTGGCCAAGAAGCAAGGTGCCATCGAGATCGAGGGCACTGTCGTCGAGTCTCTTCCGAACGCCATGTTCAAGGTCGAGCTCCAGAACGGCCACCAGGTCCTGGCACACATCAGCGGCAAGATGCGGATGCACTACATCCGTATCCTCCCTGACGACCGGGTCGTGGTGGAGCTGTCTCCGTACGACCTGACGCGTGGCCGGATCGTCTACCGCTACAAGTAGATCTTGCCCGCATCCCGTTCCGGCGGGGTGGTGGCACTGACCCGGAGAACCTCAATCCCATGAAGGTCAAGCCGAGCGTCAAGAAGATCTGCGACAAGTGCAGGGTGATCCGCCGTCACGGTCGGGTCATGGTCATCTGCGAGAACCCGCGCCACAAGCAGCGCCAGGGCTGACGCACGATCGACCTCACCCTCTGCATCGACATCGCAGAGACTTCGCACGACGCGAGCTGAACATGTTCATACGCGGATCCCGGGCGCCCTCGTGCGCCTGACACCCCCGGCTCGGAGGCCGGGGACCCAGTTCGTACCTGGTACGGCGGCTGGGAGCCGGTTCTGCGGAAGACCTCCGAAGATCACCAGGAGCCATTGAATGGCACGCGTTTCCGGTGTTGACATCCCGCGCGAAAAGCGCGTGGAGGTCGCCCTGACCTATGTGTTCGGCATCGGCCGGACGCTCTCCCAGCTGACGCTGGCCGAGACCGGCATCGACCCGAACACCCGCGTTCGCGACCTCTCCGAGGAGCAGCTCGTCGCGATCCGCGAGTACGTCGACAACAACATCAAGACCGAGGGTGACCTCCGTCGCGAGATCCAGGCCGACATCCGCCGCAAGGTCGAGATCGGCTGCTACCAGGGTCTCCGTCACCGTCGTGGTCTGCCCGTCCGCGGTCAGCGCACCAGCACGAACGCCCGTACCCGCAAGGGCCCGCGTCGCGCCATCGCCGGCAAGAAGAAGCCGGGCAAGAAGTAGTCCGCAGCGGACACGCCGTCCAGCGGTCTTCGCTGTAGGACCGACCACCTCCCGTAGGAGATATAGATGCCCCCCAAGGGTCGTCAGGGCGCTGCCAAGAAGGTGCGCCGCAAGGAAAAGAAGAACGTCGCTCACGGCCACGCGCACATCAAGAGCACGTTCAACAACACGATCGTTTCCATCACGGACCCGTCCGGCAACGTGATCTCCTGGGCCTCCGCCGGCCACGTCGGCTTCAAGGGCTCCCGGAAGTCCACGCCGTTCGCCGCGCAGATGGCCGCCGAGTCGGCCGCCCGCCGCGCCCAGGAGCACGGCATGCGCAAGGTCGACGTGTTCGTGAAGGGCCCGGGTTCCGGTCGCGAGACCGCGATCCGCTCCCTCCAGGCCACCGGCCTCGAGGTCGGCTCGATCCAGGACGTCACGCCGACCCCGCACAACGGCTGCCGTCCCCCCAAGCGCCGCCGCGTCTGACGCGAGCAGCTTGGACCTGAGGTTCTCGGGCGGTACGGCTCCGTAAAAGGGTCGTGCCGCCCGTACCCTTGCTGTACAGAGTCGGGCGTCAAATAGCGGGCGCCCCTGACTGAAGGATGCACACCATGCTGATCGCTCAGCGTCCGTCGCTGACCGAAGAGGTCGTCGACGAGTTCCGCTCCCGGTTCGTGATCGAGCCGCTGGAGCCGGGCTTCGGCTACACCCTCGGCAACTCCCTCCGCCGTACCCTCCTGTCGTCGATCCCCGGTGCGGCGGTCACGTCCATCCGCATCGACGGCGTCCTGCACGAGTTCACCACCGTGCCGGGCGTCAAGGAGGACGTCACCGACCTGATCCTCAACATCAAGCAGCTGGTCGTCTCCTCGGAGCACGACGAGCCGGTCGTGATGTACCTGCGCAAGCAGGGCCCGGGTCTGGTCACCGCCGCCGACATCGCGCCCCCGGCCGGTGTCGAGGTCCACAACCCCGACCTCGTCCTCGCCACCCTCAACGGCAAGGGCAAGCTGGAGATGGAGCTGACGGTCGAGCGCGGCCGCGGTTACGTCTCCGCCGTGCAGAACAAGCAGGTCGGTCAGGAGATCGGGCGCATCCCGGTCGACTCGATCTACTCGCCGGTCCTCAAGGTCACGTACAAGGTCGAGGCGACCCGAGTCGAGCAGCGCACCGACTTCGACAAGCTCATCGTCGACGTCGAGACCAAGCAGGCGATGCGTCCCCGTGACGCCATGGCCTCCGCCGGTAAGACGCTGGTCGAGCTGTTCGGTCTCGCGCGCGAGCTGAACATCGACGCCGAGGGCATCGACATGGGTCCGTCCCCGACGGACGCCGCGCTCGCCGCCGATCTGGCGCTGCCGATCGAGGAGCTCGAGCTCACCGTTCGGTCGTACAACTGCCTCAAGCGCGAGGGCATCCACTCCGTGGGTGAGCTCGTGGCGCGTTCCGAGGCCGACCTCCTGGACATCCGCAACTTCGGCGCGAAGTCCATCGACGAGGTCAAGGCGAAGCTGGCCGGCATGGGCCTGGCCCTCAAGGACAGCCCGCCCGGATTCGACCCGACCGCCGCCGCCGACGCCTTCGGCGCCGACGACGACGCGGACGCCGGGTTCGTGGAGACCGAGCAGTACTGACCGGTCCGACCGAGCCCCCTCCGGGGCGACCCCTCGGGGCCGTCCCGGATCTCCGACAGACGACCGTCTGCTCGGATACTGACCCCGGTACCTGATACGGCCGGGGCAGACACCTAGGAGAACACCATGCCGAAGCCCGCCAAGGGTGCCCGTCTGGGCGGCAGCGCCGCGCACGAGAAGCTGCTCCTCGCGAACCTCGCGAAGTCGCTCTTCGAGCACGGCCGGATCACCACCACCGAGGCGAAGGCCCGTCGGCTGCGGCCGTACGCCGAGCGTCTGGTGACCAAGGCGAAGAAGGGCGACCTTCACAACCGCCGCCAGGTCCTGCAGACCATCACGGACAAGGGCGTCGTCCACACGCTCTTCACCGAGATCGGCCCGCGGTACGAGAACCGCCCCGGTGGCTACACCCGCATCACCAAGATCGGTAACCGCCGTGGCGACAACGCGCCCATGGCCGTCATCGAGCTGGTCGAGGCCCTGACCGTCGCCCAGCAGGCGACCGGTGAGGCCGAGGCCGCCACCAAGCGCGCCGTCAAGGAAGACACCGCCAAGAAGGACCAGGCCGCCGAGGCCCCGTCCGACGAGGCCGTCGAGGACGCCAAGCCGGCCGAGTCGGCCGAGGAGTCCAAGGACGCCTGAGGCTCCGCCTGACGTCGACAGCGGGTTCGCCCTTCGGGGCGGGCCCGCTTTCGCGTACCTGAGAGGATGCGGGAGTGAGTGACGAAGTACAGCCCGGGTACGTCCGGGTGCGCCTCGACCTGTCGTACGACGGCGGCGAGTTCCACGGCTGGGCCAAGCAGGCGGGCGGCCGCCGGACCGTGCAGGGCGAGATCGAGGCCGCGCTGCGCACGGTGACCAGGGCGAAGGAGACCCCGTTCGACCTGACGGTGGCGGGGCGCACCGACGCGGGGGTGCACGCGCGCGGCCAGGTCGCCCACGTCGACCTGCCGGGCGCGCTGTGGGCCGAGCACCGCGAGAAGCTGCTCAAGCGGCTCGCCGGGCGGCTGCCGAAGGACGTCAGGGTGTGGAGCCTCACCGAGGCGCCCGAGGGCTTCAACGCCCGTTTCTCGGCGATCTGGCGGCGCTACGCGTACCGGGTCACCGACCACCCCGGGGGCGTCGACCCGCTGCTGCGCGGACACGTGCTGTGGCACGACTGGCCGCTCGACGTGGACGCCATGAACGAGGCGGCCCTGCGGCTGCTCGGCGAGCACGACTTCGCGGCCTACTGCAAGAAGCGGGAGGGCGCCACCACCATCCGCACCCTCCAGGAGCTGAGCCTGGTGCGCGGGGAGGACGGGATCGTCACGGCGACCGTGCGCGCCGACGCCTTCTGCCACAACATGGTGCGCTCCCTGATCGGGGCGCTGCTGTTCGTGGGGGACGGGCACCGCGGTCCCGAGTGGCCGGGGAAGGTGCTCGCGGCGGGGGTGCGGGACTCGGCGGTGCACGTGGTGCGCCCGCACGGGCTGACCCTCGAGGAGGTCGGCTACCCCGCCGACGAACTGCTGGCCGCGCGCAGCAAGGAGGCCCGCAACAGGCGCTCCCTGCCGGCGGCGGGGTGCTGCTGAGCGGTCAGCGGTTGGCGGCGGCAGACGCCTGGGCCTCGCCGCGGCGGTTGATCTGGCGGAAGGTGAACTCCGCCAGGTCGTCGCCGATCGAGAAGACCTGGGTGTCCTTGGTCGTGACGTCCTTGCCGTCGGTGAAGCCGGCGATGGTGAAGTAGGCGTAGCGGCCGACCGAGTTGATGGTCGTGCGGCAGAGCGCGGAGACGCAGAAGTCCTTCACGCCGCTGCCCGCGAGGGGCTTCACGAAGCCCTTCTTGTCCGACTGCGCCTTCGCCTTCGCCGCCTGCGCCTCGGTGTCGAAGACCGCGACGCCGACGGTGACCGCGGCGCCGTCCTTGACGTAGGTCGCGCGCATCAGGCTGGTGCAGCCGTTGGCGCGCAGGGCCGTCGGCAGGGTGCCCTGGGAGGCCGCCGAGCAGTCCTTGGCGTCGGCCGTGGCGCCCTTCTTGTACACGGTCGAGCCCATGGTCAGCTGGGTGCCGGGGAAGAGCAGCTCCGCGCTGAGGGGCGCCGTGTCCTTGGCCTTGCTGGCGATGAACTCCTTCGGGTCCAGCGGTGGCGCGGCGCTGGTCGGCGCGAAGGAGGGGGCGGTGCCGCCGCCCGGCAGCGAGGCCGAGGCCGGAAGCTCCGAGGTCGGCTTGTCGGCGCGCTTGTCGTCGCCCGCGGAGACGACGGCCATGGCGACGGCGGTGCCTATCGCGAGGGTGGCGAAGGCGCCGCCGCCTATCAGCAGCAGCCGTTTCTTGCGGTTGCGGCTCTCGGACGCCTCGGCGAGCGCGGCCCAGTCCGGGGTGCCGCCGTTGCCGTCGTCGGTCCACGGCTGCTGGGAGTGCGGTTTCCAGGGATCCCACTGGGACGGGGGTCCCCCCTGCTGCCCAAAGCTCATGGGGCGCATCTTAGACGGGGCGCGGGGCGTGCTGGTGCGCCCCAAGAGGGCTCGCAGGCCCTAGCGTTGCCCCGGTGAAGACCGGCAAAGACGACATCTCAGGGTGGTTGGTACGGCGGGCCTCCTGGCATCTGTGGGCGGTGCTGGCGCTCGTCCTGGGGTCCGCCGCGGTGGCCACGGCCCGTGTGACCTCGGACGGAGGGATGGACAACGCCATCGTCGTGCGGGCCGCGCGGACCTGGCTGGCCGGTGGGTCGCCGTATGACGATCCGCACTTCCTTTATTTCCCGAGCGCGGTCCTCGCGGCGGCTCCGCAGGCGCTGCTGCCCCTCTCCGTGCTGCGGCTGCTGGTGCCGGTGGCGGTCAGCGGCTGCCTGGTGCTCGGCTGGGGGTGCGCGCTGCGGCTGTACGGTGTCCCGCCGCGCAGCCGGTTCGCGGTGCTGGGGCTCAC
This sequence comes from Streptomyces sp. SolWspMP-5a-2, assembly GCF_900091845.1. Lineage (GTDB taxonomy): Bacteria > Actinomycetota > Actinomycetes > Streptomycetales > Streptomycetaceae > Streptomyces > Streptomyces doudnae. Next base: position 48,312 of record NZ_FMCI01000051.1, read on the forward strand.
GGCGCTGGCGGCCGGGTTCGCGCCGTTCGGGCATCTGGTGCGGCTCGGGAACTGGACGGCGACCGCGGCGCTCGCGCTGCCGCTCGCCCTGCTGCTGGCCGGGCGGGGCCGCTGGACGGCGGCGGGCGCGGTGCTCGGCGCGGCCGTCGCCCTGAAGCCGCTGCTGGCGCCGGTGGCGCTGCTCCTCGTCTTCGCCCGGCGTCCGCGCGCGCTGGCGGCGCTGGTCCTGGTGCCCGCCGTCACCTCGGTCGTCTCTGCGCTGCTGCTGCCCGACCCCCTGGGGTTCGTCACCCGCACGCTGCCGTTCCTGCTGCGCGGCGACGACGGGTTCGTGCGGCTCTACGAGGCGTCCCCGGCGGCGGTGCTGCCGCGGCTCGGGGTGCCGCAGACGGCGGCGCAGGGTGTCGCGCTGCTGCTGTGCGTGACCGGGGTGGGGTGCGCGTACCTGCGCTGGCGGCGGGGCGGGCCGCAGCCGCAGCGGCTGGCGGAGACGGCGGCGGGGCTGATGCTCTCGGCGTTCCTGGTCTCCCGCCCGTCCTACGACCACTACCTGCTGGTGGTGGTGCCGCTGCTGCTCGCCGGGCTGCCGTTCCCGGGGGCGGTGGCCCGGACGCCGTGGTTCTGGCTGTCGCTGGCCCCGCAGCTCCCGGGGCTCCGGCTGCCCCTGCTGGAGGCGCCGCAGCGCAGGGCCTTCAAGGACGCCTGGACGCTGCTCGCGCTGGCCGCGACCGTGGCCCGGCACAACGCGCGGCCGGGCCGGTTCCGGGTCGCCGTGCCCCCGGCCGCCCGGCGCCGGGAGGCCGCCGCGGCCGAGCCGGTCGTGGGCGGGGATCCCGCGTTTTGACCCGTCCGGGGCAGCCCGGGTATTCTGCCTCTTCGTTGTGTATTGGCTTGCTCATTCTCACGGGACGGGCCCTTACACCGGTCCACCGGGCCGATGACCAGCGACCCACGTACGCGGTATGCGTCGCCGCAGTGCGGTCCAGGCTGTCGTGATCGTTTCGGTGACCTGTTCAGGACCATTCACTCGAAGCGAAGGCTACGAACCGTGCGTACGTACAGCCCCAAGCCCGGCGATGTGACGCGCCAGTGGCACGTCATCGACGCCCAGGACATCGTCCTGGGTCGTCTCGCCACGACCGCCGCCACCCTTCTGCGGGGCAAGCACAAGCCGATCTACGCCCCCCACGTCGACGCTGGTGACTTCGTCATCATCATCAACGCGGACAAGGTGCACCTGTCCGGCAACAAGCGGACCCAGAAGATGGCGTACCGCCACTCCGGCTACCCGGGTGGTCTGCGCTCCGTCCGTTACGACGAGCTGCTCGACAAGAACCCCGAGAAGGCCGTCGAGAAGGCCGTCAAGGGCATGCTCCCCAAGAACACCCTGGGCCGTCAGATGCTCACCAAGCTGAAGGTCTACTCGGGCGACCAGCACCCGCACGCTGCGCAGCAGCCGGTGCCGTTCGAGATCACCCAGGTCGCGCAGTAGTTCCGGCCACCCCCTAAGACTGAAACAGAATCTGAGGAGCATCGTGGCCGAGACCACTGCCGAGCAGCCGCTCGAAGAGCTTGAGATCGACAGCTACACCACGGAGTCGGACGTCCCCGTCGAGGGCGAGTACACCTCCGAGTCCCTCGCGTCCCGCTTCGGCGAGCCCCAGCCGGCCGCCGGCCTGGGCCGTCGCAAGAACGCCATCGCCCGCGTCCGGATCGTCCCGGGCACCGGCAAGTGGAAGATCAACGGTCGCACCCTTGAGGACTACTTCCCCAACAAGGTGCACCAGCAGGAAGTCAACGAGCCCTTCAAGGTGCTCGAGCTCGAGGGCCGCTACGACGTCGTCGCCCGCATCTCCGGCGGCGGTGTCTCCGGTCAGGCCGGTGCCCTGCGCCTCGGTGTGGCCCGCGCGCTGAACGAGGCCGACGTGGACAACAACCGCGCCCCCCTCAAGAAGGCCGGGTTCCTCAAGCGTGACGACCGTGCGGTCGAGCGCAAGAAGGCCGGTCTCAAGAAGGCCCGCAAGGCCCCGCAGTACAGCAAGCGCTAAACACAGCTGCTGCTCTGTACCTCGAACGCCCCGGCGGCACGCCACTTGTGCCGCCGGGGCGTTCGTTTATCACCGGCCAGGGCGTATAACGGCACAAGATGCTCAAAGGCTGGTGTGATCGGATGTTCACACATGGCAGGTCCGGGACGCGGGAGCCGCGCATCCCGGACCCACGCTTCCTCAAGGAGGACAAGTGGGACGACTCTTCGGCACGGACGGCGTGCGCGGCGTCGCCAACGCGGATCTGACCGCGGAGATGGCGCTCGGCCTCTCCGTGGCCGCGGCGCACGTACTCGCCGAGGCGGGCACCTTCGAGGGCCACCGGCCGAAGGCCGTCGTCGGACGGGATCCGCGCGCGTCCGGGGAGTTCCTGGAGGCGGCCGTCGTCGCGGGCCTGGCCAGCGCGGGCGTGGACGTGCTGCGGGTCGGCGTGCTGCCGACGCCCGCGGTGGCCTATCTCACCGGCGCGCTCGGCGCCGACCTCGGTGTGATGCTCTCCGCCAGCCACAACGCCATGCCCGACAACGGGATCAAGTTCTTCGCGCGCGGCGGCCACAAGCTCGCCGACGAGCTGGAGGACCGCATCGAGCACGTCTACGACGAGCACCGGCGCGGCGAGCCCTGGCAGCGGCCGACCGGCTCGGGCGTCGGCCGGGTGCGCTCCTACGACGAGGGGTTCGACCAGTACGTCGCGCATCTCATCGGCGTGCTCCCGAACCGGCTCGACGGTCTGAAGATCGTCCTGGACGAGGCACACGGCGCGGCCTCCCGGGTCTCGCCCGAGGCGTTCTCGCGGGCCGGAGCCGAGGTCATCACGATCGGCGCGGCCCCCGACGGACTCAACATCAACGACGGCTGCGGCTCCACCCACATGGGGCAGCTGAAGGCCGCGGTCGTCGAGCACGGCGCGGCGCTCGGCATCGCCCACGACGGTGACGCCGACCGGTGCCTCGCGGTGGACCACACCGGTGCCGAGGTCGACGGCGACCAGATCCTCGCGGTGCTCGCGCTGGACATGCGGGAACGTTCCGCGCTGCGGTCCGACACCGTCGTCGCGACGGTCATGTCGAACCTCGGGTTCAAGCTGGCGCTGGAGCGGGAGGGGCTGAAGCTCGTCCAGACCGCGGTCGGCGACCGGTACGTGCTGGAGGAGATGAAGCAGCACGGGTACGCGCTCGGGGGCGAGCAGTCCGGGCACGTGATCATCCTCGACCACGCGACGACCGGTGACGGCACGCTGACCGGGCTGATGCTGGCGGCGCGGGTCGCCGCCACGGGGACGCCGCTGCGGGAGCTGGCCGCGGTGATGGAGCGGTTGCCGCAGGTGCTGGTGAACGTGCCGGACGTGGACCGGGGCAAGGTGGGGACGTCCGCAGAGCTGGCGACCGCCGTCGCCGAGGCCGAGCGGGAGCTGGGGGGTACCGGGCGGGTGCTGCTGCGGCCGTCCGGGACCGAGCCGCTGGTGCGGGTGATGGTCGAGGCCGCGGACATCGAGCAGGCCCGTGCTGTCGCGGGGCGGCTGGCTGATGCGGTGAAGTCCGCGTTGGGGTAGTGAGCGGGGAGGGGTGGGGGGTGCTGTGGTGGTTCGGCCGCGGGTGTGTTGTGGCTGGGCGCGCAGTTCCCCGCGCCCCTGGTGGGTTGTTCTGATCCCGGGTGCTTGGTTCCCCGCGCCCCTGGTGGGTGGCTAGCGGGGAGTGGTGCTGGGTGGGCTTGTGCGGTGGCGGTTCCAGAGGTGTTTCTGGGTCAGCAGGGTCAGGGTGCCCGCCACGGTGATGCCCGCCAGGTTCAGCAGGAGCTGTTCCGTGGAGCCCCAGGCCTGGCGGTACTCGTCGTAGGCGAAGGCCACCGCCGCGTTGGCCGCCGCCGGGACCGTCGTCACGGAGATCGCCACCCCCACCAGGGCGCCCGACTTCGACGACGTCAGGGAGAGGGTGCCGGCCACGCCCGCCAGGACCGCCACGACGAAGGAGAACGCGTCGGGCCGGTAGATGAAGTTGGTGTTGGGGCGGTCCGCCTCCAGCCGGACCCGGGTGAACAGGTCGAACGCGTCCATGAGGTGGGTGAAGCCGACCGTCACCGCCATCGCCACCGCGAACCCGGCCAGCAGCGCGATCAGTGAGCGCAGCGCGAGCCGCGGGGCCCGCTGGACGAGCGCGGTGCAGACCCCGGCGAGCGGGCCGAACTCCGGCCCCACCGCCATCGCGCCCACGATCAGGATCGCGTTGTCCAGGACCACGCCGCAGGCCGCGATCATCGTGGCCAGGGTGATGAACGCCAGGTAGGTGACGGAGAGCGTGGACTCCTCGTGGGTGGCCTCCGACAACTGCTCCCAGACGACCGCGTCCGCGCCCTCGCCCGGGGCGTCCTCCTCGGCCCGGTCGGCCCGCTCCGACAGCGACAGGTCGATCGACCCGACGGCGATGGAACCGGTCCGGTCGAGGCCCAGCTCGCGCAGCCCGGTGAGGAGGTCGTCGGCCGCCTCGCGGGCGACGTCGCACAGGACCAGGTCGCCCGCCGGATCGCGGGCCGCGCCCGGCAGCACCACCAGGTGGGCGGTGCCGACGGTCGCCCCGATCAGACGGACGACGGCGTCGGTCGTCCCGGACGGTGTGATCAGACGCAGATGCAGCATGGCGCTCATCTAACAGGCAGCCCGCCGCGCGGCCCGCGCCCGGTGGGTCAGAGCTTGCGCAGCCGCAGCCGCTGCACCTTGTGGTCGGGGCCCTTGCGGATCACCAGGGTGGCCCGGCCCCGGGTGGGCGCGATGTTCTCCACCAGGTTGGGGAGGTTGATCGTGCGCCACTGGGTGCGCGCGTAGTCGAGGGCCTCCTCCTCGGAGACCTGGGTGTAAGTGCGGAAGTACGACGACGGGTCCTGGAACGCGGTGGCGCGCAGTTGCCGGAACCGGTTGAGGTACCAGCGCTCGACGTCGTCGGGGTGCGCGTCGACGTAGACGCTGAAGTCGAAGTAGTCGGCGAGGGCGACCCGGGTGCGCCCGTCCTGGCCGGGCAGGGCGGGCTGGAGGACGTTGAGGCCCTCCACGATCAGGATGTCGGGGCGGCGCACGACGAGCTTCTCGTCCGGGACGATGTCGTAGATGAGGTGGGAGTAGACGGGGGCCGTCACCTCGTCCTTGCCCGCCTTGATGTCGGCGACGAAGCGGGTGAGCGCGCGGCGGTCGTACGACTCGGGGAAACCCTTGCGGGCCATCAGGCCGCGCGCCTTCAGCTCCTTGGTGGGCAGCAGGAAGCCGTCCGTGGTGACGCGCTCCACCCGGGGGTGTTCGGGCCAGCGCGAGAGCAGCGCCTGGAGCAGCCGGGCCACGGTCGACTTGCCGCCCGCGACCGAACCCGCGACCCCTATGACGAACGGCGTCCCGGCCTGGGAGCCCTTCTCGCCGAGGAACGTGTTCAGGGCGCCGCGCAGGCCGTCGGTGGCGCCGACGTAGAGGTTGAGGAGCCGGGAGAGCGGGAGGTAGATGTCACGCACCTCGTCGAGGTCGATGACATCGCCGAGGCCGCGCAGCTTCTCGACCTCCTCGGCGGTGAGCGGCAGCGGTGTCTTGTGCCGCAGCGCGCTCCACTCGGCTCGGGTGAGATCGACGTAGGGAGTCGCCTCCGGCCTGTGCCGGTGGGCGCTCCGGGGCATCGGGGAGACCGGAGAGATCACAGTCCATTGTTAACGGAGTTTGAACGGGGCGGAGGGTGGGGTCGGTCACGTCGGCCGAACGGCCGCCGCGATTTCCGGAATCGGGCACGATGTGCCGTGTTCTGACCGGGTCTGGCGCCTAGGCTGCCGCTCATGTGCGGAATTGTGGGATACGTGGGGTCGCAGTCGGCGCTGGACGTGGTCATGGCCGGACTGAAGCGGCTGGAGTACCGGGGGTACGACTCGGCGGGCGTGGCGGTGCCCGCGGACGGGGGGCTGGCCGCGGCGAAGCGGGCGGGCAAGCTCGTCAACCTGGAGAAGGAACTGCTCGAACGGCCGCTGCCGAGCGGCTCCACGGGCATCGGGCACACCCGCTGGGCCACGCACGGCGGCCCGACCGACGCCAACGCCCACCCGCATCTCGACAACGCGGGCCGGGTCGCCGTCGTCCACAACGGGATCATCGAGAACTTCGCCGCCCTCCGCGGCGAGCTGGCCGGGCGCGGGCACGACCTGGTCTCCGAGACCGACACCGAGGTCGTCGCGCACCTGCTCGCCGAGGAGTTCTCGGCGGGCGCCGACCTCGCCGAGGCGATGCGGCTGGTGTGCCGCAGGCTCGAAGGGGCGTTCACGCTGGTCGCGGTGCACGCGGACGCGCCGGACGTGGTGGTCGGCGCGCGCCGCAACTCGCCGCTGGTGGTGGGCGTGGGGGAGGGCGAGTCGTTCCTCGCCTCCGACGTCGCCGCGTTCATCGCGCACACCCGGTCGGCGATCGAGCTGGGCCAGGACCAGGTGGTGGAGCTGCGCCGGGACGGGGTCACCGTGACCGGCTTCGACGGCAGCCCGGCCGAGGTCCGCTCGTACCACGTCGACTGGGACGCGTCGGCGGCGGAGAAGGGCGGCTACGACTACTTCATGCTGAAGGAGATCGCCGAGCAGCCCAAGGCGGTCGCCGACACCCTGCTGGGCCGCATCGACGCGGCGGGGTCGCTGACCCTCGACGAGGTCAGGATCGGCGCCGCCGAGCTGCGCGAGCTGGACAAGGTCGTGATCGTGGCGTGCGGGACGGCCTTCCACGCCGGTCTGATCGCCAAGTACGCCATCGAGCACTGGACGCGGCTGCCCTGCGAGGTGGAGCTGGCCAGCGAGTTCCGCTACCGGGACCCGATCCTCGACCCGCGGTCCCTGGTCGTGGCGATCTCGCAGTCCGGCGAGACGATGGACACCCTGATGGCGCTGCGGCACGCCCGTGAGCAGGGCTCCAAGGTGCTCGCCATCTGCAACACCAACGGGTCGACGATCCCGCGCGAGTCCGACGCGGTGCTGTACACGCACGCCGGTCCCGAGGTCGCCGTCGCCTCCACGAAGGCGTTCCTGACCCAGCTCGTGGCCTGCTACCTGGTGGCGCTGTACCTGGGCCAGGTGCGGGGCACCAAGTGGGGCGACGAGATCCGCGCGGTGATCCGGGACCTGTCGCGCATCTCCGGCGCGGTCGAACGGGTCCTGGAGACGATGGAGCCGGTGCGCGCGCTGGCCAGGTCGCTGGCCGGCAAGAAGACCGTGCTCTTCCTGGGGCGGCACGTCGGCTACCCGGTCGCCCTGGAGGGCGCGCTCAAGCTCAAGGAGCTGGCCTACATGCACGCGGAGGGCTTCGCGGCGGGCGAGCTGAAGCACGGGCCGATCGCGCTGATCGAGGAGGACCTGCCGGTGGTGGTCGTGGTGCCGTCGCCGCGCGGGCGGTCGGTGCTGCACGACAAGATCGTCTCGAACATCCAGGAGATCAGGGCGCGCGGTGCCCGGACGATCGTGATCGCGGAGGAGGGCGACGACGCGGTCGTCCCGTACGCGGACCACCTGATCCGCATCCCGGTCACCCCGACGCTGCTTCAGCCGCTGGTGTCGACCGTGCCGTTGCAGGTGTTCGCGTGCGAGCTGGCGACGGCCCGGGGCAACGAGGTGGACCAGCCGCGGAACCTGGCCAAGTCCGTGACGGTGGAGTGAGCCGGTCCGGGGTGCGCCGAGGGCGCGCGTAGGGGCGGTCGGCACCGGGGGCGGTCGGCACCGGCCGCCCGCCCCGCGGTCGCTGATCCTTCGTCCCGCCGGGCCGTGTCTGACAGATCCCGCCCGGCCCGCGGGCGCACGGCGCTCTGTGTCAGACCCGCCCTAGTAGACGCAGGTCTTCAGGACCCAGCCCTTCCTGGAGTTGTAACTCGCGTAGTACCACTGGTCGCTCGTCTTGCCGCAGGCCGTGTACTTCGCGCCCTTGTAGGTGTTGCCGTCGTTGCAGACCGCGCCCGACTTGCCCTTGGGCCAGACGCCGATCGCCGTGGAGGCGGCCGTCGGCTTGGTGCGGATGTTGACGCTCTCCTTGGGCTTGATCGGGCTCAGGACGTGGCTGCAGTCGGTCGGCAGCGCGGCCGTGGCCGACGCGGAGGCCGGTGCGGCGGCGGGCTGGGCGACGGCCGTCCCGCCGGTGAGCGTGGCGCAGGCGAGCGCCGCGGCGGCGGCCGCGATGCTCAGAGACTTCGGCTTCATGCTGGTTCTCCCCGTTGCGTGCAAAGGCGATCCGCTCTCCGCGGATCACCGGGAACCCTAGTCGTACGACTGTCCGGAGATCGAACCTTTCCCCGAGCAAGTCGAGGCCGGGGGAGGGGCGCTGACCGTAGGGTGCTCGGCATGAGCATCATCGGGGTCGGGATCGACGTCGCCGAGATCGAGCGGTTCGGGGCGTCGCTGACGCGAACTCCCGCCCTCGCCGAACGGCTTTTCGTGGACAGCGAGTTGCTGCTGCCGAGCGGTGAACGGCGGGGTGTCGCGTCGCTGGCCGCCCGGTTCGCCGCCAAGGAGGCCCTCGCGAAGGCGCTCGGGGCACCGGCCGGGCTGCTGTGGACCGACGCCGAGGTGTACGTCGAGGAGAGCGGACGGCCCCGGCTGCGGGTGACCGGGACGGTGGCGGCGCGCGCGGCCGAGCTGGGGGTGCGCGGCTGGCACGTGTCGCTGAGCCATGACGCGGGGGTCGCCTCCGCGGTCGTCATCGCGGAGGGGTGAGCGGGCGGAACCGGCGGGCGGGGCACCGGGACCGGGACCCGGCCGAGAGGGTCGGCCCGGGTCGGGCCCAGGGCCAGGTCGGGGGCCGCGAGCGGGGTCCGGCCGGGCCGGGCCGGGGAGCCGAGGCGGGGCCGGGGAGCGAGGAGCGCGTGGCCCGGGGAGACTTGGACCCATGCGTACCGCGTACAGCGTCGACACCGTCCGGACCGCCGAACGCGCCCTCATGGCGCGGCTTCCCGAGGGCGCGCTGATGCAACGCGCCGCCGCCGGGCTCGCCGCCGCCTGCGCCGAACTGCTGGGGCGGGTGTACGGACGCCGGGTGGTCCTGCTCGTCGGCAGCGGAGACAACGGCGGTGACGCCCTCCACGCCGGGGCCCGGCTCGCCCGCCGGGGCGCCGGGGTGACGGCGGTGCTGCTCGCCCCGCCCGCGAGGACCCACGCCGGCGGG
>NZ_FMCI01000081.1 GCF_900091845.1 Streptomyces sp. SolWspMP-5a-2
GGCAGCGGACGGCGCCGATCAGGGTGATGACCGCCCACGGGGTGCCGACGGCGGTCAGCAGCAGCACGAACGACGTCATCGCGGACTGCGCGTCCCAGGCGTAGTGCCCGGCGAAGACGCAGGCCGTCGCCACGACGGCGACCGCGCAGGTGGCCCTGGCCCGGGAGGCGCGGGGCAGGATCGCGTCCAGGTCGAGGCCCATCGAGTAGAGCATCAGGCCCGCGTTGCCGACCGAGCCCGCGGAGGCGGCCAGCAGCAGCGGCACCAGGTACCAGGCGGGGGACGCGGCGACCAGCGGGCCCGCGTAGTCCGTCGCCGCCCGTGCCGCGTAGGCGGTGAAGGTGCCGAACAGCTGTGGCACCAGCAGACCGGCGACCAGCCCGAGCCAGGTGGCGTGCAGGATCCGCCGGGGGGAGTGCCGGGCGGGGGAGATGTAGCGGGTGTAGTCGCCGAGCAGGGTGATGAAGGCGATCGGTCCGGAGAGGCCCGCCGCGACGGCGGCCAGCAGCCAGGTCGGCCAGAACCCGTCCAGCAGGTAGCCGCCCGCCCCGGGCAGCGGCGCGGTGGTGAAGCGCGGGGCGTACGCGACGACGCCGAGGAGCAGCAGGGCCGTCATGCCGAGGGCCAGCACCCGGGACATCGCCAGCAGCACCCGGTAGCCGTGGACCGCGCCCGCCACCGTCGCCCCGGCGAGCACCGCGTACACCACCGCGTAGGCGCCGTCCCCGCCCGGCAGCCCGAACAGCCGCCCGAGGACGTCGACCAGCACGTCCCCGCCGATCCACACGGTCAGCGCGGTGTAGCCGAGGGCGAGGAGCAGGCCCACCACCGAGCCGACCAGCCGGCCGCGCACCCCGAACTGGGCGCCGGACGAGGTGGACAGGTTGGTCGCGGTGCGCAGCGAGACCAGCGCGAGCGGGGCCGTGAGGACGGTGCCGACCAGGGTGCCCGCCACGACGGCGCTCACCGACGCCCACCAGCCGAGGCCGAACGACGGCGGCAGCCAGCCGAAGACGATCACCCCGAGGCAGAGGTTGGAGCCCAGCAGGATCGAGACGAGGTCGCCCGGTCCACTGGTCCGCTCCGCCTCCGGGACGGTGTCGACCCCGCGCTGTTCGATCGGCATGGCTGGTCTCCTTCGACGGCCGCCCGGGTGTTAGAGCGACGTTCAATCTCTGTGACCCGATTCCGGTTGTCAACCTTTCCGTTGCATGAATCTGTGTTTAGAGTGACGCTCAAATAACTCGCAGAGGTATGGACGCAAGGAGGTGCCGGGGCATGCGACTGACCCCCACCGAACGTGACCGGCTGCTGATCTTCGGGGCCGCCGAACTGGCCCGCGCCCGCCGGGCCAGGGGGCTCGCGCTGAACGTGCCGGAGGCCACCGCGCTCATCGCCGACACCGTCTGCGAGGCCGCCCGCGACGGCGTCCGGCTCGCCGACGCGATCGCCCGCGCCCGGAGCGTCCTCGGCCCGGCCGACGTCCTGCCGGGCGTCGCCGACATCGTCACCGAGGTGCACGTCGAGGCCGTCTTCGACGACGGCTCCCGGCTCGCGGTCGTCACCGACCCCATCGGCGGCGGCCTCGGCGCACAGGCGCCGGGCGCCCTGCTGCCCGGCCCCGACCTGCCCGCGCCCGGACCGGCGCTGCGGCTCACGGTCACCAACACCGCGACCGTGCCGATCTCCGTCACCTCCCACTTCCACTTCTTCGAGGCCAACCCGCGCCTCGACTTCGCCCGCGCCGACGCCTACGGGACCCGTCTCGCCGTGCCCGCCGGATCGTCGGTGCGGTTCGGCCCCGGGGAGAGCGCCGAGGTCGGACTCGTGCCGATCGGCGGCGACCGGATCGCGATCGGCTTCGCCGGTCTCGTCGACGGCCCCCTGGACGCCCCGGGCGCCAAGGCGGAGGCCCTGCGCAGGGCGCGGGCCTGCGGCTACCTCGGCGCGGGCGAGCGGGACGGGTCCGGGGCGGGGGAGGAGCGCCGGTGAACCCCTACGAGTACGCCGCCACCCACGGGCCGCGCGCCGGGGACCGGATCAGGCTCGGCGACAGCGGGCTCACCGTCCGCGTCGAGTCCGACTCCCAGCGTCCGGGCGACGAGTTCCTCGCCGGGTTCGGCAAGACCGCGCGCGACGGGCTGCACCTCAAGGCCGCCGCCGTGCGCGACACCTGCGACGTGGTGATCAGCAACGTCGTCGTCATCGACGCCGTCCAGGGCATCCGCAAGGTGTCCATCGGCATCCGCGAGGGCCGCATCCACGCCATCGGCCGGGCCGGCAACCCCGACACCCTCGACGGGGTCGACGTGGTGGTCGGCACCGGCACCTCCATCGTCTCCGGCGAGGGCCTCATCGCCACCGCAGGGGCCGTCGACACCCACGTGCACCTGCTGTCGCCGCGCATCATGGAGGCGTCCCTCGCCTCCGGCGTCACCACGATCATCGGCCAGGAGTTCGGGCCGGTGTGGGGCGTCGGCGTCAACTCGCCCTGGGCGCTGCGGCACGCGTTCAACGCCTTCGACGCCTGGCCCGTCAACATCGGCTTCCTGGGCCGGGGTTCGTCCTCCCACCCGGCGCCGCTCGTCGAGGCGCTGGCCGAGGGCGGGGCGTGCGGGTTCAAGGTGCACGAGGACATGGGCGCCCACACCCGGGCCCTGGACACCGCGTTGCGCGTCGCCGAGGAGCACGACGTCCAAGTGGCGCTGCACAGCGACGGGTTGAACGAGTGCCTGTCGGTCGAGGACACCCTGCGGGTGCTGGAGGGCCGCACCATCCACGCCTTCCACATCGAGGGCTGCGGCGGCGGACACGTGCCCAACGTCCTGAAGATGGCGGGCGTCCCGAACGTCATCGGCTCCTCCACCAACCCCACCCTGCCGTTCGGCCGGGACGCGGTCGCCGAGCACTACGGGATGATCGTCTCCGTCCACGACCTGAAGACGGACCTGCCCGGCGACGCCGCCATGGCCCGCGACCGCATCCGCGCCGGGACGATGGGCGCCGAGGACGTGCTGCACGACCTCGGCGCGATCGGCATCACCTCCTCGGACGCGCAGGGCATGGGCCGGGCGGGCGAGACGGTCCGGCGCACCTTCGCGATGGCCGGGAAGATGAAGGCCGAGTCCGGCGGACCGGACGGGGGCGACGACAACGCGCGCGTCCTGCGCTACATCGCCAAGCTCACCGTCAACCCCGCCATCGCGCACGGCCTCGCGCACGAGGTCGGCTCCCTCGACATCGGCAGGCTCGCCGACATCGTGCTGTGGCGGCCGGAGTACTTCGGGGCCAAGCCGCAGCTCGTCCTCAAGTCCGGCTTCCCCGCCTTCGGTGTCGTCGGCGACCCCAACGCGGCCACCGACACCTGCGAACCCCTGGTCCTGGGACCGCAGTTCGGCGCGCACGGCGCCACCCCGGCCGACCTGTCCGTCGCGTTCGTCGCGCGGGCCGCCCTCGACCAGGGCGGCGACACGCTGCCCACCCGCCGCCGCCGGGTCGCCGTGCGCGGCACCCGCGGCATCGGACCGGCCGACCTGCGCCTCAACAACCGCACCGGCGCCGTCGACGTGGACCAGCGCACCGGCCTGGTCACCCTCGACGGCGAGCCGCTCTCCTCGGCGCCCGCCGACTCCGTCCCCCTCAACCGCCTGTACTTCCTCTAAGGACTCCCCGCATGGACAAGGCTGCCGCCGACGGCTTCCGGATGCCCCCCGAGTGGGCCCCGCACGAGCGCACCTGGATGGCCTGGCCGGGGCCCAACCCGACCTTCGAGGACCCCGGCGACCTCGCCGCCGCCCGCGCCGCCTGGGCCTCGGTCGCCCGCGCCGTGCGCCGCTTCGAGCCGGTCACCGTGGTCTGCGGACCCGGCCAGTCGGCGGACGCCCGCGCCCTGCTCGGCCCGGACGTCACCACCGTCGAACGCGAACTCGACGACGCGTGGATGCGGGACACCGGACCCACCTTCCTCACCGACGGACGCCGACTGGCCGCCGTCGACTGGACGTTCAACGGCTGGGGCGGGCAGGAGTGGGCGCGCTGGGAGCACGACGGCCGGATCGCCGCCCAGGTCGCCGACCTCGCGGGCGCCCGCACCTACACCTCGGAACTGGTCAACGAGGGCGGCGCGATCCACGTCGACGGCGAGGGCACCGTCCTGCTCACCGAGACCGTGCAGCTGGGGCCCGAGCGCAACCCCGGCTGGACCAGGGAGCGGGTCGAGGCGGAGATCCACGCCCAGCTCGGCACCCGCAAGGCGATCTGGCTGCCGCGCGGCCTCACCGGCGACTACCCGCCGAACGGCTTCGGCACCCTGGGGCACGTCGACATCGTCGCCGCCTTCGCCCGCCCCGGGGTCGTGGTCGCCCACGTCCAGCCGGACCCGGCCCACCCCGACCACGAGGTGACCCGCGAGTCCGTCGGCGTCCTGCGGGCGGCGAGGGACGCGCGCGGCCGCCGTCTCGAGGTCGTCGAGGTGCAGGCACCGACCGTCCTGGAGGCCGACGGGCACTGGGCCGACCACTCCTACATCAACCACTACCTGTGCAACGGCGGGGTCGTGCTCTGCGGCTTCGACGACCCGCGCGACGAACTCGCGGCCGGACTCTTCCGCCGTCTCTTCCCCGACCGCGAGGTGACCCTCGTCGACGCCCGTACGATCTTCTCCGGCGGTGGCGGCATCCACTGCGTCACGCAGCAGCAGCCGAGGATCTAGGGAGCAGCACATGGCCGGTGGGCGCAGGCAGGCCCCGCCCCGGGAGGACGTCCTCGCCGCCGCCATGGAGATGATCGCCGCGAGCGGCCTCGAACGGCTCACCATGGCCGGGCTCGGCCGCGCGGTCGGGATGAGCAGCGGCCACCTGCTCTACTACTTCCGTTCCAAGGACGAACTGCTGCTGCAGGCCCTGGAGTGGAGCGAGGGGCGGCTCGGCACCGAGCGCGGGCGGCTGCTGGCGCGCACCGGCACGGCCGCCGAGCGGCTCGCCGCCTACGTCGACCTGTACGTCCCCGACGGCCACCGCGACCCGCACTGGACGCTCTGGCTGGAGGTGTGGAACCGGTCGCAGAACGCGGACGACGACGCCCGCGACCGGCAGGCCGCGATCGAGGGCGCCTGGCACCGCGACCTGGTGGCGCTGCTCGCCGAGGGCATCTCGCGCGGCGAGTTCCGGGCCGTCGACCCGGACCGCTTCGCGTCCCGGCTGCGCGCCCTGCTCGACGGGTTCTCCCTCCACGTGGCGATCGGCCTGCGCGGCACCGACCGCGAGCGGATCCTCGCCCATGTGCGGGAGTTCCTGGCCGACGGGCTGCTGGCCCACCCGATTCCGCAAGACGGACCGTTCGCATCCTGAGACGGAGGGTGAGGGCGGGGGTCGCCTGTGCCAGACTGCCCCCGTGCTCTCCGCCACGATTATCGGCAGCAGACGCGCCGGTCCGCAGTGACCGCTTCGTACGACCAGGTACGGGCGGACACCGTTGTTCTCGACCCGCGCGCAGACCTCTCGCACCCGCGAGGGGTTTTTCGCTTTTCTGGCCCACCCCAGCCGGGAGCGGAGCGCGAGGGACCATGGGAGGACGGTGGAGCCGGTCATTCCGGTACGACCGAGATCCAACCTCAGGAGCCTAGACACCATGACCGACACCAGCGAGCTCGACGACTCGTTCCACGTCTTCGACACCACCTTGCGCGACGGCGCCCAGCGCGAGGGCATCAACCTCACCGTCGCGGACAAACTGGCGATCGCGCGGCACCTGGACGACTTCGGTGTGGGCTTCATCGAGGGCGGCTGGCCCGGCGCCAACCCGCGTGACACCGAGTTCTTCGCCCGCGCCCGCCAGGAGATCGACTTCCGGCACGCCACCCTCGTCGCCTTCGGCGCCACCCGCCGCCCCGGCGCGAAAGCGGCCGAGGACCCGCAGGTCAGAGCGCTCCTGGAGTCGGGCGCCGAAGTGATCACCCTGGTCGCCAAGTCCCACGACCGGCATGTCGAACTGGCGCTGCGCACCACCCTCGACGAGAACCTGGAGATGGTCCGCGACACCGTCTCCCACCTCCGCTCCGAGGGCCGCCGGGTCTTCGTCGACTGCGAGCACTTCTTCGACGGCTACCGCGCCAACCCCGGCTACGCCAAGGCCGTCGTACGGGCCGCCGCCGAGGCCGGCGCCGACGTGGTGATCCTCTGCGACACCAACGGCGGGATGCTCCCCGCGCAGATCCAGGCCGTCGTCGCCACCGTCCTCGCCGACACCGGCGCCCGGCTCGGCATCCACGCCCAGGACGACACCGGCTGCGCGGTCGCCAACACGCTGGCCGCCGTCGACGCGGGCGCCACCCACGTCCAGTGCACGGCCAACGGCTACGGCGAGCGGGTCGGCAACGCCAACCTCTTCCCGGTCGTCGCCGCCCTGGAGCTGAAGTACGGCAAGAAGGTGCTCCCCGACGGCAGGCTCCGCGAGACCACCCGGATCTCGCACGCCATCGCCGAGGTCGTCAACCTCACCCCCTCCACCCACCAGCCCTACGTCGGCGTCTCCGCGTTCGCGCACAAGGCAGGACTGCACGCCTCCGCGATCAAGGTCGACCCCGACCTGTACCAGCACATCGACCCGGCGCTGGTCGGCAACACCATGCGGATGCTGGTCTCCGACATGGCGGGCCGCGCCTCCATCGAGCTGAAGGGCAAGGAGCTGGGCGTCGACCTCGGCGGCGACCGCGAGCTGGTCGGCCGGGTGGTCGAGCGGGTCAAGGAACGCGAACTGCGCGGCTACACCTACGAGGCGGCCGACGCCTCCTTCGAGCTGCTGCTGCGCGCCGAGGTCGCGGGCAAGCCGCTGAAGTACTTCGACGTCGAGTCCTGGCGGGCCATCGTCGAGGACCGCCCCGACGGCAGCCACGCCAACGAGGCCACCGTCAAGCTCTGGGCCAAGAGCGAGCGGATCGTCGCCACCGCCGAGGGCAACGGCCCGGTCAACGCCCTGGACCGGGCCCTGCGGGTGGCCCTGGAGAAGATCTACCCGCAACTCGCTCACCTGGGCCTGGTCGACTACAAGGTCCGCATCCTGGAGGGCAAGCACGGCACCCAGTCCACCACCCGCGTCCTGATCTCCACCTCGGACGGCTCGGGCGAGTGGTCCACGGTGGGCGTGGCGGAGAACGTCATCGCGGCCTCGTGGCAGGCCCTGGAGGACGCCTACGCGTACGGGCTGCTGCGGGCCGGGGTGGAACCGGCGGAGTGAGGGGGCGGGTGCGGGCGAGCCGCTTCCTCGGCTCGCCCGCACCCGGTCGGCCAGCGGCGGCCCGCACAGCACCGCCCCGCCACCGATCTCCCCGTCGGCGACGGCCGTGACGCCGCCGCCCCCGGTCTACCGCCTCACCGCAACTGCCACTTCTGGTTCGAGGCGCCCGTGCACGACCAGATCTGCGCCCGTGCCCCGTTCGCCGACGTGTTGTCCGTGACGTCCAGGCACTTGTCCGCCGCCGTGTTGACCACGTCCCCGGTCGACGCGTTGTAGGTCCACCGCTGGGCGCCGGTGCCGTTGCAGTCGTAGAGCTGGAGCTTGGCGCCGTTCGCGGTGGAGGCCGAGGTCACGTCCAGGCACTTGCCGAGCGCCTGCACGGAGCCGTCGGCGCGGACGGTCCAGGTCTGCGCGGCCGAGCCGTTGCAGTCCCAGAGCTGCACCGCCGTCCCGTTGGCGCTCGCACCGGACGCCACGTCCAGGCACTTGCCGCCCAGGCCGACGAAGGCGCCCGAGGCCGCCGCCGGGCCGGACGGGGTGCCGGACCAGGTGAAGGTCGCCGACGTCTTGCCGGGGAGCGAGTAAGTGGCGTGCTGGGAGCCCCAGTTGACGGTGACCGTCTTCGCCGCGGAGCCGTCGTTGTACGCGATCAGGGCCTTGCTGCCGTCCGGGTTGCGCCAGGCCACGTTGGGCACCGCCGAGGACGCCGTCGACGCGATGCGCTGGGCGCCGGGGCGGACGAACTTCGTCAGGTGGCCCATCGTGTAGTACTCGACCGTGTAGTCCACCGTGCCGCTCGCGCCGTCGCCGTTGTGCACGGTGACCAGGCCGGTGCAGGTGCCGCAACCCCCGTTGTGCGGGCCCATGTTCTGGTCCACGGCCAGCGACCACTTGGTCACCGACTTCGCCCAGTTGCGGGTGTAGTCGACGATGTCGCGCATGTCCTCGCGCTGCTGGTTGGCGATCCAGGTGCCGCCCGAGTGCTCGGTGCCGAACGCGTCGAGCGCCGGGTACTGGTTGTGCACGGCCGTCTGCTTGGTGACGTCGCCGCCGTAGCCGTGCCAGGCGATCCCGCCGAAGTTCGGGTGGGCGCGCACGGCCGGGTCGTCGACGGTCTGCGCCGCGTAGGAGTCGTAGACGTCCCAGTTCCAGTCGTGCGCCAGCACCTTGGTGGACAGGCCCGCCGCCTGGAGCTTGGGCAGCAGCTCGCTCTTGACGAAGTACGCGAGCCCACTGGCGTTCCAGCTCATCGAGGGGTAACCGCCGCAGCAGGTCGGCTCGTTCTGCGGGGTCACGTACCCGACGTTCACGCCCTGGTCCCGGTACCCCTGGAGGTACTTCACGAAGTAGGAGGCGTACGCGCCGTAGTCCTCGGCCTTCAGCCAGCCGCCGTTGAGGGAGCCGCTGTCCTTCATCCAGGCGGGCGCGGTCCACGGCGACGCCATCACCGTGAGGGCCGGGTTGAGCTGGAGCGCCTGCCTGGTGAGCGGCACCACGTCGGCCAGGTCGTGGGCGAGGGAGAACCGCGCGAGCGAGGGGTCGCTCTGCCCGGCGGGCACGTCGTCGTAGGTGTAGCCGTTCCTGGCGAGGTCCGAGGCGCCCATCGGGTTGCGCAGGAACGACAGGCCGATGCCGTCGGTCGGCGAGAACAGCTTGCGCAGGGTGGCGTCCCGGGTCGCCTGGGACAGCGCGCCGCTGCTGTTCAGCAGCCAGGCGGCGGTGTCCGTGAAGGACGCCCCGCCGCCGGTGAAGGTCTGGTAGCGGGTGTTCTCGTCGACGGTGATGTTCTCGCCGCCGCCGCCCGTGCCGCTCTGGAACGCGAACGGCGTCTGCGCCTGGAGGCCGCGCACGACATGGCGCCCGGCGGAGTCGTCGGTGGTGGTGAGCCAGGCGGTCACCTGTTCGCCCGCCGCGTGCGCGGGCGGTACCGCCGCCGTGAGGCCCGCTGTGGAGAGCAGGCCGGCCAGCAGCAGTCGGATCGCGTGGGGGGTTCTCCTCATGGACACATCGCCCTTCCTGACGAGATGCCTTGACGGGTGTGCGAGCCGTAGTTACCTCACGACGTGATCTAAGCCGTGAGTGAACCGTGAGAGCCCGAGTGAACCAGAGAGCGGAGGGAAGGTCCATGCCAATGACCGCCCCGCCCGGCCGCGACCCGGGCGAGGGCTCCCTCCCCGTCCGCGCGCCGTGCCGCCCGCCCGCCCCGGCCCCCGACAGTCGTATCGAAATGACCGGTTCATCGGGATTCCGGTAGTTTCAGAGGATGAAAGGCGTCCTGCGGACCCGGGGTCTCGCCGCGCTGCTGTCGGTCATGGCCCTCACCGTCCTGACGGCCGGACCGGTGGCCGCCCCCGCGGCCGCCGCCACCCGTGTCTCCGCGATCGCCGCGGCCCTGCGCGAGAGACCCGTCTACGTCGACCCGGCCGCGGCCGGGCAGCTCTCCGCGGCCGACGCGGACGCGCTCGCCGCGCGGATCGAGAAGGCGGACAAGCCCGTGTTCGTCGCGGTCCTGCCCGCCGGGTACCCGACCGCGAACCTCTTCACGGACCTGCGCACGGCCACCGGCGTCACCGGCCTGTACGCGATCCGGCTGGGCGACCGCTTCGACGCCCGTGCCGACTCCGCCGTGCTGCCGCGCACCTCCGTGCGCAACCTCGTCACCAGCGTGCAGGGCGACGGCGACGCGAAGACGCAGCTCGGCGACTTCACCGACCGGGCGCTGGCCGGGATGCGCGGCTCGGCCCCGGCGAGCTGGGGCGACCGGTCGGGCACCACCGGGGTGCCGGGCGCCGCGCTGATCGGGCTCGGCGCGCTGGTCGTCGTCGGCGGCGCGGGCGCCTACGCGCTGGTGCGGCGCGACCGGCGGCGCACGGACCAGCGGCGGCGGGCCGATCTGGAGCGGCTGCGGGT
Source organism: Streptomyces sp. SolWspMP-5a-2 (assembly GCF_900091845.1). Classification (GTDB taxonomy): domain Bacteria; phylum Actinomycetota; class Actinomycetes; order Streptomycetales; family Streptomycetaceae; genus Streptomyces; species Streptomyces doudnae. Next base: position 10,144 of record NZ_FMCI01000081.1, read on the forward strand.
GGTGGTCGACGAGGACATCACCGCCTTCGGCGAGGAGCTGGACCGGCTCGACTTCCATCCGGCCGAGGCGGGGGCCGACGACGCGATGCGCGCCGACTACGAACGCGCCCTGGACGCCTACGAACAGGCGAAGTCCCTGATGGCGGCGGCGTACGTGCCGCAGGACGTCCGGGGGGTCACCGAGGCCCTCGAGGACGGCCGCTTCTCCCTGGCCACGCTCGCCGCGCGCCGCGCGCACCAGCCGCTGCCCGAGCGGCGCCCGCCCTGCTTCTTCGACCCGCGGCACGGTCCTTCGGTGGCCGACGCGCGGTGGACACCGTCCGGCGGGGCGCCGCGCGAGGTGCCGGTCTGCGCCGCCGACCGGACCAGACTCGCCGACGGCCGCGATCCGGTGATCCGCGAGGTGGACAGCGCCTGGGGCCGCCGTCCCTACTGGGAGGCGGGCCCGGCCTACGGGCCGTGGGCGGGCGGCTACTTCGGCGGCGGCATGCTGCCGGGGCTGCTGGTCGGCACCATGCTCGGCGGGATGATGTCCGGCCCGGGGTACGCGCACGACTACGGCGCCGGGTACGGGGACACCGGCGGCGGGTTCGGCGGTTTCGGGGGCGGCGACGTCTCCGGCTCGAACTTCGACCCCGGGGACTTCGGCGGCGGCTTCGGCGGGGGAGGGTTCGGGGACGGCGGCGGCTTCGGGGACGGCGGCGGGGGAGGCGGGGACTTCGGCGGCGGGTTCTGACGGCGTCCGCCCCGCACCCGGACGCCGTCAGGACGCGTCGGCCGCGCCGTGTCCCGCCCCCCGCCCGCGCATCAGGCGTTCTTGATCGCCGAGATGTCGAAGTTCAGCTTGATCTTGTCGGAGACCAGGACGCCGCCGGTCTCCAGGGTCGCGTTCCAGGTCAGGCCCCAGTCGGAGCGCAGGATCTCGGCCTTGCCCTCGAAGCCGACGCGCTCGTTGCCGAACGGGTCCTTGGCGGCGCCGTTGAACTCCAGGTCGATGGTGACCGGCCGGGTGGTGCCGAGGATCTCCAGGTCGCCGGTGATCCGGTAGTCGTCGCCGCCCAGGGACTGCGCCTCGGTGGAGCGGAAGGTCATCCGCGGGAACTCGTCGGTCTTGAAGAAGTCGGCGCTCTTGAGGTGTCCGTCGCGGTCGGCGGAGCCGGTGTCGATGGAGTCCATGGTGATGTCGAGGAAGGCGGTGGACTTCGCCGGGTCGGTGCCGTCGAGGTGCAGCGAGCCGGTGAAGTCGAGGAACTTGCCCTTGACGTTGGTGACCATCGCGTGGCGGGCCACGAAGCCGAGCGTGGAGTGCGCGGGGTCGATGGTGTACTCGCCGGTCAGCGCGGCCTGTTCGGGGACGACGGGCGCCGAGCCGGCGCTCGCGGGGGTGGTGTCGCTGTCGTTCTTGCGGCCGAAGATGCCCATGAGGTGCTCCTGGGGGACGGGTCGCGGCTCCGGGCGGAGGCCGCGGCGATGAGGATGTTTAATCTTCAACGAGGTCAACGAGGACGACCGTAGACCCATTCCGTTCAAGTTTCAACATCATCCGCAGTGTCGTCGAGATCTTACGTTCCGTGACCATCCGCCGCACGGCCGGTGACGCGCGGCGCACGTGCGGGTGAGCAACGGCGGATCTTCCGGGGATCTTTCGACGATCCGTGTCGGCCCTCTGGCGGACGCGCGTAGACCTCGGGCACCATCGGCCTGCACCACCTGCACAGCCGCCCCACAGGAAGACGGCCCACGGCCGCCCGACCCACGGTTCCCCGCAGGAAGGCCCCCCATGAAGTTCAGATCCGCCCTGACCGCGCTCGCCCTCGTCGTCGCCCCCGGCATCGCCGTCGTCGGCGCCGCGGGGGACGCCTCGGCCGCCACCAAGATCAGCCACGCCACCGCCACCTCGATGTTCAGCGCGGTCGGCGTCACCTGGTCCTCCTCCGGCGGCTGTTCCGACCGCAACACCCCCACCTGCACGTCGTTCGACCAGCTCAACCAGGCCACCGCCCAGGGCGCCCAGACCCTCAAGCGGGCCACCGGCTGCGCCCTCAACATCACCGGCGGCACCGAGACCGGTCACGCCTCCGGCACCTACTCGCACTGGAACGGCTACAAGCTCGACTACGGCAAGAACACCTGCGTCACCACCTACATCAAGAACACCTTCACCTACATCGGCCTGCGCGGCGACGGCGCCGCCCAGTACCAGTCGGGCTCCGGCAACATCTACGCCGACGAGGGCAACCACTGGGACGTCCTCTACTACAACTGCGGCGGCTGCTGAGGCACTTGACCGCACCCGCGCGGCGGAACCGGCGTCCCGCACGGTTCCGCCGCGGCGGCCCGCGTGGTACCCAGCTTGAGCATGACCCCCACGCGCCGCACCTTCCTCTCGGCGGCCGCCCTCGCCGCCACCGCCCTGGCCGCGCCCCCGGCCACCGCCCGCTCCGCCGACCCCTACGACACCCTCCGTGCCCGCTGGCTCGACCTCGCCCTCGGCACCGGCTACGACCCGGCCGGCGAGCCCTACGCCTCCCGGCTGGCCGCCGTCGGCGCCCGCGCCCGCACCCTGAGCGCCACCATGGCGCCCACCGCCTCCTCCCTCTGGCCCGACCACCCGTTCGACCCGCCGTCCGGCATCACCCAGAGCTACGGCCGCCTGTGGACCATGACCCAGGCCGCCGTCCAGCCGGGCACCGGCAGCACCGGCGATGCGGAGCTGACCGCCGCCGTCCTGCGCGGCCTCGACCACCTCTCCGCCACCGTCTACCACCCGGGCACCACCCCCTACGGCAACTGGTGGGAGTGGCAGATCGGCAGCCCCCGCCCGCTCCTGGACATCACGGCCGCCCTCGGGGAGACGCTCGGCGCCGAGCGCACCGCCGCCGCCTGCGCCGCCGTCGACCACTTCGTCCCCGCCTCCGCGCTCGCCGACTACTCCGGCACCTCCACCGGCGCCAACCGGGTCGACCTGTGCCGCTCCGTCGCGCTGCGCGGGGTCCTCGGCCGCGACGGCACGAGGATCGCCCTCGCCAGGGACGCCCTCTCCCCGGTCTTCCCGCACGTCACCCGGCGCGACGGGCTCTACGCCGACGGCTCGTTCGTGCAGCACACCTGGGTCGCCTACACGGGGACCTACGGACAGGTCCTGCTCGACGGACTGGGACGGCTGTTCACCCTGCTCGCGGGCTCCGACTGGCAGGTGACCGACCCCGCCAGGCAGCTCGTCCTGGACAGCGTCGAGCACGCCTACGCGCCCTTCCTGCACGACGGCCTGGTGATGGACTGCGTCAACGGCCGCGCCATCAGCCGGGGTTACCTCACCAGCGACGACCAGCACCTGATGCGCGGCGACCACTTCCACGGCCAGGCCCTGATCGCCGCGATCGTCCTGCTGGCCGGCGGGGCGAGCACGGCCGAGCGCGAGCGCTGGTACGGGATGGTCAAGGGCTGGGCCCAACGGGACACCGTCGCACCGCTGCTGACGGCTCCTCAGTTCGGCGTCGCCGATCTCACGCGGCTGCGCGCCGCCGCCGACTCGACCGCCCCGGCCGCCCCGGAACCCGTCGGCCACCGCCTCTTCCCGGCCATGGACCGGGCCGTCCACCGCCGCCCCGGCTTCACCGCGAGCATCGCCATGGCCAGCGACCGCATCGCCTCCTACGAGTGCGGCAACGGCGAGAACCCGCGCGGCTGGCACACCGGCGCGGGCATGGTCTCCTGGTGGACCGAGGGGACCGGCGACCAGTACACCGACTGGTACTGGCCCACCGTCGACTGGTACCGGCTGCCCGGCACCACCGTCTCCACCCGGCGCCTCGCCGACCGCGCGGGCGGCGAGTGGGGCGCCGCCCGGCCCGACGTCCGCTGGGTCGGGGGCACCACCGACGGCGTCCACGCGGCCCTCGGCCAGCACGTGAAGGGCGTCGGCTCCACCCTGGAGGCCCGCAAGTCGTGGTTCTGCGCGGGCGACGCCGTCGTCTGCCTGGGCGCCGGGATCAGCTGCGCCGACGGGGTGCCGGTCGAGACGGTCGTCGACAACCGCAACCTGGGGGAGGGCGGCACCCGGCGGCTGACCCGGGGCCCCGGCTGGGCCCATCTGGAGGGCCACGGCGGCTGGCTGGTGCCCGAGGGTCGGCTGCGCACCCTGCGCGAGGACCGCACCGGCGCCTGGTCCGACATCAACACCACCAGCACCGACGAGCGCGCCACCCGCCGCTGGCAGACCCTCTGGCTCGACCACGGCACCGACCCGGCCGGCGCCCGCTACCGGTACGTCCTGCTGCCCGGGGCCTCCCGCGCCCGGGTCGCCGCCCTCGCCGCCGACCGGCGCTGGCTCGACGTCCTCGCCAACGACACCACCGTCCAGGCCGTCCACGTCCCGTCCGCCGGGGTGACCGCGGCCACCTTCTGGGGCCCGGGGAGCGCGGGAGCGCTCAGCGCGTCGGCGGGGGCCGGCGTGCTGGCGGTCCAGCGCGGCGGGACCGCTACGCTCTGCGTGAGCGAGCCGCCGCGCACGGGCGGCCCGGTGGAGGTCGTCTGGGACCGCCCGGTGCGCGCGGTGCTGCGGTCCGATCCGTCGGTCCGGGTGCTCTCGGCCGGGCGGCGGCTGACTCTAGGGGTTACCCCAGGAGTGTCGTGTTCGACGCACCGATGTGAGGTGGCTCTCGCATGACGTCTTTGTGCGACCCCCACAACCGCGGCGGGCTCTGAGCAGTCGAAAGGGCTGCATGCCACGATGGTTCTGTTCGGTGCTACCAGGAAAACGGGCCGGAGACTGTACGGAGTCGACGGCTCGCTTTTCTTCGTGTCCTTCGTAAGGTCGCTACATGACCGTTTTGGACGATGCACCGGGTGAGCCGACGGACGCCCGCGGGCGAGTGGCCGAGCTGCACGAGATCCGCGCCCGTGCGCTGGCCGGACCGAGCGAGAAGGCGACCGAGGCGCAGCACGCCAAGGGCAAGCTGACCGCGCGCGAGCGCATCGAGCTGCTCGTCGACCCGGGTTCCTTCCAGGAGGTCGAGCAGCTCAGGCGGCACCGCGCCTCCGGCTTCGGCCTGGAGTCCAAGAAGCCGTACACCGACGGTGTCATCACCGGCTGGGGCACGGTCGAGGGCCGCACGGTCTTCGTCTACGCCCATGACTTCCGGATCTTCGGCGGCGCGCTGGGCGAGGCCCACGCCACCAAGATCCACAAGATCATGGACATGGCCATCGCGGCGGGCGCTCCGCTGGTCTCCCTGAACGACGGCGCGGGCGCCCGCATCCAGGAGGGCGTCTCGGCGCTCGCCGGGTACGGCGGCATCTTCCAGCGCAACACCCGGGCGTCCGGCGTCATCCCGCAGATCAGCGTGATGCTCGGCCCGTGCGCGGGCGGCGCGGCCTACAGCCCCGCCCTCACCGACTTCGTCTTCATGGTCCGCGACACCTCGCAGATGTTCATCACCGGCCCGGACGTCGTCAAGGCGGTCACCGGCGAGGAGATCAGCCAGAACGGCCTCGGCGGCGCCGACGTCCACGCGGAGACCTCCGGCGTCTGCCACTTCGCCTACGACGACGAAGAGACCTGCATCGCCGAAGTGCGGTACCTGCTCTCGCTGCTGCCGCAGAACAACCGGGAGAACCCGCCGACGGTGGAGTCCTCCGACGACGCCGACCGGCGCAGCGACGTGCTGCTCGACCTGGTCCCCGCGGACGGCAACCGCCCGTACGACATGGCCAAGGTCATCGAGGAGATCGTCGACGACGGCGAGTACCTGGAGGTCCACGAGCGCTGGGCCCGCAACATCATCTGCGCCCTGGCCCGCCTCGACGGCCGGGTGGTCGGCATCGTCGCCAACCAGCCGCAGTCCCTGGCCGGGGTGCTGGACATCGAGGCGAGTGAAAAAGCTGCGCGCTTTGTCCAGATGTGTGACGCTTTTAACATCCCGATCGTCACCTTCCTGGACGTGCCGGGGTTCCTCCCCGGCGTCGACCAGGAGCACGGCGGAATCATCCGTCACGGCGCGAAGCTGCTCTACGCCTACTGCAACGCGACCGTGCCGAGGATCTCGCTGATCCTGCGCAAGGCGTACGGCGGGGCCTACATCGTCATGGACAGCCAGTCCATCGGTGCCGACCTCACCTACGCGTGGCCCACCAACGAGATCGCCGTGATGGGAGCGGAAGGCGCCGCCAACGTCATCTTCCGCCGGCAGATCGCCGAGGCCCAGGACCCCGAGGCCATGCGCTCCCGCATGGTCAAGGAGTACAAGTCCGAGCTGATGCATCCCTACTACGCGGCCGAACGCGGTCTGGTCGACGACGTCATCGACCCGGCCGAGACCCGCGAGGTGCTCATCCGCTCGCTGGCCATGCTGCAGAACAAGCACGCCGATCTGCCGTCCCGCAAGCACGGCAACCCCCCGCAGTAATCCCGCGGAAACCTCTCTCACGGAGACTGACATCCATGAACTCGCCTGACATCCGCGTCGAGAAGGGCCACGCCGACCCCGAAGAGGTCGCCGCCATCACGGCCGTCCTGCTGGCCCGCGCCGCGTCCCGGCCGACCCTCACGGTGCCGTCCCGAGTCCACGCCAAGGCGCCCTGGCGGCGTCTGGAGCGTGAGGGCGGCTTCCGCGCCCCGCACAGCTGGCACTGAGCCCTCCAGGGCCCTGCCGCACGCATCAGGACCCCGTCCTCCCCTCGGGAGGGCGGGGTCCCGTGCGTGCGCGGCCGCCCGGGGCATGGCCGCCGACCGCCCCGCAGCGGCCCCCGGGCACGCCGAAGGGCCCCTCCGCACGGAGGGGCCCTTCATCGCGTCCGGCTACCGCAGCCGCGCCATCAAGGCGTGCTCGACCAGGGTGATCAGCGCCGACTTGGCGTCCGCGCGGTGGCGGGCGTCCGTCGTGATGATCGGGGTGTCCGGCCCGATCTGGAGGGCCTCGCGGACCTCGTCGGGGTTGTACGGCTGGCTGCCGTCGAAGCCGTTGAGGGCGATGACGAACGGAAGGCCGCTGTTCTCGAAGTAGTCGACCGCGGGGAAGCAGTCGGCCAGTCGCCTGGTGTCCACGAGGACGATCGCGCCGATCGCGCCGCGGACCAGGTCGTCCCACATGAACCAGAAGCGGTCCTGACCGGGGGTACCGAAGAGGTACAGGATCAGGTCCTGGTCGAGCGTGATGCGGCCGAAGTCCATGGCCACCGTGGTGGTGGTCTTGTCCCCGGTGTGGGTGAGGTCGTCGATGCCCGCGCTGGCGGACGTCATGACGGCCTCCGTGCGCAGCGGGTTGATCTCCGAGACAGCACCGACGAACGTGGTCTTGCCCACGCCGAAGCCCCCTGCCACCACGATCTTCGCGGAGGTGGTGGAGCGACTCTGAGAAACCGGCCCTCCGCTAGAGCTTGCGAAGTCCACTGAGCACCCTTTCGAGCAGTGTCACGTCTGGCTGGCCGCCGGCGTTCTCGTCGCCGCCGGGCTGATGAATGGCGACCAGGCCCGCCTCCGCCAAGTCGGCGACGAGGATCCTGGCCACGCCGAGAGGGATGGTCAGCAGAGCCGAGATCTCGGCCACCGACTTGATCTCGCGGCACAGATGGCAGATCCGCTGATGCTCGGGCAACTGGCCCTGCATCTGGTGCGGTTGCGCGGTGGTGTGCACCAGTGCCTCGATGGCGAGCTGGTAGCGGGGGCGCGTCCGTCCGCCGGTCATGGCGTACGGGCGCACCAGAGGGTTGCTCGCCGCCCCTGCGGGCGCGGGCTCAGGGGTGCGTCGTTGCGGCTGCACGGGCTGGATGCGCGGAGCCGGCGGCTGGTCGTACGGCGAAGGACCGGGGCCCTGCGGACCCTGGGGCGCGTACGGCTGACGCCGATGGCTGGGCGTGGAGGGGAAGTTGTAACGGTTCGGGTTCTGGGAACCATCGTTCTGGCCCTGGTTCTGGCCAGGACCGTACGACCAGTTGCCGGTATTCGAACCGTCTGGTGGTGTAGCCACTTTCTCCTCCTCCGACTGTGCCGGGCACCCATCCTTGTGGAGCCGCGTCCCGAAACCTTACGGCCACGGGCCGTGAAAACGCACCGTCTGTCTGTTAGTTGAGAAGGCTGCCCTGGAGCTCCTGGCGAAGATCCGGGGTCAGAACGGTGCCCGCACGGTCGACGAGAAGAGCCATCTCGTACCCGATCAGACCGATATCGGCCTCGGGGTGTGCGAGAACGGCGAGCGACGAGCCGTCCGAGACGGACATGATGAAGAGGAATCCTCGCTCCATCTCCACAACCGTCTGGTTCACGCTGCCGCCCTCGAAGATGCGCGAGGCGCCGGCGGTCAGCGAGGTCAGGCCGGAGGCGACCGCCGCGAGCTGGTCGGCCCGGTCGCGGGGGAACCCCTCGGACATCGCCAGCAGAAGTCCGTCGGCGGAGACCACCACCGTGTGGGACACCCCCGGGGTGTTGTCCACGAAGTTGGTGATCAACCAGTTCAGGTTCTGTGCCGCCTGGCTCATCGGGCTCACACTAACGCTCCTGGTCGTAGGTGCTGTCAGGACCGAGGCCCTGGCCGTTCTTTTCACTTCCTGCGTTGCGTCCTCGTTGGACGCCGCGACGCAGGTTGCTCAGCCTGCCCCGGATGTCCTCCGGAGCACGGGAGATCTGTGGACCTCCCTGGGGGGTGCTTTCGGCGGCTCCCTCGACCAGGTTGGCCTTGGGTACCCGCCGCGGCAGGCCGGAGGAGGTGACCCCGCCCGCCTTGGGCTTGCGGAGCTGTGAGGCCTGCTGCCAGCGCTCGTCGTTCGCCGACTGCCAGAGGCCGCCGTCGCTGTTGCCGATACCGCCGGTGGTGCCGTTCCCGCCGTTCCCGTCCGCGCCCGGGGCCTTCGCCTCCTGGCCCGCGTGCCGGGCGCCGTTGCCGGCGCCCGAACCGCGACGCGGAAGCCCGGCGTCGGTCAGTTCGTGGGACGCGGAGGAGGTCGGTCCCGGACGGTCGAAGCCTACGCGGTCGAGATCATTCCCGTCAGCGCCCTGCGTGGACTCCGCTTCCGGAGCGTACTCGGCCTGGTAGCCGTTCTGGTAGCCGTCCTGCTGGGGCCAGTCGTCCTGGTAGGACGGCTGGTCGAACGAGGGGAAACCGTCCTGCCGGGCGGCACCCGCGTCGGCCTGCGGGTCCTGACCGGATTCCGGATAACCGGAGTCCTGGAAGCCGTGCGGGGCGGAGAACGCGTCGGTCTGCGGCAGCGCGCCGTCCGGCGCGTAGTACGGCTCCTCGTACGCCGGACGCTGCTGCTCCTCGTACGGCGCCTGCTGCGGCTCCTGGTACGCGGGGGGCGCGTCGAATCCGCCGCCCTGCGCCGGGTAGCCGCCCTGGGCGTCGTCGTACGCCGGGCGCGCGTCGAAGCCGTCCGCGCCGAACTGAGCGCCCTCAGCGGGCTGTCGGGGCCCGTGCTCGCCCTGCGGGCGGGCCGGGGCCGGTCCCGGGCGCTCCCCGTGCTCCGGAGCGCGGCCCGCGGGGTCCAGCTCCCGGATGTCGTCGGGGACCTCGCCGTACTGGCTGTCGTCGAAGCCGAGTTCGGCGGCGGTGCGCAGGTGCGGGGCCGGGGGCTGCGCGAAGTCCTCGCCCAGCGGCGGGTAGCCCTGCTCCGGCATGATCTGCGAGACGGTGAACTCCTCGCCGCCCAGGCGCTGTTCACCGCCGCCACCGCCGTGCGTGATCGCGTCGGGCAGCATGACGAGCGAGGTGGTGCCCGCCTGCTCGCCCGACGGGCGGAGCTGCACCCGGATGCCGTGCCGGTCGGAGAGCCTGCCGACCACGAACAGGCCCATCCGCTGGGAGATCGCGGCGTCCACGGTCGGCGGGTTGGCCAGCTTGTGGTTGATGTCCGCGAAGTCCTCGGCGGTCAGGCCGATGCCCTTGTCGTGGATCTCGATCATCACGCGGCCGTCGGGCAGCCGGGTCGCGGTGACCCGGACCTTGGTCTGCGGCGAGGAGAACGTGGTCGCGTTTTCCAGCAGCTCGGCGAGCAGATGGACCAGGTCGGTCACCGCCCGGCCGTGGATCTCGGCCTCCGGGACGCCGGACAGCTCGACGCGCTCGTACTGCTCCACCTCGGAGGAGGCGGCGCGCAGCACGTCGACCAGCGGCACCGGCTGGTCCCAGCGGCGGCCGGGTTCCTCGCCCGCGAGGACCAGGAGGTTCTCGCCGTTGCGGCGCATGCGGGTCGCGAGGTGGTCGAGCCGGAAGAGGTTCTCCAGCTGGTCCGGGTCGGCCTCGTTGTTCTCCAGGTCGGTGATCAGGGTCAACTGCCCCTCGATCAGGGACTGGTTGCGGCGCGAGAGGTTGGTGAAGATCGCGTTGATGTTGCCGCGCAGCAGGGCCTGCTCGGAGGCGAGCCTGACCGCCTCGCGGTGCACCTGGTCGAAGGCGCGGGCCACCTCGCCGATCTCGTCCTTGGTGTGGATCGGGATCGGCGCGACCCGGGTGTCGACCCGGCCGGGGTCGGTGCGGGAGAGCTGGTCGACCAGGGTCGGCAGCCGCTGCTCGGCGATGCCGAAGGCGGCGCTGCGCAGCTGGCGCATCGAGCGGCTCATCTGCCGGGCGACCGCACCGGCCAGGATGAAGGCCAGCAGCAGCGCGACGACGACGGCGGCACCGGTGATGATGGCGTCCCGCTGGGCGCCGGAGGCGATGTCCGAGGCCTCGCCCACGGCCTTGTCGGCGAGGTCCGCCTCGATCTGGCGGTAGACGTTGTACTTGAGGGTGTTCACCGCCCACCAGTTCTGCGCGGTGATGCCCCGCTCGGCGAGCTGGGCGCGCTCGGCGGTGTCGGTGGACCCCAGCGTCGACAGGGCGGTGACCATGTCGGTGGGGTTGCTCGGCGGCGCCACGTACGTCTCGCCCTTGGCCGCCGCGTCGTCCTCGGCCTTCTTGGCCAGCTCCGCGCCGTCCGTCTTGAGCTTCGCCTCGGCCTGGGTGAGCTTCTGGGCGTCGGCCTCGGTGCCACCGCCGATGTACTCCTCGACGGCGATGCCCTCCAGGTAGGCGTAGGAGGAGAGGGCGACGCGCTGCTTGGCGAGGTTCTTGTCGTCGGGGCCCGGGTTGATCAGCAGGTGCATGCCGATGGCACGCTCCAGCGAGAGGGCGGCCTTGGTCAGCGAGATCGCGTAGACGGTCCGGCCGTAGCTGGTGATGTTGCCGGTGCCGAGCCCCAGCTCGTTGGCGAACTCCATCAGCGGGTGGGCGACGGTGACGTAGCCCTCCTCGGTCTGCACGGCGGGCAGCTTCGCGGTGTACGCGGCCGCGCGGAGCCCGGCGATCTTGGGCTCCTCGGCGCGGAACAGCGTCAGCCTGCGTTCGAGGCCCGGCTTCGCGGGCATGTTCTGGGCGGCCCGGTCGAAGGCGTCGGCGGCCTTGTCGGTGGTGGCACGGGCGTCACTGACGGTCTTCTTGTCCGCGGCCGTCTGCGACTTGCCCTTCAGCAGCGGGGCGGTGGTGATGTCACGCTCGTTGTAGAGGGCGTCCGCGTAGGACAGCGAGGCCCGCACCAGGCGGGCCGTGTTCTCGGCGTCCTCGGCGTCCTGCCAGGTGTCGATGGAGCTCTTGACCTGGAAGCCGCCCATGACGAGGCCGACCAGCACGGGTATGAGGAGAATGGCGTTGAGCCGGGTGGGCACCCGCCAGTTGCGGGGCGAGAGCCGACCGCCCGAGGAGGCCGCGGCGTCGGGCTGCGGCCCGGACGCAGGGGCGGGCGCCGCTCCGCGCGGCGGCGGGGTGAAGTTGCCCCGGGCCGACGGCTCGGGACCGTTCTTGCTTCGCCTCACTCGACCAACAACCTCTCGGCGGTCGGCACCAACCGTGTGCCGCAGTGTCTCAGAGCCCGGGACGTCCCCGCGTCCGCAGTGCTACGGAGTACGTCTTTGACTATTGGGCAGTTCAGGCATTCCAGCACGACGACCAGCGCACTTCCAAACAGTGGGACGCACCGTTTCGGTGTGATGTAAGCCCCACGTAAAACGGTCATAAAGAGCGAGCCCCGTCAAATGACGGGGCTTCCGTGCGCACAGCGGCACCGGACGAACGCGACGCGTTGCGGGTCCGGTGCATTCCTCTGCCGAAACGTTATGAACACCGGGGCCGACCGTGTCAAAACCCACAGCCGGCTCCGGTGCTTCTACGACAACTGCCGTATGCCACGGCTGACTTGGCCGCTACCGCAGCCGCGCCATCAGCGCGTGCTCGACCAGGGTGATCAGCGCACTCTTGGCGTCGGACCGGTGGCGCGCGTCCGTCGTGATGATCGGGGTGTCCGGCCCGATCTGCAGGGCCTCCCGCACTTCCTCGGGGTTGTACGGCTGGTGCCCGTCGAAGCCGTTGAGCGCGACGACGAACGGCAGACCGCTGTTCTCGAAGTAGTCGACCGCGGGGAAGCAGTCGGCCAGCCGACGGGTGTCCACCAGCACCACGGCGCCGATCGCGCCGCGCACCAGGTCGTCCCACATGAACCAGAAGCGGTCCTGACCGGGGGTACCGAAGAGGTACAGGATCAGGTCCTGGTCGAGCGTGATGCGGCCGAAGTCCATGGCCACCGTGGTGGTGGTCTTGTCCCCGGTGTGGGTCAGGTCGTCGATGCCCGCGCTGGCGGACGTCATGACGGCCTCCGTGCGCAGCGGGTTGATCTCCGAGACCGCTCCCACGAACGTGGTCTTGCCGACGCCGAAGCCGCCTGCCACCACGATCTTCGCGGAGGTGGTCGCCCGCCCTCCGTCAGAGCTTGCGAAGTCCACTGAGCACCCTTTCGAGCAAAGTCACGTCCGGGGCGCCCGTGGTCTCGTCGCCGCCCGGCTGATGGATGGCGACGAGCCCCGCCTCGGCCAGGTCGGCGACGAGGATCCTGGCCACGCCCAGCGGCATCGCGAGGAGGGCCGAGACCTCGGCGACCGACTTCACCTCACGGCACAGGTGGCAGATGCGCTGGTGCTCCGGGAGCAGCCCCATGAGCGCTGCCGGGTCGGCCGTGGTGCTGATCAGCGCCTCGATGGCGAGCTGGTAGCGCGGCCTGGTCCGGCCGCCGGTCATCGCGTAGGGACGTACCAGCGGCTGGTCGCCCTCGTCCTCGTACGGCTCCGCGTACGGATCATGAGAGGCGGTGGGCGGGGTCATGGATCCTCCGGGCGGGACAGCAGGTCGGTCAGTCATGCCGTCTGACGTGGCCGGTGGGGGGATTGTGGCGGCCGGACGGTGATGTGGTGAGACGGGTGGTGCCTGGGCCGGTCAGTGCAGCAGACTGCCCTGGAGTTCGGCGCGCAGGTCCGGTGTGAGCACCGCACCCGCGCGATCGACCAGGAGGGCCATCTCGTAGCCGACCAGGCCGATGTCGCACTCGGGGTGTGCGAGCACGGCCAGGGACGAGCCGTCCGAGACGGACATCAGGAAGAGGAAGCCGCGCTCCATCTCGACGACCGTCTGCGCCACGCTGCCCCCCTCGAAGATCCGGGAGGCCCCGGCCGTCAACGAGGTGAGTCCGGACGCCACGGCCGCCAACTGGTCGGCGCGGTCCCGCGGAAAACCTTCCGACATCGCCAGAAGGAGACCGTCGGCGGATACGACGACGGTGTGGGACACCCCGGGGGTGTTGTCCACGAAGTTGGTGATCAACCAGTTGAGATTCTGTGCCGCCTGGCTCATCTGGCTCAACTAACGCTCCTGCTGGTGAGTGGGGCTCGGGAAGCTGCCGGTCTGCGGGCCGTTGCCGGCCTGTCGACCCTGCGCGATGCCCCGACGGAGATTGGTCAGCCGGCCGCGTACGTCATCGGGCGCACGGGAGACCTGCGGACCGCTTTGGTGCTGTTGCTGCTGAGCCGTGCCCGGAACGAGGTTCGCCCGGGGCACCCGGCGCGGCAGGCCGGAGGTGGTGACACCGCCCGCGGCGGGCTGCCGCACACGCTCCGCCTGCCGGACGAGGTCGTCGTTCGGGGAGGTGCGCCACGAGGCGGCGGCCCGCTGGGGAGCGGACGTGGGAGGGGCCGCGGCCGGAGCCTGCGACGGAGCGGGCGCGGCGGGCGGCTGGCCCTCGCCGTACCCGTTGTTCTGGTGCCCGTTGTGGTGGAGCTGCTGCTGTTGCTGCTGCTCCTGCTGTCCGGCGCCGTGGAACCAGTTGGTCTCCAGGGTGTCGTACAGCGGGGTGCGGCCGTCGCCGGGGCCCGGGGCCGGCGGCAGCGCCTCCGGCTCGGTGCGGCCGGGCCGCTGCGGACGCTGGGGGACCGGCGGACGCGGGGCGCCGAAGTCGCCGCCGCCCTGGGCGCCGTTGACCTGGCCGTTGCCCTGACTGCCGTTGACCTGGCCGCCGTTGACCTGCGGGCGCTCGAACTGCCCGGTGTCCTCGGCGCCGTTGTGCCGACCCGGCAGCGCGTGGTGGCCGGTCGAGCCGGAACCGTTGTCGTAGCCCGGCACCGCGAACTGCCCGGTGGAACCGGCCTCGTAGGACTGCGGGGCCGCGAACTGGCCGGTGTTGGCGGGGTTCGCCGGGTTGTGCTGGCCGCCGTTGTACTGGCCGCCGCCCTGCTGCTGGGGCGCGGGCGTGCCGAACACGTCCGAGCGGACGAACCCGCCCGAGTCCTGCCCGTGGGCGCCGTTGCCGTTGCCGTTGCCGTCGTCGACGGGGGCGTTGGACCGGCGCGGCGGGCCGAAGTTCGGGCGCTGCAACGGGTTTCCGGGCGGCGGGGTCTGCCCGCCCTGGGCCGGTGCGCCGAAGTCGGGACGCTGGAACTCGGAGGTGGCGCCCACGCCCTGGCGGTCGTCGAAGGCGGGTATCGCGGGCATCTCGCTGGTCGCGGCCGGACCCTGCCGGTCGTCGACCCGCGGGAACTGCGCGGTCTGGGCCGCCGGGTCCCGCTCGTCGTGGCCGCGCGGGGCGTCCAGCGCGGAGCGCGGCATCGGCGGCTGGGCGTTCTCGTCGCCCCAGCTCGGCACCCGCGGCTGCTGCGGGTTGCCGCCCGGCAGCTCGGCGCGCGGACCGCCGCGGCCCGGGAGCTGCGGCTGGCGCCTGCGCCGACCGCCCTGCTGCTCACCGGTCTGGTTGCCCGCCTGCTGCTGCGGGCCCTGGCCCTGGGGGACCGGACCGAGCGGGTTGCCGAACGCGTCCTGGCCACCGGCCGCCTGCATGCCCTGCGGGGCACCCGGGGCCTGGCCGCCGAACCCGGCGCCCGCGGGAGCGGGCCTGCCCTGCTGCGGCAGCGCGGGCGACTGCGGTCCGCGGGGACCGCCGGGCCCACCGGGTCCACCAGGACGTCCGTTGCCACCGCCCGCTCC
>NZ_FMCI01000088.1 GCF_900091845.1 Streptomyces sp. SolWspMP-5a-2
CCGGGTCCGGGTGGCCGGGCGGCCGTGCGTGGGCGCGGGCCCCGGCCCGGGTCAGGCCGCGCCGAGGGCGTCGCGCAGCACCGCGACCGCCTGGGCGATGGCGGCCTGGGCCGCGTGCGTCCCGCGCAGCGCGTCGAGCATGACGAAGTCGTGGATCACGCCCTGGTAGCGGACGGCGGTGACGGCGACGCCCGCGGCGCGCAGCTTCGCGGCGTACGCCTCGCCCTCGTCGCGCAGCACGTCGGCCTCGCCCGTGATCACCAGGGCCGGCGGCAGACCGGTGAGCTGCTCGACGGTGGCGCGCAGCGGGGACGCGGTGATCTGCGCGCGCTCGCTCTCGTCGGTCGTGTACTGGTCCCAGAACCACCGCATGCCGTCCCGGCGCAGGAAGTAGCCCTCGGCGAACTGGTCGTAGGACGCGGTGTCGAAGCGCGCGTCGGTGACCGGGTAGAACAGCACCTGCTGGACCAGCGGCACGTCACCGCGCTCCTTGGCCATCAGGGTGAGGGCCGCGCTCATGTTGCCGCCCACGGAGTCACCGGCGACGGCGAGACGCCCCGCGTCCAGGCCCCTCGCGGCGCCCTCCGTCACGATCCAGCGGGCCACCGCGTAGTTCTGCTCGACGGCGACCGGGTAGCGGGCCTCGGGGGAGAGGGCGTACTCGGGGAAGACTACGGCGGCCCCGACCCCGGTCGCCAGCTCGCGGACCAGCCGGTCGTGGGTGTGGGCGTTGCCGAAGACCCAGCCCGCGCCGTGGATGTACAGGATCACGGGCAGGGTGCCGGTGACCCCGGCGGGCCTGACCACACGGACCCGCACCTGACCGGTCGGGCCGCCCTCGACGGTGACCCACTCCTCGTCGACGGCGGGCTTCTCGACGGGGCCCGACTGCACCTCGTCGACCGCCTTGCGGCCCTCGGCGGGCGCGAGGTCGAAGAGGTAGGGCGGGTTCGCGGTCGCCTCGGCGAACGCTCGGGCGGCGGGTTCGAGGACCGGCTCGACCGGCGTGGCGTCGTGCATGGGGCTCTCCTGAGTGCGGTGGGGTGTGCGCCCCGCCGGACCCATACCGGCGCGGACACCAGGAACGCTAGATCCGTTCCCGTGCCCCTCTGGCCCCGGAGCGCACCGGCGTGTGCCCGAGAGCGCACGACCCGGTCAGCGCCCGCTCCCTACCAGCCAGTACGGTGAACGTCGTACCGCCGGGAGAGGAACAGATCCGTGGGCCAGTCGCCTCCGCGCCCCTTCGGCCCGCTGCTGCGCGCCCACCGGCACACCGCGGGACTCACCCTCGACGAACTCTCCGCCGCGTCCGGGGTCACCGCGCGCGCCGTCGGGGACATGGAGCGCGGGCACAGCCGCGGCCCGCAGGCCCGGACCGTGCAGGCCCTCGCCGACGCGCTCCGTCTCGATCCGGCGGCGAGAGACGCGCTCCTCGCCGCGGCCCGCGCGGGCCGCCGCCGCCGGACCGTGCCCGGCGGGCTGTGCGCACTGCCCATGGGCACACCGGACTTCGCGGGCCGGACGGAGGAACTGCGCGTGCTCCGCGAGGGGAGCGGGGGAGCGGACGGCGGGGTGGTGCTGGTCGTGCACGGCGCCCCGGGGCTCGGCAAGACGGCGCTCGTCGCCCAGGCGGCCAGGGAGGTGTCCGCGCGGCACACCGGCGGCTGCCTCTTCCTCGACCTGCGCGGCCTCGACCCCGAACCCCTCACCCCTTACGACGCCCAGGCCAGGCTGCTGCGGGCGCTCGGTGTCTCCGACGGCGACCTGCCGACCGGCGCGGATGACCGCGCGGCGCTCTACCGGGCGACCGTCGACGCCGCCGACGTGCTGCTGGTGCTCGACAACGCGGCCGACGCGTCCCAGGTGCTCCCGCTGCTACCGACCCCCGGCACCGGCCCCGTCTGGGTGACCAGCCGCCGCGCCCTGACCGCCCTCCCGGCCGCCCGCAGGCTCCCCCTCGCCCCGCTCCCGACGGAGACCGCGACCCACCTCCTGGCCGAGATCACCGCGGGCCGCACGACCGCCCCGCCGTACGGCGACGCGCTCGCCCTCGCGGGGGAGGGGCCGGGTGGGGGGTTGCCGCCGGTGGAGGGGACGTCGCGAGGGGACTCGCCCGCCGACCTGCGCTCCGCGGTGGAACCGGGGGCGGAGGCGGACCTTGCCTTCCCGGTGGAACCGGGGGCGGGGGTGGACCTTGCCTTCCCGGTGGAACCGGGAGCGGGAGCGGACTTGTCCTCCCTGGCGGAAGCCGCGTCGCCGGGGAGCCCGACTCGCGGTGGGGAACCGACTCGCGGTGGGGGACCGCCCCGCGACGTAAAACCGACACCCGGCGCGGCCCCGACTCGCGACGTGGAGTTGTCCTCCGGTGGGGAACCGGCCCCGACCCTGGCCCCGGGCGCGGTACCGGCATCCGGCGCGGACCCGTTCCCCGGAGCGCCCGCGGCCCCCCGCACGCAACCCGCCCCCGGATCTGCCCCTGCCCCCACCCCTGCCCCTGGCGACGACGATGACGTGGACTCGGGTGACCCGGGGGAACGTGCCGCGCTCGCGCGGATCGCCGAGCTGTGCGGCGGGCTGCCCCTGGCGCTGCGCATCGCGGGGAACCGTCTCGTCACCCGGCCCGGCTGGACGGCGTCCGCCCTCGCCGACCGGCTGGCGGCGGAGGACCACCGGCTGGCCCGGCTCACCGCGGGCGACCTCGCCGTACGGTCCGCGTTCAGCCTCTCCTACGAGCAACTCACCGACCCCGCGCGGGCGTTGTTCCGGAGGCTCGCCCTGGTGACCGGCGCCGACTTCACGCCCGTCCTCGGCGCCGTCCTGACCGGCTCGCCCCTGGAGCGCGTCGAGGAGCTGACGGACGAACTTGTCGAACTCGGCCTGCTCGGCCACGACGCGGCGGGACGCGCCTCCTTCCACGACCTCCTGCGGCTCTACGCGCGCCGGACGCTGGAGGCCGAGGAGACACCGAAGGCCAGGCGGGCGGCCGAGGCGACCCTCCGCGCCTGGCTGCTGCGGACCGCGCGCACGGCGGGACGCCGCTTCGAGCCCGGCGAGGACACCCGCCCGGCCGACTCCGACCCGCTGGTCGACGTCGGCGACCGGAACGCGGCCCAGCTCTGGCTGCGCGAGGAGCACGCGCACTGGCTGACCGCGCTGCGCGAGGCCGCGGCGGCCGGGGAACACGCGACCGTGGTGGACGTCGCCGAGTCCATGCACTGGTTCTCCGACCGGTGGCCCTTCTGGGGGCACTGGCACGAGGTGTTCGCGCTCTCCCGTGACGCGGCCCGCGCGCTCGGGGACCTCACCGCCGAGGCGACCCACGCCAACTACCTCTCCTGGGCCCACTTCCACTGCCGTCACGACCCCGCGACGGGGGCCGGGCTCGCGCTGGAGGCGGCGGCGCTCGCCGAACGGGCGGGCGACACGGAGCAGGAGGCGTGGGCGTACACGTACGCGGCCCACACCGCCGTCACCCTCGCGCGGTACGAGCCCGCGGTGACGTACGCCCGCCGGGCCGCCGCCCTGTTCGAGGCCGAGGGCAGCCGCGAGGGGCTTCCGACGGCGCTGGTCACGCTCGCCAGGAGCCTGCGTTCGATCGGCCGGTACGAGGAGGCCGTCGACACCCTGGACCGGCTCCTGGCCCTGCTCGCCGACCCGGCCACCGCGCCCGCCCCGCACATCGCCGACTACTCGACGATGAACGCCCTCTGCGGCAAGGCGCTGGCGCTGCTGCAACTGCGCCGCTGGGACGACGCGCGGCGGGCGGCGGAGCGCGCGCTGGAGGTGGACGTCCGCGTCGGCGTCCCCGTGCTGCGCGGGCAGGCCCTGCTCTGCCGGGCGCGGGCCCTCGCCGGTCTGGGGCAGCGGGCGGACGCGCTCACCGCGGCCCGCGAGGCGCTGGAGGCGGCGCGGATCGCCGGGCACACGACCCAGCGCGCGGAGGCGGAGGAACTCATCGCCCGCTGGGAGCCATCGACCACCTGAGCTGCCGACGCGCACCGGCGGAGGGGGAGGGGAGGGGGGAAGGGCTGGACGACGACGGGGATCCCGTCGACCCCACCGACCCCGGCGGCATCGGGATCCGGCGGCCGAACGGCGGTCTGTGTCCCGCCCGTTGTCGCCCCGGGACGGTGGACTCAGTCGGCCGTCTCTGGCTGACGGCGGGCGAACGTGCCTGTTACGCCGGCGCGTTGAGGTGAGCCCGTCGCGGCCGACGAGAGCAGCCGGAGTGTCCCGTCGCCCCGGCGCGGCCGGGTGAGCCCGCTCAGGCCGACGGAAGCAGGCGAACGTGCCGGTCACCCGGCCGCGTTGGGGCGAGCCCGCTCAGGCTGACGGCAGCAGGCGGCTGTGCCCCCGCATCCCGGCGCCGTCGGGGCGCGTCCGTCGAGGCCGACCCGGGCGGCGAACGTGCTTGTCACGGGGACCCGTTGGGGCGCCTGGCGTCCGAGTCCGTGCCGGGTCGCCGTCCGGTCAGGCGGTCGTGGACGGTGTCGATCTCCCCGGGGTTCTCCTCCGCGCGCAGTCGGCGTTCGGCGAAGAGGCGGAGCAGGTCGGGGAGGGCGGCCCGGTCGCCCCGCACCGGGACGAGCAGGCCGAGTTCGACCAGATCGTCCAGCGACTGCTCCGCCAGATGCGCGGGAAGGCCGGTGAGGAGCGCCGCGAGGTCGCTGTCGACGTCGGGTCCCGGCGCCAGCGCGAGCCGCCGGAACAGCAGCCGCCGGTCGTCGTCGAGCAGCGCGTACGACCGCGCGAACGCCGACTCGACGCTCAGGTCCCCGGCGCGGAGTTCACCGAGCCGCCGCTCCCGCGCCGCCAGCCGGTCCGCGAGGTCCCGCGCGGTCGGCCCGGGGCGCGTGGCCAGCCGGGTCCCCGCGACGCGCAGCGCCAGCGGCAGCCCGCCGCAGTGCCCGGCGATCTCGGCGAGGGCGGGCGCGTCGGCCGCGGTGCCCCGGGACCCGAGGAGCGCGCCGAGCATCGCGACGGCCGACGCGGCGGACAAGGGCCCGAGCGGCAGCCGCCTGGCGTGTTCGAGGCCGGTCAGGGCACGGCGCGCTGTCACCCAGACGGCGCCCCGGCCCGGCACCGGCAGCAGCGGCCTGACCTGGCTCTCGTCCGCCGCGTCGGCGAGGACCAGCAGGGTCCGCCGGTCGCGCAGGAGCGCTCGGTGCAGGGCGGCGCGCTCCTCGGTGTCGGCGGGGACGTCCCGGCCGCGCACGCCCTGCGCCCCGAGCAGCCTCAGCAGGGCCTCGTCCGCCGGGAGGGGCGCGGCGTCGAGGCCGCGCAGGTCGAGGAAGAGGCAGCCGTCGCGGTACCGGTCGGCGGCCTGCCGGGCGGTGTGCACGGCGAGCGCCCTCTTGCCCGTCCCGGGCGCCCCGGACACGACGGTGAGCGGTGTGCCGGGGGAGGCCCGCAGCAGCCAGGTGGTCTCGGCGTCCCGGCCGGTGAAGCCGGGGGCGTCAGGCGGCAGCGGGCACCATCCGGCGGCGGACTCCTCCGGACGGCGGCGCCCGGCGCGGGCCGCCTCGGTGAACGCGGCCCGCTCGGCGGCGTCCAGCCGCAGCGCGTCGGCCAGCGAGGAGACGGTGCGGGCCTGCGGACTGCGGCTGCGCCCGCGCTCCATGTCGCCGATGGCCCGCACGCTGACCCCGGCCCGCTCGGAGAGTTCCTCCAGGGTCAGCCCCGCCGCGCGCCGGCGCAGGCGCAGCAGCGTCCCGAAGCCGGGGGCGGGGTCTTGCGGTGTCACGCCGGAGCAGCTCGTTCCCGTGGTCGTCGACGCGGTCGGTACGGTCGTCCGATCTTACGTACCGGAGCGCGAGGGCGGCTGCGCGGAGAGCGCGGCGACCGGTCCCGGGCGGGCGGGCCGGACGGGTCGGGACGGAGGCTGCGCCGGGCCGCTCCCGATCCGTACGGAAAGGAGTCCCCGGTCCGCGCAGGGGAACCCCCGGTCCGAACAAGGAGCCCTCGGTCCGCACCGGCGCCTCCCTGTGCTGCCTGTGCTCCCCGCGGCTCTCTGCGGCTCCCCGCGGTCGGGGTGAGCCAGGTGCCCCGGGCCTCGCGCACGTCTCCCGGTGCCGGGTTTCGAGCCGTGACGCGGGACCGCGCGGCCCCACTTCTTCCTGCGGTTCTTCCTGGAGCCCGGCCGGTCCGCGTCCTTGAATGGACGGAAGCAACCCGCCCTCCAGGAAGGACGTCCCGGTGCCCGTCGTCCGGTCCACCGCCGCGCTGGCCCCCGCCGAGCGGCACGCCTACTGGCACGACGTGGTGTCGAACACCTTCATCCCGCTGGACGTCACCCTGCACGACCGCGAACCCGCCGAGGGCGTGATCGCCAGTCGCAGTGTCGGCTTCCTCCGGATCGCGGAGGTCGGCGCGGGCCCCCAGACCGTCGACCGGCGCCGCCGGGACATCGCGCGGGACGGCGAGGAGTGGCTGACGCTCACCGTCCAGCAGCGCGGCGTGGCGCTGCTCGAACAGGACGGCAGGAGCGTGGTCCTGCGGCCGGGGGAGTTCGCCCTCTCCGACTCGGGGCGGGTCTTCCGCAAGGTGCTGCCCGAGGACTTCTCGTTCCTGGCGTTCCATCTGCCGCGCGCCCGGCTGCGCGTACCGGAGCGGGAGGTGCGGGACCTCGTCGCCACCGTGTTCCGCGCGGAGCACGGCGTCGCCTCCCTGGTGGCCGGATACCTCACCCGGCTGGCCGGGCAGGCCGACGGCCTCGACGACGACACCGCGCTCCCGCTCGCCGAGGTCGCCATGGACCTGCTCGGCGTGCTCGCCCGTGAACACGCCGGACGTTCGGGCCCACCGGCGGACGGCCCGCCCCACGCGGTGCTCGCACTCGCCAAGGAGCACATCCTCGGCCATCTGCACGACCCCCGGCTCTCACCGGAGACGGTCGCCGCCGCCCAGCGCGTCTCGGTGCGCTACCTGCACAAGGTCTTCGAAGGCGAGGGGACCACGGTCGGGCGCTGGATCCTGGGCCAGCGTCTGGAACGCTGCCGCCGTGACCTCGCGCGCGAGCCCGCGCACCGCACGGTGGCCGCGGTCGCCCGCCGCTGGGGCTTCGTGAGCCCCAGCCACTTCAGCCGGGCGTTCCGCGCGGCCTACGGCATGGCCCCCAGCGCATGGCGCGCGGACCGGAACGACCGGGCGGACGGGACGGGTCGCTGACCCACCCCGCGCCACCACGGCGTCGCCCTCGCGCAGCCCGACGGACGCGCCCCCCCGCGC
>NZ_FMCI01000362.1 GCF_900091845.1 Streptomyces sp. SolWspMP-5a-2
GGCGGCTTCGGCCCCGAACCCGGCGAACCCGGCCGGGCGAACGGTTTCGGCGCCCCCGCCTTCGCGGGCCCGCCCGGCCCCGCCGCCCCCGTGAACGGCTACGGGTACCCGCCCGGCCACGGCGCCCCCGGCGGACTCCCGCCGTCCGGGCCCGGGTACACCGGCCCGCTCACCCTCTCCCCGCCCGCCGAGCCGCCCCGCCGCGACGGGCGCTCCACGGCCGCCCTCCTCGCCGTCGCCGTCGTCGTCGCGATCGGCGCGGGCGGCTCGGTGTACGCGCTCCTGAACGGCGGCGACGGCACCGGCGGCGACGGCGGCCCGTCCCCGTCCGCCACCGCGCCCGCGACACCCGGCACCCGCTCCCCGCAGGCGTCCCCCACCCCGTCGTCCGCCTCGGCCCAGGGCGCCGTCCCGACCGGCTACCTCGGCACCTGGCGGGCGACGATCACCAACGCCGACGGCGAGAACACCCGCACGCTCACCCTCACCCAGGGCGATGCGGGCGACACGGTCCTCTCCCTCGTCGCCGAGGGACCCACCGCGAACGGCGGCTACCACTGCGTCTTCCAGGCCGAGCTGACCCGGGAGCCCGGCCCGGGGGAGCCGCTGGAGATCGGCCCGTCCCTCGTCCGGTCCGGCGACTCGGGCTCCTGCACCCCGGGCGCCCCCACCGAGATCAGGCTCCTGCCCGACGGCAGGCTGGAGCGGGTGAACACCGAGACCGGCGAGAAGCTCGCCTACGACCACGGCTGACCGGGCCCGCCTCAGCGGGGCTCGGGCGGGCGCTGGCGCGGCATGTTCGGGCGCGCGGGCGGGGGCGGCGGCATCGGGAAGCGGTACGGGGCGCCACCCAGCTCCTGGCGGGAGCCGGGGGCCAGCGCCGTCTGGATGCCCATCGGGGCCGCGCCGGTGCGGAACTCCACCATCCAGTCGGCCGTCTCCACCCGCACCAGCTCCGTGACGTCCTCCGAGAACCGGCGCAGCACCGCGAGGCACCGCTCGGCCGCCTCGCTCGCCGTGCCCTCGGTCGGGCCGAGCATCTCCCGCACGCTCTCCGACGCCCAGTCGAACTGGAGCACCTGGAGCCTGCGCTGCACCGCCTGCGCCGTCGCCACGTCCCGCATCCAGCCGGACGTCAGCCCGAAGAACCGGTCCACCGCCACCGACGCCACCGCCGCGAGCAGCGCCAGATAGCCCCAGGCGGCCACCCCGTCCACCACCCCGGACAGATCGAGGAGCGGCAGCGCGGCGCCCGTCACCGCGCCCGCCGACGCCGTGGCCCGCAGCACCCGGGCGCAGCGCCGCTTCCAGACCCGGTCCGCCAGGTACCAGGACGCCGTCTCCAGCGCTCCGTGCTCCACCCACCGGTACAGCTCGTGCAGCCGGTCGGCGGGCTCGCCCCAGTCGCCGAGCGGGAACGCCCGCCCGGTCAGATCGCCGGGACGCAGCACGGCGGCGCCCTCGTCCCGCCCGTCCTGGTGCGGCGGCCCCTCGGGCTGCATCTCCGGCTGACCCACCCGGCACTCCCAACTGGCCGATCACTCCTGATCGGCCACCCACTGATCGGTCACCCTCTGTGACACGCGATGCTCCTGTGTCGGAACCTTCCTACCGCTCAACGGGTGGCGCGGGGATCACTTTGGCTGCTTTTACGCCCAGAAGACGGCCTTGATCAGGTATAGGCGCCCTGACCGGCTCACTCGAAAGAGTGCCGGGGCGAGGCACCCGTGGACCACGTAGGCTCGTGCAGAGCGGCAGAACGTACCGACCAAGGAGCCCGAATCGTGATCCCCGGTGGTGGCCAGCCCAACATGCAGCAGCTGTTGCAGCAGGCCCAGAAGATGCAGGAAGACCTGGCGCGGGCGCAGGAGGAACTGGCGCGCACCGAGGTCGAGGGCCAGGCGGGCGGCGGTCTGGTGAAGGCCACCGTCAACGGCTCGGGCGAGCTGCGCGGCCTGCGGATCGACCCGAAGGCGGTCGACCCGGAGGACACCGAGACGCTCGCCGATCTGGTCGTGGCGGCCGTCCAGGCGGCGAACGAGAACGCCCAGACGCTCCAGCAGCAGAAGCTCGGCCCGCTCGCCCAGGGCCTGGGCGGCGGCAGCGGCATTCCCGGCCTGCCTTTCTAAGCAGGCCGCGGCGAACTACGGTACGTACCGTAGTTCCGAGAGGAACCCCAGAAAGGGCGGCAGTCCGTTGTACGAAGGCGTGGTCCAGGACCTCATCGACGAGCTGGGGCGGCTGCCCGGCGTCGGTCCCAAGAGCGCGCAGCGGATCGCCTTCCACATCCTCCAGGCGGAGCCGACGGACGTCCGTCGGCTCGCGCACGCCCTCATGGAGGTCAAGGCCAAGGTCCGGTTCTGCGCCACCTGCGGGAACGTCGCGCAGGAGGAGCTGTGCAACATCTGCCGCGACAGCCGCCGCGACCGCGCGGTGATCTGCGTGGTCGAGGAGCCGAAGGACGTCGTGGCGATCGAGCGGACCCGTGAGTTCCGCGGCCGCTACCACGTGCTCGGCGGCGCGATCAGCCCGATCGAGGGCGTCGGCCCCGACGACCTGCGGATCAGGGAACTCCTGGCCCGGCTGGCCGACGGCGAGGTCACGGAGCTGATCCTGGCCACGGACCCCAACCTGGAGGGCGAGGCGACGGCGACGTACCTCGCCCGCATGATCAAGCCCATGGGCCTCAGGGTCACCCGCCTGGCCAGCGGCCTCCCGGTGGGTGGCGACCTGGAATACGCGGACGAGGTGACCCTCGGACGCGCCTTCGAGGGGAGACGACTCCTAGATGTCTGACGCCACGCTGCACGCCACGACGCGGGACCCGGACGACTTCGCGGTCCAGATCGCGGACCAGGTGGAGAGCTTCCTGGTGTCCGTGACAGAGGTCGCGAAGGGGGACGAGCCCGGTTCCGCGGTCCCCTTCCTGCTCCTGGAGG
Organism: Streptomyces sp. SolWspMP-5a-2; assembly: GCF_900091845.1. GTDB lineage: Bacteria > Actinomycetota > Actinomycetes > Streptomycetales > Streptomycetaceae > Streptomyces > Streptomyces doudnae. The sequence continues at coordinate 2,940 of NZ_FMCI01000362.1, forward strand.
TCTCCCAGCTGCTGCTGGCGGGCGGCCGCCTGGGCGCCCACGAGGACATCCTCCCGGACGAGCGCTACGAGCCCGACCTCGGCCCCGAGCAGGACGTGGACGAGCTGCGCGAGGACCTCGCCCGGCTGCTGGAGCCCATCGACGTCTACAGCGAGGTCTTCGACCCGTACGAGCCCCGCAAGGCGCCGGTGGCCGCCCGGATCTCGGACGACCTCGCCGACGTCATGGCCGACCTGCGCCACGGCATGGCCCACTACCGGGCGGGCCGGGTGACCGAGGCCCTGTGGTGGTGGCAGTTCTCCTACTTCTCCAACTGGGGCTCCACGGCCTCGGCCACGCTCCGCGCCCTGCACTCGATCCTCGCCCACATCAGGCTCGACCAGCCGCTGGCCGAGCTGGACGGCCTGGACACCGACCAGAGCCTCGCCGACGACGCCCTGGAGGACGAGGCGGGCCAGGTCATGGCCGAGGAGATCGCGGGCCCGCTGGGGCTGCGGCCCGTCAAGTAGGCGGCCCGGGGCCCGCCGCGGACCGGTCGGCGGGCCACCGCCCGTGCGGGCGTGACGCAGGTCACGTGAAATTCCTCGCCGACCGGCGTAATTACAGCGGCCCCACCGTGCTCCAACTGGCATGCACATAACCCTGGAACAGCCCACCGGCGCCCACCTGGTCATCCGTGACGGCCAGGAGCTGCCCATCCCGCTCACCCTCCGCTACACCTCGGACGACCCGCTCGCCGTCCACGCGGACTTCCCGGCCCATGTCTCGGTCGGCGACGAGAAGGTGACCTGGACGTTCGCCCGCGCGCTCCTCGAAGAGGGCCTCGACGCGCCGGCCGGGGTCGGCAACGTGCACATCAGACCGGCCGGACCGCGGCGCACCGTGGTCGAGCTGCACGCCCCCGAGGGGGTCGCGATGGTCTGCTTCGACACCCCCGTCCTGCGCCGCTTCCTGACGCGCTCCCACACCGTCGTCGAACCCGGCGGCGAGCAGATCGGCGCCGTCCTCGACGACAGCCTGACGGCGATGTTCGGCGCGGTGTGAGCCCGCGCGGGGCCGTCCGGGGTCCGTCGGAGGCCCGTGGCGTGGCCCGTCGCGGGCCCGTCCGGGGCCCGTCCACCGGGGGGAGTGAGGTGGCCCACTTTCCGGAGTGGGGGCGTCCGCGACGGGCAGGTAACCCGGCGAGCGGGCGGGTCTCACCATGTGGCATCACAGGGGGCGATTCCGGGCGCTCGGTAAACTGAGCCGACACACACGGGACTGAGCGAGGAGCGCACGTGGGCCTTGTCGTGCAGAAGTACGGAGGCTCCTCCGTAGCCGATGCCGAGGGCATCAAGCGGGTCGCCAAGCGGATCGTGGAAGCGAAGAAGAACGGCAACCAGGTGGTTGTCGTCGTTTCCGCGATGGGCGACACGACGGACGAGCTGATCGATCTCGCCGAGCAGGTCTCCCCGATGCCCAGCGGCCGGGAATTCGACATGCTGCTCACCGCCGGGGAGCGCATCTCCATGGCGCTGCTGGCGATGGCGATCAAAAACCTGGGCCACAGCGCCCAGTCGTTCACCGGCAGCCAGGCCGGGGTCATCACCGACTCGGTGCACAACAAGGCCCGGATCATCGACGTCACCCCGGGCCGCATCCGCACCGCGCTCGACGAGGGCAACATCGCCATCGTCGCCGGGTTCCAGGGTGTGAGCCAGGACAAGAAGGACATCACCACCCTCGGCCGCGGCGGCAGCGACACCACCGCCGTCGCCCTCGCGGCCGCCCTCGACGCCGAGGTGTGCGAGATCTACACCGACGTCGACGGCGTGTTCACCGCCGACCCGCGGGTGGTCAAGAAGGCCAGGAAGATCGACTGGATCTCCTTCGAGGACATGCTGGAGCTGGCCAGCTCCGGTTCCAAGGTGCTCCTCCACCGCTGTGTGGAGTACGCGCGCCGCTACAACATCCCGATCCACGTCCGCTCCTCGTTCAGCGGGCTGCAGGGCACGTGGGTCAGCAGCGAGTCGATCGAACAAGGGGACCAGAAGGTGGAGCAGGCCATCATCTCCGGTGTCGCGCACGACACCTCCGAGGCCAAGATCACGGTCGTCGGCGTGCCCGACAAGCCGGGCGAGGCCGCCGCGATCTTCCGGACCATCGCCAACGCCGAGATCAACCTCGACATGGTCGTGCAGAACGTGTCGGCGGCCTCCACCGGCCTGACCGACATCTCCTTCACCCTCCCGAAGACCGAGGGCCGCAAGGCCATCGACGCCCTGGAGCGCAACCGCCCCGGCATCGGCTTCGACTCCCTGCGCTACGACGACCAGATCGGCAAGATCTCCCTCGTCGGCGCCGGGATGAAGACCAACCCGGGCGTCACCGCGACCTTCTTCGAGGCGCTCTCCGACGCCGGGGTGAACATCGAGCTGATCTCGACCTCCGAGATCCGCATCTCGGTCGTCACCCGCGCCGACGACGTGCCCGAGGCGGTCCGCGTCGTGCACACCGCCTTCGGCCTCGACTCCGACTCGGCCGAGGCCGTCGTCTACGGAGGCACCGGACGCTGATGGCGCGGAGCGCTCGGCCGACGCTCGCGGTCGTGGGAGCGACCGGGGCCGTCGGCACGGTCATGCTCGGGATCCTGTCCCAGCATGCGGACATCTGGGGCGAGATCCGCCTCGTCGCCTCCCCGCGCTCGGCCGGCCGCAAGCTGACCGTGCGCGGCGAGGAGGTCGAGGTGAGCGCCCTCACCGAGGACGTCTTCGACGGCGTCGACGTCGCGATGTTCGACGTGCCCGACGAGGTCGCCGCCGCGTGGGCGCCCGTCGCCGTCGCCAGGGGCGCCGTGGTGGTCGACAACTCCGGCGCCTTCCGGATGGACCCGGACGTGCCGCTGGTCGTCCCCGAGGTCAACGCGCACGCCGCCAGGCGCCGCCCGCGCGGCATCGTCGCCACCCCCAACTGCACCACCCTGTCGATGATCGTGGCCCTGGGCGCGCTGCACGCCGAGTTCGGGCTGCGCGAACTCGTCGTCTCCTCCTACCAGGCGGTGAGCGGCGCGGGCCGGGCCGGGGTGGATGCCCTGCGCCGGCAGCTCTCCCTGGTCGCGGGCACCGACCTCGGCACCCGGCCGGGCGACGTGCGCCGGGCCGTCGGCGACGACACCGGGCCGTTCCCCGAGCCGGTCGCCCTCAACGTCGTCCCGTGGGCCGGATCGCTGCGCGAGGACGGCTGGTCGTCGGAGGAGATGAAGGTGCGGGACGAGTCCCGCAAGATCCTCGGCCTGCCGAAGCTGCCCGTCGCCGTCACCTGCGTGCGGGTCCCGGTGCTCACCACGCACTCCCTCACCGTGCACGCCCGCTTCGAGGACGAGGTCACCGTCGACCGGGCCCGCGAGATCCTCGCCACCGCCCCCGGCGTCGTCCTCTTCGACGACCCGGCCGCGGGCGAGTTCCCCACCCCCGCCGACGTGGTGGGCACCGACCCCACCTGGGTCGGCCGGGTCCGCCGGGCCCTCGACGACCCGACCGCCCTCGAACTCTTCGTCTGCGGCGACAACCTGCGCAAGGGCTCCGCCCTCAACACGACCCAGATCGCCGAGTCGGTGGCGGCCGAGACCCGCTGACCGACGGGACGTCAGCACCCCTGCCGGGGGCGCCCCGCACCGGAAAAGCCCTGGCCAGTCATACGATCACTTGTAAGATCCTTGTGAAGTGTGAGCCGGAAGATGGTCCGGACCACTTGTGACAAACCTCCCGCGCGACAGAGGATTTCCTTCCTCGTTCCTCGCAACCGAGCGAAGGGCGGGAGCGTCTTTGCGGTCGTCCTTCACGGGGGGCGCGCGGGTGCGCGGTACGGGGCGTGGGGACGCCCCGGTTCCAGGACACAGGGGAAGAACGGGTGGCCATGAGGGCGTTCGACGCACGGTCGATTCTGCTGCCTGACAGAAGAGAGCGGGTGGACGGACACGGAACGAGAGTGACGCGCGGCACGTACAACCCTCGCGGGGGGAAGCGTGTCCAACTGGCGTGGCTGAGGTTCTCGACTTTCCTGCGGGCGCACGCGGCACGGCCCTCCGGCCGCCCCGGCGGCCCCTCCGACCCCGTGTGCCCGGTGCGCCCGGCGGCATGCCGGTGATCGCGCCGATGCCCGCAGCGCGCCCCGCCCGCATCCCAGGCCAGCGTGACGGCGCCGACGACACCGCGGCGGCCGGCACCACCGTCGACCACCTCACCGAGACGTACCGGGCGCACTACCGCTCGCTCCTCGGTCTGGCGGCGCTCCTCCTCGACGACACCGCCTCCTGCGAGGACGTCGTCCAGGAGGCGTTCATCCGCGTGCACTCCGCGCGCAAACGCGTCCGCGACCCCGAGAAGACCCTCGCGTACCTGCGCCAGACGGTCGTCAACCTCTCCCGCTCCGCGCTGCGCCGCCGCATCCTCGGCCTGAAGCTGCTCTCCAAGCCGATGCCGGACATGGCGAGCGCGGAGGAGGGCGCCTACGACCAGTTGGAGCGCGACTCCCTGATCAAGGCCATGAAGGGCCTCCAGCGGCGGCAGCGCGAGGTCCTCGTGCTGCGGTACTTCGCAGACATGACGGAGGCCCAGGTCGCCGAGACCCTCGGCCTCTCCATCGGCTCCGTGAAGGCGTACGGCTCACGTGGCATAGCCGCCCTCCGGATAGCCATGGAGGCACCGGTATGAGCGGCGGCACCACCCACGAGCACGACGACGACAGTCCATCGCAGGCAGGGAACGCAACCGTGAACGACAGCGCCGACGACGAGGGCCCCGACGGGCTCGGCTCGGACGAGCTGGCCCTGCGCAGGATGCTGCACGAGGCCGTGCGGACGGTCGAACCGGCCGACGGCACCCTCGACCACCTGCGGCGCGCGGTGCCCGCCCGGCGCACCCGCAAGCGGCACGCGGCCATCGGCATGGCCGCCGCCGCCCTCCTCGTCACCACCGCCGTCCCGGCCCTGCTGCACGTCTCCGGGGTCAGCGACTCCGACGTCGACCCGTCCGTCGCGGGCCAGGCCTCCCGCACCCCCGGCGAGCAGGACCGGGACCACGGCAAGGACGGCGGCGGCCGCTCGGGCGGCACCGGCTCCGAGAAGTCCCGCGACAAGGACGCGGGCGGCGACCGGGACGGCGACAAGGGCGAGGAGACCGGCGCGGGCAAGGGCGGCGGAGCGGCCACCGGCGGCGGCGAGGCCGGTACCGCGAGCACCCGCCCGTGCACCGCCGACCAGCTCGGCTCGGCGACCGCGGGCACCGACGCCCCCGACTCGGTCGGCACCGTGTACGGCGTCTTCCGCGTCTACAACATCTCCGCCACCACCTGCACCGTCACCGGCGCCGGGACGGTCGGCACGCTCGCCCAGGGCGCGGCGGACGGCACCCGGGTGACCACCGCGCGGCACACCGCCGGGGACGCCGCGGGCGGCCTGCCCGACCCGGCGGGCGAGGTCGGCTTCGTCTCGCTGCGGCCCGGCGACGCGTACGCCGTCAGGTTCGCCTGGGTGCCCTCCGAGACCTGCCCGACCACGGGCGGCAGCGGCGGCACCGACACCGGCGGCACCTCGCCCGAGCCCACCCCGAGCGGGGACGGCTCCGGCGGCGGCACCGGTTCGGCCTCGGGCTCCGCCGAGAGCAGCGGCCTGAGCGGGCAGTTCCTCACCGAGGACGGCACCGCCGACGGCAGCGTCGTCATCACGCACACGGCCCCGACCGGATCACCGACGACCTCGGTGACCGTGGGCAACGCGTGCGCGGGGACCGTCTACCACACCGGCCTGCTCGCCGGGGCGTGACGCGTCAGACGGAGGTACCGGCCGGGGCCCGGTCGGCGGCGGACGGCGGCGTCGTCCCGTCGCCGTCCGGTCCGGCCGCCCCGTCGGCGATGCCCATCTCCGCGTCCCGCTGGAACTCCGCCTCGCGGCGCACCAGCCGGAACCACATGAAGACGACGAAGCCCGCGAAGACGAACCACTCCCCGGTGTAGCCCAGGTTCTGGAACGCCTTCAGGTCGAGCCCGGTGTTCTGCGGCGCGGACGCGGGCACGGCCGTCATCCCGGAGTCGGCGTCGGCCAGCGTGATCCACGCGTCGTAGACGCGGTACGGCACCAGGTTGATCAGGGACGCCGAGCTGATCGCCGCGGTCTGCCCGGCCGGCAGGCCGCCCGCCGCGCTCACCCCGTTGTCGCCGGGCGTCTCGGAGGCCTGGAGGGCGCCGCTGACGGTCACCTCGCCGGTCGGCGCGGCCGGTGCCCTCGCCGGATCGGCGGCACCCGGCAGCCAGCCCCTGACCACCGGCAGCGCGCGCCCGCCGTCGGTGCGCAGCAGGGTCAGCACGTAGAAGCCCTCGCGCCCGTCCAGCTCGCGGCCGGGCACCAGGAGCTGCTCGCCGTACCGGCCGGTCGCGGTCGCGGTCGCCCCGGACGTCGCCTGGTCCACCGGGAGCAGGTCGGCCAGCGGCCTGGCGGGCCCGCGCGCGGCCCGCGACACCTGCGCGTCGGCCCGGTCGTGGGCCTGCACCCGGTCCTCGAAGCGGCTCAGCTGCCAGGACCCCATGAAGACGCAGAAGGGGATGGCGAGCAGCACGAAGACGTTGATTCCCCACCAGCGCGGTGTCAGCAGAAACCGGTACACACCCCCAAAGGTACGGGGCCGCCGCCGGGCGCCGGGGCGCGGGGTCGGGGGCCGGCCCGCCGATCTGGTAAGCACCGGGTAGAAGTTGTCCCCGGGCTGGGGCCCTGACCAGTGAATTGTCTGTGCGGGCGGGCAGGATGGGGCCATGACTGAGAGCAACGGGCCGGCGGCACCGGACGAGCGGGACGAGCACGACCAGCGGAACCAGCGGATGGGGCAGGAGGAGGTCCCGGACTGGGAGAAGCGCTTCCGGGCCCCCCGGGTGTCCCTGCCCGACTGGGCGGAGGACGCGCCGGACCACGCCCTGTTCGTGTCGAACGCGACGGGCACCTACGAGCTGTACGCCTGGGACCGGGCCACGGGCGCCCGCCGCCAGGTGACCGACCGGCCGAACGGCACCACGGACGGCACGCTCTCCCCGGACGGCGCCTGGATCTGGTGGTTCGACGACAAGGACGGCGACGAGTTCGGCGTCTGGCGGCGCCAGCCGTTCGGCGGCGGGCCCGACGACCTCGCCACCCCCGGCCTCGCCGCCTCCTACCCGGCGGGCCTGGCCCTCGGCAGGGACGGCCGCACGGCCGTCGTCGGCCGCTCCACCGACGAGGACGGCACGACGATCCACCTGGTGCGCGAGGGCGAGGACCCGGTGGAGATCTACCGGCACCGCGAGTCCGCGGGCGTCGGCGACCTCTCCCACGACGGCACCCTGATCGCCGTCGAGCACACCGAGCACGGCGACGCCATGCACTCCGCGCTGCGCGTCCTGCGCCCGGACGGCACCGCCGTCGCCGAGCTGGACGACACCCGGGGCGGCACCGAGGAGCTGGGCCTCGACGTGCTCGGCTTCGCGCCGGTCGCCGGGGACACCCGGCTGCTCGTCGGGCACCAGCGCCGGGGCCGCTGGGAGCCGCTCGTCTGGGACGTCGCCACCGGCGAGCAGACCGACCTCGCCCTCGAACTGCCCGGCGACGTGAGCGCCGAGTGGTACCCGGACGGCTCGGGCCTGCTCGTCGTGCACGGCTTCGAGGCCCGCAGCGAGATGTTCCGCTACGACCTGGCGACCGGCGTCGCCGAGCGGATCCCGACCCCGCCGGGCACCGTCTCCGGGGCGACGGCCCGCCCCGACGGCAGCGTGGAGTACCTGTGGTCGTCGGCGGAGAAGCCCTCCGCGGTGCGCTCGACCAGCGGCGAGGTGGTCCTCGACCCGCCGGGCATGAAGTCCCCCGGCTCGGTGCCCGTCCAGGACGTGTGGGTGGAGGGTCCCGGCGGCCGCATCCACGCCCTCGTCCAGAAGCCCGCCGGGGCCGAGGGCCCGCTCCCGACCGTCTTCGACATCCACGGCGGCCCGACCTGGCACGACAGCGACGCCTTCGCCGCGAACCCGGCCGCCTGGGTCGACCACGGGTACGCGGTGGTCCGCGTCAACTACCGCGGCTCCACCGGGTACGGCCGCGCCTGGACCGACGCGCTCAAGCACCGGGTCGGCCTGATCGAGCTGGAGGACATCGAGGCGGTGCGCGCCTGGGCGGTCTCCTCGGGCCTCGCCGACCCCGACCGGCTGATCCTCACCGGCGGCTCCTGGGGCGGCTACCTCACCCTGCTGGGCCTCGGCGTCCAGCCGGACGCGTGGGCGCTGGGCATCGCGGTGGTGCCGGTCGCGGACTACGTCACGGCGTACCACGACGAGATGGAGGCGCTGAAGGCGATGGACCGCACGCTGCTGGGCGGCACCCCCGAGGAGGTCCCCGACCGCTTCGAGGCGTCGTCGCCGCTGACGTACGTGGACCGGGTCAGGGCGCCGGTGTACATCTCCGCGGGCGTCAACGACCCGCGCTGCCCGATCCGCCAGATCGAGAACTACGTCGACCGCCTCCAGGCGAGGGACGCGGTCCACGAGGTCTACCGGTACGACGCGGGCCACGGCTCCCTGGTCGTCGACGAACGCATCAAGCAGGTCAGGCTGGAACTGGAGTTCGCGGAACGCCACTTGGGCACGGGCACGGGCACAGTGACGGGCACGGCGACGGGCACGGCGGAGGGAGGGCTCGGGGGCCGGATCGAGAAGGGGGCGTAGGCCCGGGGCGGGGGTTTAGGGGCGCAGGTCCGGGTTCGCTTCGGGGGTGGGGAGGGGCTTGGGTCCGGCTCGGAGTTCGGCGGGGGCGGGGCCGGGGGCCGGTTCGGGTTCGGGTTCGTTGGGCCTGCGGCCTGCGGCCGGTGCCCGTGCCCGTGCCGGTGCTTGTGCGGGTGCCGGTGCCCGTGCCGGGTGTGCGGGCTGGCCCGTCGTCAGGGCTGGTCCCGGTGCCGGGTGTCGGGCCGGTCCCCGTGCCGGGGTCGTCCCGATGCCGGGGTTGTCCCGGTGCTGTAGCTGGTCTGGTGTTGGTGCTGGTGCTGGTGCTGGTGTTGGTCCCGGTGCTGGTCCGGGGTCAGGGGCGGAGCGGGGATCTGGGGGTGGTCGTGCCCGGGGTGTCCCGGCCGCGGCGGCCCAGCAGCTCCGCCAGCCCCCGCCGGGTCGCGGCCAGCACCACCCGGTCGGTGGCGCGCAGCACGTACGTGCCCGGCAGGTCCCACACCAGCCCGGACGCCCCC
>NZ_FMCI01000233.1 GCF_900091845.1 Streptomyces sp. SolWspMP-5a-2
GGGAGAGCGGGGTGCAAGAGAGGTGAGGGAGAACGCCGGTCAGGTCGCGGGCGTGCGGCGGCGGGCGACCAGCAGGCGGCACAGGTAGAGGCCGCCGAGGACCCCTGTCATCGCGCCGACGGGCAACTCCGTCGAGGGCAGCACCCGTTGCGCGGCGAAGTCGCTCGCCGAGAGCAGCAGGGCGCCCATGAAGGCGGCGGGCACGACCAGCGCGCCGGGGGAGCGGACCAGCCGTCGGCACAGTTGCGGCGCGGCCAGCGCGACGAACGTGATCGGACCCACCGCGGCCGTGGCGGCGGCGGCCAGGGCGGTCGCCGCGAGCGCCAGGACCAGGCGGGTCCCGCCCACCGGCACCCCCAGCCCGCGCGCCGTGTCCTCGCCCAGTTCGAGCCAGCCCAGCGCCCGCGCCGCCCACACCGTGACCGGGGTGAGCACGGCCAGCGCCAGCGCGAGCGGCCCGACGACCGCCCAGGTCGTCGAGTTGAGACTGCCGATCAGCCACAACTGCGCGTCCTGCGCCTCGTACAGGCTCGCCCGGGTCAGCAGGTACGCGGTCAGCGACGTCAGCATCGCGCTGACCCCGATGCCGACCAGGACCACCCGGTAGCCGAGGGACGGTCCGCGACCGGCCGCGACGGCCCCCACGACGAGCGCGGTGAGCAGGCCGCCCGCGACCGCCGCGACGGCGGTGGCGTACGCGCCGCCGTGCAGGACCACGATCTGCACCACGGCCCCGGTCGCCGCGCCGCTGGTGAATCCGATGACGTCCGGGCTGCCCAGCGGATTGCGCGACAGGCTCTGGAACACCGCCCCGCTCATGCCGAGCGCGCCCCCGGCGAGCACCGCGCACAGCAGCCGGGGCAGCCGCAGGTCGAGGACGATGAAGTCCTCGGCGCCCGTCCCGGAGCCCAGCAGGGTCGCCAGCACCCGGGGCAGCGGCAGCCGGAAGGCGCCCGTGGTCAGACCGAGCGCGCCGAGCGCGAGGCAGCACAGGGCGAGCAGCAGGCAGACGGTCAGGGTCCGGGGCCGCCAGCGCAGCGAGAGCCGTTCGCCGCGCAGCCGCAGGACGCGTCCCGGCACCGAGACGGGGTGCGGGGCGGTCACAGCGCCGCGATCCTGCGCCGGCGGACCAGGGCGATGAAGACCGGCGCGCCCGCGAAGGCCGTCACGATGCCCGCCTGGATCTCCCCCGGCCGCCCGACGACCCGGCCGATGATGTCCGAGCCGAGCAGCAGGGCCGGGCCGAGCAGCATCGCGTACGGCAGCAGCCAGCGGTGGTCGGGTCCGGTGAAGGCCCGCGCCAGATGCGGGACGGCCAGGCCGACGAAGGCGATCGGGCCCACCGCCGCCGTCGCCGCCCCGCAGAGCAGGGTGACCGCGACCGCGCCGAGCAGCCGGGTGCGGGTGACCTTGCTGCCGAGGGCGCGCGCGGTGTCGTCGCCGAGGGCGAGCGCGTTGAGGGACCCGGCCAGGCCGAGCGAGAGCAGCGCGCCCACCGCGAGGAACGGCAGCACCTGCCAGAACACCGAGACCGGGACCCCGGCGAGGGACCCCACGCCCCAGAACCTGAACTGGTCGAAGACGTCGGGCCGCAGCAGCGTCAGCACCGAGATCAGCGCGCTCAGCACGGCGCTGACGGCGGTCCCGGCGAGCGCGAGCCTGACCGGCGCGGGCCCGGACCGGCCACGCGCCCCCAGCAGGTGGACGGCGGTGGCGGCGGCCCCGGCGCCCGCGAGCGCCGACCACACGTACACCGGGGTCCCGGCCGCGCGCCACAGGGCGAGGGTGGCGACGACGGCCGCCGAGGCGCCCATGTTGACGCCGAGCAGGCCGGGGTCGGCGAGCGGATTGCGGGTCAGCGCCTGCATCAGCACCCCGGCCAGGGCCAGCGCGGCGCCGACGGAGATGCCGAGCAGCGTCCGCGGCACCCGCAGGTCCAGGACGACCGAGGCGTCGACGGAGTCGCTGCCGTGCAGCAGCGCACGCACCACGTCACCGGGCGGGATGGGCTTGGCGCCGACCGCGACGCTCAGGACGGCGATCAGCAGCAACAGGGCGCAGGCGGCCAGCAGTCCGGCCAGCCGGAGGGCCGTCGCGCCGCGACCCGGGGCGGCGGCCGGTGCGGCGGGCCCGGTCCTCACCTCGGGCGCGCTCACGCGGGGGGTGGTCATCGTGCTCCTCGACGACGAACGGATATCGACGCAAGGAATCAATGATCAATAAGCTTAGCCTTGCCTAACCAGGCTACGAAGGCCGGTGAACGGGCGGCAAGCCGCGCAGACGCCATGTCATGTCGCCAAAACGCCAACCGGGGCCCGCGGATCAAGAAGCGGCGCCGGAACCGTCCCGCGAACCGGCGAAGTAGGCGGCCGGAGTGTGACCGGTGACACGTCGGAACGCGGCCACGAACGCGCTCGGCGTCGCGTACCCCACCCGCTCCGCCACCCGCCCGACCGGCTCGCCCTCCGCGAGGTGGACCAGGGCCGCCTGCAGTCGCGCGTGCACCCGCCACTGGTTGAACGTCATCCCCGTCTCGGCGAGGAACAGCCGCAGCAGCGTCCGCGCGCTGGAGCCGATGGCGTGCGCGAACCCCTCCAGGCCGCGCGGGTCGGCCGGGTCGTCCAGGAGCAGCCCCGCCACCTCGCGGGCCCGCGCGTCCGAGGGCAGCGGCAGCTCGAACACCGCGCCGTCGGTCGGACGCAGCACCTCCACCAGGACCGCCTCGGCGTGCGCGCGGGCCGCGCCGGACGGCTCGTCCGCCAGGTACCCGATGAGATGCCGGGCCAGCGGCGACACGGCGAGCACCGTCGGCGCCGTCCAGGTGAACGGGCAGCCCGCCGGGTCCAGATACACCCCCTGGAGCACCGTCTCGCGCAGCGCGGCGGTGGTGTGCCCGACACCGCCGGGGATCCACAGGGCCAGATGCGGCGGCAGGACCCAGCAGCGGTCCTCGATGCCCACCATCACCACCCCGGAACTGGCCCAGGCGAGCTGGTGCTCGTCGTGCGTGTGCCGGCCGAAGGACTGCCCGCGGAACATCTCGAACCGGGCGAAGTCGATGGAGTTGTCCTGCGTCATACGAGCGGTTCCCGGTCCTCGGGCCAGGTGCTCCCGATACCCGCGGGCCCTTGGCTGATGTGCGACATACGGTGGCGTACCGCGCTGTTTACGCCACTTGTGAGGCAACCCTAACGTGACGAGGTGACCGCACCCGCCCCGACCGCCCGCCCGACCGCCGCCCCGGCACCCGCCGCCCCGCCGCACGACCCGCCGGACGCCTCGCCCCGCGCGCTGCTGTGGTGGGCCCTGCGCGCCCGGCGCCGCGATCTGGCCCTCGCCGCACTCTTCTTCAGCACCCACCAGCTCGGCGAGGCGCTGGTCCCGGTCGTCGTCGGCGCGGCCGTCGGCGACGCGGTCCAGGACGGCACCCCCGGTGAACTGGCCGGATGGCTCGGCCTGCTGGCCGCCGACTTCCTGCTGCTGTCGCTCTCCTACCGGTTCGGCGCCCGCGCCGCCCAACGCGCCGCCCAGCACGCCGAACACCTGGCACGCGGCCGACTGACGTCGGCGGTCCTGCGGCCGACCGGCGGGGTCCGCCTGCTCCCCGGCGACCTGCTGAGCCGCGCCGCCGGGGACGCGTCCCGCGTCGGGGCCTGCGCCCGCACCCTCGCCTCGACCGTCGCCGCGGTGGTCGTGCTGCTCGCCGCCACGCTGCTCCTGGTGCGGATATCACCGCTGCTCGGCGCGCTCGTCGTGGTCGGCACCGCCGCGCTGCTCGCCGCGCAGAACCGTCTCTCCGGGACCCTGCGCCGCACCAGCGCCGCCGAGCAGGCCCGGCAGGCCGACGCCGCCGCGCTCGCCGAGGACCTGGTCCGCGGCCTGCGCGTCCTCAAGGGCATCGGCGCCGAGCGGACCGTCGCCGCCGACTACGCCCGGGTCAGCCGGGACGCGGTCCTGGCCGCCCGGCGCGCCGCGTCCGCCGAGGCCGCGCTGCTCTCCCTCGGCACGGTCTTCACCGGCCTCTACCTCACCGCCGTCGCCGCCGCGGGGGGCAGCCTCGCCCTCGACGGACGCCTCGGGCTGGGCGAGTTCATCGCCGCGCTGGGGCTCGCGCGGTTCGTGATCGGCCCGATGCGGGTGGTGGCCGCGGCCCGCGCCGGGTACGCCCGCGCGATCGCCTCGGCGGGCCGCGTCCACGAGGTGCTGACCACGCCTCCGGCGGTGACCGACCTCGGGGGAGTGACCGGGGTCGGCTCGGGGGACGAGGCCCTGGCCGGGGGCGGGGGTGGAGCAGGGCGTGTGGCCTTGGCCAGGACCGGAGCTGGGGGTGGAGTTGGGCGTTTGGGCTCGGCCGGGACCGGGACCGGTGGCGGAGCTGGGCGTGTGGCCTCGGTTGGGACCAAGGCTGGAGGTGACGCTCGCTCCGGGGCCGATGACGGCGACGGCGCCGGGTTCGGGGTGGGTGATGGGGGTGAAGACGGGTTCGGGGTTCTTCGTGACGGTGGCGGTCGCGGTGCCGGGATCGGCGTCGGTGCCGGGCGTGCGGTCGGTGCTGGTGCTGGTGCCGGTGCCGGTGGCCCGGTCGGTGACGGGTGGGGGGTGGAGTTCCGGGGGGTCCGGTTGGCGGACGGGTTCGTGCTGGACGCGCGGGTGCCCGGCGGCTCGCTGACCGGGCTGGTCTGCGACGCGCCCGCCGTCGCCGAGGCCGTCGCCGCGCTGCTCGCCCGGGAGTCCGACCCGGCCGGGGGAACGGTGCTCCTCGGCGGCACCGACCTCACCGCGCTCCCGCTGGACACGCTGCGCGCCACCGCCCTGGTCTGCCCGCACGAACCCGCCCTGCTGCCCGGCACCCTCGGCGACAACCTCGGCGCCCTCTCCGACGACCCGGCGGCCACCGCCGAGGCCGCCCGCGCCGCCCTCGCCGACCAGGTCGTGGACGCGGCACCGCACGGCGCGGACACCTCCGTGGGCGACCGGGGCGAGACCCTCTCCGGCGGCCAGCGCCAACGCGTCGCGCTCGCCCGCGCGCTCGCGGCCCGCGCCCCCGTCCTCGTCCTGCACGACCCGACCACGGCGGTCGACGCGGCCACCGAACACACCGTCGCCGACCGGGTCCGCCGTGCCAGGGCGGGCCGCACCACGCTCGTCGTCACCAACAGCCCGGCCTGGCTCGCCCGGTGCACGCACGTCGTGCACCTGCACGGCGCCCCCGGCGCCGAGCGCCGCGACACCGGCACCCACGCGAGCCTCCTGGCCGAAAGCCCCGCCTACCGACGGACGGTGACCCGATGACGACCCCCGCCGCCCCGACCCTGCTCCCCGTCGCCACCGGACGCCAGACCAGGGCCAGGCTGCGCCGGGTGCTGCGCGGCCGGGGACCGTCGCTGTCGGCCGTCGGCGCCGCCCTCGTCGCCGACAGCGCGCTGGGCCTCGCCGGTCCCGTCGCCACCGGGCGCATCACCCAGGCCATCGCCGACGGGCGCGCCCCGAGCGCCCTCGTCGGCCCGGTCCTGCTGCTGGCCGGGGCCGCCGTCGCCGCCGCCCTCACCGGCTGGGCCGCCGCCGTCCTGCTCGCCCGGCTCGTCCTGCCGGTGACCGGACGGCTGCGCGAGGACGCCGTCACCGCGGCCCTCGCCCTGCCCGTCGACGTCGTCGAGGCCGGCGGCACCGGCGACCTCGTCTCCCGTGTCTCCGGCGACGCCGACCGCGTCACCACCGCCGCCTCCGGCGCCCTGGGCGACTTCGTCTCCGCCGCCCTCGCCATCGCCGCCACCCTCGTCGGACTCGCCGCCCTCGACTGGCGTTTCGCCCTCGCCGGACTCCTCGCCGTGCCGATCCAGGCGCACACCCTGCGCTGGTACCTGCGTGTCTCGCGGCCCGTCTACGCCGAGGGCAGGGCCGCCGACGGACGCCGCGCCTCCGCCCTGCTCAGCGCCTTCACCGCGCTGCCGACCCTGCGCGCGCTGCGGCTGGGCGCGAGCCGTGCCGCCCGGGTGGAGGAGGCGTCCGAGCAGGCCATGACCTACGAGTTCCGGGCGACCAGGGCGGCCACCCGGTTCTACGGGCGCCTCAACGCCGCCGAGTTCACCGGGCTCGCCGCCATCCTGCTGGTGGCGTTCGCGCTGGTGCGCTCGGGCACCGCCGACATCGGCGCCGCCACCACCGCCGCCCTCTTCTTCGTGGGCCTCTTCGACCCCGTCAACACGATGCTCGGCACCTTCGACAGCGTGCAGCAGGCGGGCGCCGGGCTCGCCAGGATCGTCGGGGTCGCCACCCTCGCCGCCCCCGGCACGGGCGGGACCGCACCCGCTGTCCCCGCCCGGCCCGCCGCCCCGTCCGCGCCGACCGGTGCGGCGGTCGCCGTCCGCGGTGTCCACCACCGGTACCGGAACGGACCCGACGTGCTGCACGGCATCGACCTCGACCTCCCCGCCGGACGGCACCTCGCGGTGGTCGGCGCGACCGGTTCTGGCAAGTCGACGCTCGCGACACTGATCGCCGGGCTGCGTCCGCCGCACACCGGGGAGGTCACCCTCGGCGGCGTCCCCACCGCCGACCTGGCCGTCCCCGCGCCGGACGGCCGCCGCCGGATCGCGCTGGTGACCCAGGAGCACCACCTGTTCCGGGGGACGCTCACCGACAACCTCCGGCTGGCCCGCCGGGACGCCGCCGACCGGGACATCGCGTCCGCGCTCACCGCCGTCGGCGCCGACTGGGTCGCCGCGCTGCCCGAAGGCGCCGACACGGTCGTCGGCACCGGCGCCACCGAGCTGACCGCGAGCCAGGTCCAGCAACTCGCCCTCGCCCGCGTCCTGTTGCTCGACCCCGAGGTCGTCGTCCTGGACGAGGCGACCGCCGAGGGCGGCAGCGACGCGGCCCGCACCCTCGACCGGGCCGCCCGCACCGTCACCGAGGGCCGCACCGCCGTCGTCGTCGCCCACCGGCTCTCCCAGGCCGCGACCGCCGACACCGTCCTGGTGATGGACCGCGGACGGGTGGTGGAACACGGGGACGGCGACCGGCTCCGGGCGGCCGGAGGCGTGTACGCGGACCTGTGGGCGGCCTGGTCGGGCGACGGCGACGGCTCTGGCGGCGGTGGTGCCGACGGCGGCAAGGACGGAGGCCGTGCGGCGGAGCCGACCGCGCCAAGACCGGCGGAGCCGACCGCGCCGGGACCGGCGGGGCGGACGGGACCGGGGCCGGGTCCGGCGGGGGCCGGACCGGTCGGCTGAGGGGCGGCGGTCACGTCTCCCGCATCGGGCGGTACTCCGCCTCGGACACCCCGAACGTCCAGGCCACGCCCTCCCGGGCGGTGCGCGTGGTCGGCGGCACCCGCAGCCAGTACGTGCGGACCGTCCCGTCCGGCTCGGGCGTGGAGTTGAGGACCTCCACCATCACCACCGCCTCGTCCCCCTCCAGGGCGATCCGCCAGAGCGTGCCGGTCTCGTCGCGGTCGATCGGGCGGGCGCCCGAGTCCGTGAGGTAGCGGTCGTAGCCGTAGTACTCCAGCATCACCCGGCGCAGCTCGGCGTTCTCCTCGGCCCTGATCCGCTCAGGTGTCAGGGTGGCCAGCTCGGCCAGGAACGCGGCCGGTACCGGCATGCCACGCCACGCGTACAGCGCGAAGCCGTCCGGGTAGGCGAGCGCCGGTCCGTCCCCGTTGTCGAGGCGTCCGGCCTCGTCCCGGCGCAGCGCGACCGGGCGTTCGCAGACCACCGCGACCCTCGCGAACGGCCACCACCAGCCGGCGCTGCCGCACACCGCGCCGAGCCCGTCGAGCGGAGCCCGGTCGGTGGGGAAGGCCGCGAGCCACGGCGCGTCGTGCTGGCCGAGGACGGCGTCCAGCAGGATCAGCCGGATCTCCGCCTCGGCCCGGGAGCGGCGCAGCCGCTCGGGTGCCTGGGCCTCCGACCCCGGTTCGAGGACCGGCGCCTCGCCCAGCAGGTCGTCCAGCACCCCCTGCCGGATCCGGTCGACCAGCGAGTGGGTCGTCTCCCAGAGCCTGCCGCCGGTCGACCCCCAGTGCGCCGACCACCCCGCCGCCCCCAACTCCTGGTGCAGCCGCGCCCGTTCCGCCGCCCACGGGGCGGTGCGCACCGCGTCCCTGACGCTCGGCCCGGTGTCCGTCATGGCGCGGATCAGGGTGACCGCCTCACGGGGCGACCCCGCCCACACGATCCGCTCCGGCGCCACCAGACCGGCCCGCCGGTAGGCCAGCGCGACCCCCTCCTCGGCCGCGGCCCGGTCGGCGGGCGACGCGTCGGCGGCGCGGGCGCGCCACACCGCGGTCGCGTCCCCGGACCCGGCGGCCTCCGCCCGCCCGTGACCCGCCCCCGGCTCGTCCGTCCCCCGCTCTGCGGGCGCGCTCTGCCCGTCCGGCCCTGTCCCGGGGTGCCCGTCCGTCCCCCGCAGGTCCGGCGCGCCGTGGCCGTCCGGCCCGGTCCGCCCCTCGGCCGCCGTGTGTCCCGCCGTCGTCCGCATCGTCCCGTCCACCCCGCCGATCGCGTTCATCGCCCTGTCCCTCGCCTTTCCTCACAGCCGTGCCTGTCCCGGGACCCGCCCTCGGCCCCACCCCGCGCGCCGTGCCTGCGACGCGCCCGTGCCCCGCTCAGTCCGCGACGATCCGCACCGAGCCCGGCACGTACTCCCGCTGCCTGATCACCCGGAACCACCCCTTCGGCAGCGCGATCGGACCGTGCTCCTCGTGCACCACCCGCCCGCCCTGCGGCAGATGGAGCAGGAACCGGCCGAACGGCCCCGGCTCCCGCACCAGTTCCCCCGGGCCCACCACCGCGTGGGCGTGGCCGGTGACCTCGCCCAGCGCCAGCACCAGCCGCCCCCGCGTGTCCCGCGGCTCCCTCGGGGCCGCCGCCACGTGCGACGGCACCGCCTCCTCGGCCACGGGCACGATCAGCACATCTCCCTGCCGGTACACGGCACACCTCCGTCCGGCGGCGCACCGTGCGCCGACCTCGTGCCAACGACAGTAGGAGCCACCACTGACAACGGCCCGTGCCCGGCGCCGGACGAGCCGTTCGTCCACCCTCAGCGCCGCGTTGTCAGTGCCGATTGGTAGAACTGCGACACCACGGAACGCATCCACTTCTTCCAGGAGCAGCCGCATGACCATCGGTGACCACCTCGACTCCCTGTACGGGCTGCCCGCGTACCCGTTCCCGCACGCCAAGGCCCCCAAGGACGGGCTGCCCGAGCCGGACGGGCACGCCTGGCGGATCGCCAGCGACGTCTACGACTCGGACGAGCCGTGGGAGTCCGCCTTCGCCCGGTTCTGCGCGGACGTCGACACCACCCGGGTCCGTGCCCTGATCGTCGGCGCCTGGTCGGACGCGTACGACAGCGCCCCGACCGCCGTCGTCGAGGCGCTGGTCGCCGCCAAGGACCGGTTCCCGGCGCTGCGCGCCCTGTTCATCGGGGACATGGTGATGGAGGAGTGCGAGATCTCCTGGATCCGCCAGACCGACCTCACCCCGCTCCTCGCCGCCTTCCCGCGGCTGGAGGAGTTCGGCGCGCGCGGCGGCACCGAACTCGCCTTCCCCGCGCTCGACCACTCCTCGCTGCGCCGTCTCACCCTGGAGACCGGCGGCCTGCCCGCCGAGGTGGTGCGCGGGGTCGGCGCCAGCGACCTGCCCGCGCTGGAGCACCTCGACCTGTGGCTCGGCACCCCGGACTACGGCGGCGACAGCGAGGTGTCCGACCTGGAGGGCATCCTCTCCGGCGCCCGCCTGCCCCGCCTGCGCGAACTGGCGCTGCGCAACAGCGAGATGCAGGACGCCGTCGCCGTCGCCGTGGCCGCCGCGCCGGTCGTCGCCCGCCTGGAGGTCCTCGACCTGTCCATGGGCGTCCTGACCGACGACGGTGCAACGGCTCTCCTCGCCGGGCAGCCGCTCACCCACCTCAGGAAGCTCGACCTGCACCACCACTACCTGAGCGAGCCCGTCCAGGAGCGGATCCGCCAGACCCTGGCGACCGCGGGCGTCGAGGTCGACCTCGACCGCGCCGACGCGGACGAGGACGAGGAAGACGACGGCACCGTCTGGCGCTACGTCTCCGTGGGGGAGTGACGACGCCCCCATGCGCTACCACCCCTCCCACCTGAAACGGTTCCACGACCTGCCGGTCCACGACTACGAGCCGGGCGGGGACGGCCGCCGACGCCCCCTGCCCGAACCGGACACCGTCGCCTGGCGGGTGGGCGCCTCCTGGGAGCAGCCGTTCGAACCGCTCTGGCGGAGCTTCCTGGACGAGGTCCGCTCCGAGGACGTCACCGCCCTCGTGATCGGACTCTGGTGGGAGGAGTGGGACGAGCACGGCATCACCCCGGTCCTCGACCTGCTGCTCGCGGCCGTGGACCGCTTCCCGCGGCTGCGCGCCCTGTTCCTCGCCGACGTCGAGTCCGAGGAGTCGGAGATCTCCTGGATCCGCCAGGGCGACCTCTCCGTCGTCCTGCGCGCCTGGCCGGGGCTGGTGGAACTGGGCGTGCGCGGCGGCACGGAGCTGCGGCTCGAACCGCTGCGCCACGACCGGCTGCGCACGTTGCGCGTCGAGTCGGGCGGCCTGCCCGCCGAGCCCGTCCGCGCCCTCGCCTCCTGCCCCTTCCCGGCGCTGAACAGCCTGGAGCTGTGGCTGGGCACCAGCGCGTACGGGGCGTCCAGCACCGTCGCCGACGTCAAGGCGCTGCTCGACGCGGTGGGCCGCTGTCCGGGACTGCGTCACCTGGGTCTGAAGAACAGCGAGATGCAGGACGCCGTCGCCGCGGCGGTCGCCGAGGCGCCGGTGGTCGCGGGCCTCACCTCCCTCGACCTCGGCATGGGCACCCTCGGGGACGCGGGCGGTGGCGCGCTGCTGTCCGGGCAGCCCCTGACCCATCTGCGCCACCTCGGTCTGCGCCACCACTTCATGGGCGAGGAGACGGCGGAGCGGCTGCGCGCGGGCCTCGAACCGCACGGGGTCGCCGTCGACCTCACCCCCGCCGACGCCCGTCCGTACCGCCAGGGGAGGCGCTATGTCGCCGTCGGCGAGTGAACCGCCGCGGCGCTTCGCGGTCGTCGGCAACCCGGACAACCGCCGCGTCGCGCTCTTCACGGACGCCGTCCGCGCGGCCGGGCTGCCCGCCCCGCGGGTCGTCCCCTGGATCGACGTCCTGCGCGACGGCGGCGCCGACTTCGGGCCCGCGGAGATCGTCCGCGTCGACTCGCCGGGGGAGGACGAGGAGGTCGACCGTCTGCTGCGGGGCGGGCTCGGTCCCACCCGGGTGGAGGGCTCGGCCCGCTGGTACGCCGGGCTGACCGGAGCGCTGGCCGGGCTGCGCGGCGGGCTCAGGCTCGACGACCCGGACGACCTCGCCGTCCTCTTCGACAAGCGGCGCTGCCACGCCGTCCTCGACGCGGCCGGGGTACCGGTGCCCGCCTCACCCACCTCGGGCCCCTCGGCCGCGCCGGTGGCGGGCTGGGACGACGTGCGGGCGCTCATGCGCGAGCACCGGATGCCCCGGCTGTTCGTGAAACCGGCGCACGGCTCCTCGGCGTCGGGCGTGCTGGCGGTGGAGTCGGGCGGCGCCGGGCGGATCCGGGCGACCACCTCCGTGGAGCGCGCCCCCGACGGGAGTCTGCACAACTCCCTGACGGTGCGCCGCTACGAGCGCGAGGCGGACATCGCGGCGATCGTCGACGCGCTCGCCCCGGACGGGCTGCACCTGGAACGCTGGCTGCCGAAGGCGTCGCAGGACGGGCGGGCCGCCGATCTGCGGGTCGTGGTGGTCGCCGGACGGGCCACCCACGCGGTGGTCCGCACCAGCCGCACCCCGCTGACCAACCTCCATCTGGGCGGCCGCCGGGGCGACCTCGACGCCGTCCGCCGCTCGGTGGAGGCCGCCGGGGCCCGCTGGTCCGACGTGCTCGGGGTCTGCGAGCGCGCCGCCGCCTGCTTCCCGCGCACCCTCTGCGTCGGGGTCGACCTGCTGCCCGCCGTCGGCTGGCGCCGGGCCGCCGTCGGCGAGGTGAACGCCTTCGGCGACCTGCTGCCCCGCCTCACCGGCCTGCCCGGCAGCGGCGCGGAGGGCCTGGACACCTACGCGACCCAGGTGGCCGCGGCCCTGCGTCACCACGCACCACCGCCCACCTCCGGAAACCCCGCCCGCCGATCCCGTGTCGCCGCGGACCCCGGCCCGGGGTCCGGTGCCACGGGGGCACTCGGCCGTCGATCCTGTGTTCCCGGCGACCCCGGCCAGGGAACCCCCGCCCCCGAGGCCCCCAGCCCGGGAAGCCGGGTCCCTGGAGATTCCGGCCCGGGATCCCGTGCTCCCGGAGCCCCCGGCCAGGGAAGCGGCGTCGCCGCAGACCCCGGCCCGAGACCCCCCGCCCCCGGCACCCCCGTCCCGTCCCCCTGATCGCGCCGCCCACCGTCACCGCACCCCAACTCCCGCCGCCCACCCGCACCGCACCCCAACTCCCGTCACCCCGAACCTGGTTCGGCCCGCCCCCGACGACCCGCGCCACCCGTACCACCCGCTCGGAAAAGGACCCCGCATGCCGCCGCCCGCACCGATGGCCCAGCCGGACATGAACCGGATCGTCGGCAGCCACGACCTGCTGCTCGTCACCCTGGACACCCTCCGCCACGACGTCGCCGTCGAACTCGCCGCCGCGGGGCGGCTGCCGAACCTCGCCCGCCACCTCCCGGACGGCCGCTGGGAGGAACGGCACGCCCCCGGCAGCTTCACCTACGCCTCCCACCAGGCGATCTTCGCCGGATTCCTGCCCACCCCGGCCGCCCCGGGCCCCCACCCGCGACTCTTCGCCGCGAGCTTCGCGGGCAGCGAGAGCACCGCGGACGGCACCTTCGTCTACGACACCCCCGACCTCGTCTCCGGCCTGGCCGAGGCCGGTTACCGGACCGTCTGCGTCGGGGGAGTGGGCTTCTTCAACCGGCGCGGCCCGCTCGGCTCGGTCCTGCCCGGCCTCTTCCACGAGGCGCACTGGGAACCGGAGTTCGGCGTCACCTCACCCGCGTCCTTCGAGAACCAGGTCGCCCGCGCCGAGCGGATCGTGCGTGAACTCCCCGCCGAACAGAAGCTGTTCCTCTTCGTCAACGTCTCGGCGCTGCACCAGCCCAACTGGTTCCACCTGCCCGGCGCCACCCGCGAGGCGGGAGACAGCCGCGCCACCCACGCCGCCGCCCTCGAGTACGTCGACCGGCACATCGGACGCCTCTTCGCCGCCGCGAGCAGCCGCAGGCCCTGCTTCGCGATCGTCTGCTCCGACCACGGCACCGCCTACGGCGACGACGGCTACACCGGTCACCGCATCGGCCACCCCGCGGTGTGGACCGTCCCGTACGCGCACTTCTTCCTGGACCCGGCGGAGGCCGCCCGATGACCGTCGCACCCCAGGCCCGCACCACCGCGAGCCCCTACCAGAGCTACGTCTACGCCTACCCGCACAAGACCGCCTACCGGCGGCTGCCCGACCGGCCCGCGCTGCGCGCCCTCTGGGCCGACCAGCCGAAGGACGCGCTCTCCCTCTACCTGCACATCCCGTTCTGCGAGGTGCGCTGCGGCTTCTGCAACCTCTTCACCCGCATCGGCGCGCCCGGCGAGCTGACCACCGCCTACCTCGACGCCCTCGACCGGCAGGCGGGCGCCGTCCGGGACGCGCTCGGCGACGGCGGCCGGTTCGCCACCGCGGCCTTCGGCGGCGGCACCCCCACCTTCCTCACCGCGGCCGAACTGACCCGGCTCTGCGACATCGCCGAGGACCGGATGGGCGCCGACCTGCGCGCCGTCCCGCTCTCCGTCGAGGCGTCCCCGGCCACCGCCACCGCCGACCGTCTGCGGGTCCTCGCCGAACGCGGCGCCACCCGCCTCAGCCTCGGCATCCAGAGCTTCGTCGACGCCGAGGCCCGCTCCGCCGTCAGGCCGCAGCGCCGCGCCGACGTGGAGAGCGCCCTCGGCCGCATCCGCGACGCCCGCTTCCCCGTCCTCAACATCGACCTCATCTACGGCATCGACGGCCAGACCGAGCGGACCTGGCGCCACTCCCTGGACGCGGCCCTCGCCTGGCGGCCCGAGGAGCTGTACCTCTACCCGCTCTACGTCCGCCCCCTCACCGGCCTCGGCCGCCGCACCGGCCTCGGCCGCCGCACCGGCACCGGCAGCGACCCGGCCTGGGACGAGCAGCGGCTGCGCCTGTACCGCGCCGGACGCGACCACCTCCTCGCGCACGGCTACGTCCAGCAGTCCATGCGGATGTTCCGGCGCGCGGACGCCCCGCCGCAGACGGCCGACGACTACGCCTGCCAGACCGACGGCATGATCGGCCTCGGCTGCGGCGCCCGCTCCTACACCTCGGGGCTGCACTACTCGTTCGACTACGCCGTCGACATGCACGAGATACGCGGGATCATCGACGACTACGTCTCCCGCCCCGCCGGCGACTTCGCGCACGCCGAGATCGGCCGCCGCATCGACACCGACGAAGCGCGCCGCCGCCATCTGCTCCAGTCGCTGCTCCAGGCCGAGGGCCTGCCGCACGCCGCCTACCGCGAGCGCTTCGACGCCGCCCCCGCCGACCACTTCGGCCCCGAACTGGCCCGCTTCGCCGACCGGGGCTGGCTCACCGACGACGGCACCGTGCTGCGCCTGACCCCCGAGGGCCTCGCCCACTCCGACGCGATCGGCCCCGACCTGTTCTCACCGGCCGTGCGCTCCGCCATGGCCGCCTACGAGCGGAAGTGACCGGACCGCCATGGACCTGACCCTCCTCTACCGGGGCCCGCTCGCCTCCTGCGACTACGACTGCCCCTACTGCCCGTTCGCGAAGCGCCGCGACACCGGCGACCAACTGCGCGCCGACCGCGCCGCCCTGGAGCGCTTCACCGCCTGGGCCGCCGCGCCCACCGACGACCGCCTGTCGATCCTCTTCACCCCCTGGGGCGAGGGCCTGGTGCGTTCCTGGTACCGGCGCGCCCTCGTGGAGCTCTCCCACCTCCCGCACGTCCGCCGGGTCGCGATCCAGACCAACCTGAGCTGCCGCACCGACTGGCTGGCCGACGCCGACCCCGGCACCGTCGCCCTCTGGTGCACCTACCACCCGGGCCAGACCCCCTACGACAGGTTCCTCGCCAAGTGCCGCGAACTGAGCGCCCGCGGCGTCCGGTTCAGCGTCGGCGTCGTCGGACTGCCCGAGCACCTGGCCGCCGCCCGCGCGCTCCGCGCCGACCTGCCCGACCACGTCTACCTGTGGATCAACGCCGCCGAGGGCCGCACCTACACCGACCCCGAGGCCGACACCTGGACCGGCATCGACCCGCTGTTCCCCTACAGCCGCCACCCGCACGCCAGCGCCGGACTGCCCTGCCGCACCGGCGAGTCGGTGGTCTCCGTGGACGGCGAGGGCACGGTGCGCCGCTGCCACTTCGTGCCCGCCCCGCTGGGCAACCTCTACGACGGCTCCTACCGGTCCGCCCTCGGCCCGCGCGGCTGCCCGCTCACCACCTGCGACTGCCACATCGGGTACGTCCACCTGGAGACCCTGCCCCTGTACGACGTGTTCGCGGGCGGCGTCCTGGAACGCGTCCCGGCTCCCCGCGCCGCGGACGCCGCGCCCACCGTCACCTGGCTCCCGCCCCCGACGACAGCAGCCCGGTGACCGCCCGCGCCGCCGTCCGGTGCCACCACCCGGCGTGCCGCAGCATCGCGTGGTCACCGCCCGGCACCAGGGTGACCGAGGCCCGCGCGCCCGCCGCGGCGGCCCGCTCCACCAGCGCCTGCGACGCGCGCGGGTCGGTGATCCGGTCCCGGTCGCCGTGGAACACCACCACGTCCTTGCCCCGCAACTGCTCCACCGGCTCACCGTCCGGGCACCACGGGGCCAGCGCCAGCACCCCGCGCACCTGGGGCGCGCAGGCGGCGCGCAGGGCCGCGCGCCCGCCCATCGAGTGCCCCACCAGCACGACCGGCACGTCCCCCGCGACCCCGGCGAGGACGTCGAGCGCGGCCAGGGCGTCCTTCAGCGGGTCGGCCGCCGCGCCGTTCCAGCCCCGCACCCGGTAGCGGACCTCGCCGACGAGGACGCCCTCGCCCACCGCCGCGGCGGCGGCGCGCACGAAGGGCCTCATCCGCAGCGCCGCCGGCTGCCAGCGCCCGGCCGGTCCCGTGCCGTTCTCCATGCCCCCGTGCAGGAACAGCACGGCCGCCCCGACCGGATCCGCCGCCCGGCGTGTGACCAGTGCGCTCTGTCCCGTCATCCCCGCTCCTTCGGTACCGCGTCCGGTTCCGGACCCGCTGTCGAGTGTCGCCCGGATCACTGCGCCGGACGACCAATCCGAACACTGATCAGGATCGGATTACGTCCGGAGCTGTCCCGACCACGGAGGACCCCGTGAAAGAAGCCGTTCACATCGGCGCCAACCCCGCGACGGAACCGGACCTGGAGGAATTGGTGGGCCTGGTCGCCCTCGGCGACGAGAAGGCGTTCGCCTCGGTGTACGACATCGTCGCCGGACCCGTCCTCGGCGTCGTCCGCGCCGTCCTGCGCGACCGGGCGCAGTCCGAGGAAGTCGCCCAGGAGGTGCTCGTCGAGGTGTGGCGCACCGCGCCGCGCTTCCGCGCCGACCGGGGGACGGCGATGAACTGGATCCTCACCCTCGGCCACCGCCGCGCGGTCGACCGGGTGCGGTCCGTCGAGGCCGCGGCCGCCCGCGACCACAAGGCCGCCCTGCTCGCCAGGACCCCCGAGTTCGACGAGGTCACCGAGCAGGTCGAGGCACGCCTCGAACGCGAACAGGTGCGCCGCTGCCTGCGCACCCTCACCGAGATCCAGCGCCAGGCCGTCACCCTCGCCTACTACCGGGGGCTGACCTACCGGCAGGTCGCCGAGGCGCTGGCGCTGCCGCTCGGAACCGTCAAGACCCGACTGCGGGACGGGCTCATCCGCCTGCGCGACTGCCTGGGGGTGACCGCGTGATCACCGCCGACCTGCACCTGCTGACCGGCGCCTACGCCGTGGACGCGCTGTCCGACGACGAACGCGCCGTCTTCGAGCGCCACCTCCTGGACTGCGAGGCGTGCGCCCAGGAGACCGCCGAGCTGACCGCCGCGGCCGCCCGGCTCGGCCTCGCCGTCACCGAGACCCCGCGCCCCGCCCTGCGCGAACAGGTGCTGCGCAGCATCACCACCGTCCGGCAGGACGCCCCCGGCGGCCCGGCCGTCCCCCGCGCCTCCGGCGCCGCCGCCCGCAACCGGGCCCTCTCCCGGTGGGCGCTGGCCGCCTGTGTCGCCGCGGCCGCCACCTTCGGCGGCACCACGATCTGGCAGCACCAGCGCGCCGAGGACGCGATCAACCGGGCCGACCGCGCCGAACAGGCCACCGACGGCGTCACCGCGGTGCTCGCCGCGCCCGACGCCAGGACCAGGGTCGCCCGCCTCGCGGACGGCGCCACCGGCACCGTCGTCGTCTCGCACAGCCGCGACCGGGCCGTGTTCGCGGTCTCCGGGATGGCGAGCCCGCCGTCCGGGAAGGTCTACCAGCTCTGGTTCGACGACGCCGGGACGATGCGGTCGGCCGGACTGATGGCGCCGGGCTCGGGCGACCAGACGGTGCTCCTCAAGGGGGCCGTCGACGGCGCGTCCGGGATGGGCATCACCGTGGAGCCCGCGGGCGGATCGGACCGGCCCTCCGGCGCGCCGATCGCCCTGATGGAACTCCCCGCCTGACGGGCCGAGCGCCCTGACGCACCTTCCCGCGTGACGAAGGGCGCGGCTCCCCCGAAGCCGCGCCCCCGCCGGCCTCACACCTCCCGCGGCGCCTGCCGCTTCGGCGGGCGCGGGAAGAAGCCGCTGGTGCGGGCCGCGTACGCGGCGAACCCCGGACGCTCGGCCATGTGCCGCTCGAGCAGCCGCTTCCCGCTGCCCCAGATCAGCAGATAGCTCATCACCAGCGGCGACACGACCGTCGTCGCGGCGGCGGGCCAGGCGTCGCAGACGAACAGGAACAGACCCCACCAGACACAGAAGTCACCGAAGTAGTTCGGGTGCCGCGTCCAGCTCCACAGCCCGCGGTCCATGATCCGCCCCCGGTGGGCCGGATCGGACTTGAAGCGCGCGAGCTGCGCGTCCCCGACCGCCTCGAAGCCCACGCCGAACAGGACCAGCGCGGTACCCGCCCACGCGAAGCCGCTGACCGGACCGGAGACGTACATCGCGGCCTGCACGGGCAGCGACACCAGCCAGACCAGGGCGCCCTGGAGGAGATAGACCATCCGCAGCGCGTACAGGGACCGGTTGCCGGGCGCCTTCGCCAGCATCCGCTCGTAGCGCGGGTCCTCACCGTGCCCGGCGCCGCGCCGGGCGATGTGCGCGGCCAGCCGCAGCCCCCACAGCACGGTGAGCCCCGTCACCAGCCCCCGCCGCACCGGATCGCCCGAACCGGTCGACGCGGCGCAGGCCACCACCGCGACCACCGCGAAGGCGACCCCCCACGCCACGTCCACGATCCGGTGCACACCGCGCCGCACGGCGATCGCGAACGTCACCAGCATGACGGCGAGCGCGGCGAGCGCCGCCCAGCCGAGACCGGCCGCGAACGACCCCCATCCGAATCCGTTCACAGCCGCTCCAGCCCCTCGTACCAGTCCCGTGGTGTCGACGGCATGCCGCTGCCGCCACCGGGCGCGGGCCGCACGGACAGGATCTGGTCGACCCCCATCCGCCGCTCCTCGAACGCCAGTGCCCCGCCCACCAGATACAGCCGCCACACCCGCGCGGTCTCGGTGCCGACGAGCGCGACGACGTCGTCCCAGCGCTCCTCCAGCGTGCGGTGCCACGCCTCGACCGTCCGCACGTAGTGCTCGCGCATCGACTCCACCGCCCGCACCTCGAGACCCGCGTCCTCCAGCAGCCCCACCGTCTCGCCGACCGGCCGCATGTGCATGTCGGGCGCGATGTACGCCTCGATGAACGCCCCGCCGCCCGGCGCGTTGGTGCCGCGCGCCATCTGCTGCACCAGCACCCGCCCCAGCGGCCGCACCATCCGGTGCAGCGCCGACGCGAACGCCGGGTACTCGGCGTCCCCGACGTGCTCGCCCATCTCGACGGTGGACACCGCGTCGTAGCCGCCGCCCGAGATGTCCCGGTAGTCCTGGCACACCACCTCGACCCGGTCTCCCAGACCGCGCGCGGCGACCTGCTCGCGCACGTGCGCCGCCTGCTCGGCGGCCAGCGTCACGGCCGTCACCCGCGCCTGGTGCCGCTCCGCCGCGTACAGCGTCAGCGACCCCCAGCCGCACCCGATGTCGAGCAGCCGGGCCCCGGGGACGAGCGCCAGCTTGCGGCAGATCAGCTCCAGCTTGGCGCGCTGCGCGTCGACCGCCCCGAACGACGGGTCGTCACTGACCCAGTAGCCGCACGAGTACGCCATCGTCTCGTCCAGCAGCAGTCGGTAGAAGGCGTTCGACAGGTCGTAGTGATGGCGGACGGCGGCCCGGTCGCGGGCCCTGCTGTGCAGACCGCCACGCAGCCGCGCCTGGGAGGCGGGCGCCGGGGGCCGCGGTCCGGCCGCCCCGAGCAGCAGCGCGGTCCCGGCCGCCCGCGCCAGCTCCGCCACGCCGGGGGAGGGGGCGTGCAGCCGCTGCTCGCGGGCCGCCGACCACATCGTGCGCAGCCCCTCGGCGAGGCTGCCCTCGACGTCGACCTCACCGGTGACGTACGCCTGCGCCAGGCCCAGTTCGCCCGGCTGCCACAGCAGCCTGCGCAGCGCGCGCCGGGAGCGCACCACGATCACGGGGCCGGTGGGCGGCCCCGCCTCGCTGCCGTCCCAGGCGCGCAGCCGCACCGGCAGGGGGCCGCCGAGCGCGGTCTCGACGAGCGCGGCGAGGCGCTGGGCTGCACCGGACTTCGCGGTTCGGGTGGGGCTCATCGTGCGGGGTGCTCCTCGTCCTCACGGGTGAACAGGTACTGCTGGACATCGAGGTATCCGGAGCGGAACCCGGCCTCGGAGTAGGCGAGGTAGAAGGTCCACATCCGGCGGAACGTCTCGTCGAAGCCGAGCGCGTCCACCTCCCCGGCGCGCTCGGTGAAACGTTCGCGCCACAGCCGCAGCGTCTCGGCGTAGTGCCCGCCGTAGCCGTCCCGGCGGGCGGTGCGCAGCGTGGTGTGCTCCCGGACGGTCTCGTCGATCGCCTCCACGGACGGCAGCAGCCCGCCGGGGAAGATGTACTTGGAGATCCAGGTGAAGGTGTCCCGGCTGGCCACCATCCGGTCGTGCGGCATCGTGATGGCCTGGAGCACGGCCCGCCCGCCGGGCGCGAGCCGCGCGTCGATGGTGCGGAAGTACTCCGCCCAGAACTCGGCGCCGACCGCCTCGATCATCTCCACGCTGACGACGGCGTCGTAGCGGCCCGTGGACTCGCGGTAGTCGCGCAGTTCGACGCTGACCCGGTCGGCGAGACCGGCCTCGGCGATCCGCTCCAGGGCCAGTTCGCGCTGCTCGCGGGAGAGGGTGAGCGAGGTGACGCGGGCACCGCGGGCGGCGGCGCGGAGCGCGAGTTCGCCCCAGCCGGTGCCGATCTCCAGGACCTCGCTGCCCTCACCGACCTGCGCGAGGTCCAGCAGCCGGTCGATCTTGCGCTGCTGCGCGGCGGCCAGCAGGCTCCAGTCGGCCGGGAAGCCGCGGAAGACCGCCGACGAGTAGCTGAGCGTGTCGTCGAGGAAGAGGGCGAACAGGTCGTTCGACAGGTCGTAGTGACGGCTGATGTTGTCGCGCGCGCCGTCCGGCGTGTTGAGCTGGACGCCGGGCCTGCGCAGCGCCCACAGCCCGCGCAGCCGCTGCAGCGGCGCCGGGATCAGCCGTGCCGCGTTCCCCGCCAGCACGGTCAGGACGCCCACCAGGTCGGGCGCGTCCCACTCGCCCGCCATGTACGACTCGCCGAAGCCGACCAGGCCCTGGCTGCCGATCCGGGCGTGGAACGCCTTGGGGTCGCGGATGTCGAGGACGGGTCCGCCGAGCCCGGCGGTGCTGCCGTCGGCGAACCGCACCCGCAGCGGCAGCCGGTCCAGGGTCCGGCGCAGGATCGCGGTGGTGACGGCGGTGCGCGCCGACGACGACTTCGGCGGCGCGGCCACGTCCGGCCAGCGGTCCCCGTCCACCGGCGAGGTGCGGGGGGCCGGCACCGACGGCCGGACGGCGGAGCGGGGTTGGGCGGTCGTCATGACACTTTCTCCGGGTTCTGGTGGGCGGGCCGGGGCTGGACGGGCAGCCGGCGCAGGAACAGGCGGATGCCGTGCAGCCGGATGGCGGCGGACACGGCGAGGGTCGACAGGGGGTGGCGCAGGGCCAGCCGCAGCAGGGTGCCGGGGGAGGCGGCGCTGCGGGCGCCCCGCACGGTCGCGGTGAACGGACGGCCGCCGTCCCGTTCCAGGTGCACCGTGAGGTCCAGGCGCTCGCCCGGCTCGGGCAGGCGCATCCGGTAGCGGCCGTCGACCGGGAAGAACGGCGAGACGTAGAACTCCTTGTCCACCGAAGCCCGTCCGGAGGCGTCGGGACGCAGCAGGTAGGAGTGGCGTCCGCCGTAGGTGTTGTGGACCTCGGCGACCACGCAGCGCTGGACGCCGTCGGGGCCGTGGCACCAGTAGAGGGTGAGGGGGTTGAAGACGTACCCGAGGACCCGCGCGTGGGTGAGCATCACCACGGGGCCGCCCTCCAGGTCGACGCCGTGTCCGGCGAGGAACGCGTCGAGCCCGGCGCGGACCGTCGGGGCGTCCCCGCAGAAGTGGTCGCGCGGGTCGAACCGGGCCAGGACCCCGAGCCCGCGCGGGAGTTCGGGCGGCCGGTCGGGGTCGACGAGCCACATGTACGTCCGGTGGCGCAGCGCGTGCCGCACCGGCGCGGTGCGCACATGGCTGATCGCGCAGCGGTAGAGGGCGGGCGCGCTCACCAGCGCACCCCCAGCGCCGCGGCGGCCTGCGCCCCCGACCGGCAGCCGTCCTCGTGGAAGCCCCAGCCGTGGTAGGCGCCCGCGTAGGCGGTCACGGCGGTGTTCAGCTCCGGGAGCCTGGCCTGCGCGGCGACCGACTCCGGCGTGTAGACGGGGTGTTCGTACACCATCCGGGCCAGCACCCGCTCCGGATCGACCCGGTCCTCCCCGCCCAGCGTGACGACGAACGTCTCCGGCGCGTCGAGCCGCTGGAGCCGGTTCATGTCGTAGCTGACCCGCACCCGCTCGGCGCCGGTCGAGCACGACGGCATCAGGTAGTTCCAGGACGCGCGGGCCCCCCGGGAGCGCGGCAGCAGCGTGGTGTCGGTGTGCAGCAGGGTCGCGTTGCGGGAGTACCGGAACGCCCCCAGGACGTCCTTCTCCGCGGGCGTCGCGTCGGCCAGCAGCGCCAGCGCCTGGTCCGGGTGGACGGCGACGACGACGGAGTCGTACGCGTCCGTGGTGCCGTCCCGCCCGGTGATCTCGACGCCGTCGGGGTGCCGCCGCAGCGCCCGTACCGGAGCGGACAGGCGAACCGAGTCGATCCGCTCGGCGACCCGGTCGACGTACGCGTGCGAACCGCCGGTCACGGTGCGCCAGGTGGGGGCGCCGGTGACGGAGAGCATGCCGTGGTGGTCGAGGAAGCGGAACAGGTACGCGGCCGGGTAGCGCAGCGCGGTCTGCGCGTCGCAGGACCAGACCGCCGACACCAGCGGGGTCATGAAGTGCGCGCGGAAGTAGGGCGAGAAGCGCTCCCGGTCGAGGAACTCGCCCAGGGTGCGGCCCGATCCGGGCTCCCGGGCGAGCAGCCTGCGGGCCGCCCGGTGGAACGCGGGCACCTCGACGAGCATCCGCAGGTACGGTCCGCGCAGCGCGTTGCGGGGGCGGGCGAAGAGGCCCGAGAGCCCGTGCGCGCCCGCGTACTCCAGACCGCACCCCTCGCACCGCACCGACATGCTCATCTCCGACTCCTGCGTCGGGACGCCGAGTTCCTCGAAGAGGCGCAGCAGATGCGGATAGGTGCGGCGGTTGTGCACGATGAAGCCGGAGTCGACCCGGTGGGCGGTGCCGTCGCGCGAGGTGAGCGTGTGCGTGTGGGCGTGGCCGCCGAGCCGGTCGTCGGCCTCGTACAGCGTGACGTGCGAGGTGCGGGAGAGGACGTACGCGGCCGTCAGTCCCGCCACCCCGCTGCCCACGACGGCCGTTCGCCGCCGCTCCGCCCCACCGCGTGGCGTGTCCGACATCGCTTCTCCTTCTGTCGCCGACCCCTGACTCGCCCGTAATCCGAAGCCGGTACCTCAGCGGATTGGCCTAAGTCCGATCTTCCTGAAACCACTCGACCGGCAGGCGCGTCCCGTAGGCACGGGGACAGGTGCGCGGAGCACCCGCGCGGGACGCCGTCCGGGTGAATCCGGCGGGCGATGATCACAACGCGTGCCCGCCGGTTGTCATACGGTCATGACGATCGACGCGCTGCCGCAGCAGCCCATGCCGTCCCATCCGCGCCGCCGCGACACCCGCGCCCCCCTGCCCGGCCCTGCCGAGCGGGGCCGTCTGCGCCGCGCCTGGCACCTGACCGAACAGCAGGTCGCCGAGGCGTTCGGGGTGACGGCGGCGACCGTGCGCTCCTGGGAGACGGGCCGCACCACCCCGACCGGACTGCGCAGAGCGGCCTACGCGGCGTTCCTGAGCGGCCTGGCCCAGGGCCTGTCGCCCGCCGAGGCGCCACCCCGCGACCCGGGCGGGGCGCGGACCGGAGCGGGAACCGGCAGGATCCGCCGCGGCGGCGGTGCCCGGAAGGCCCGGACGGAGCGTGGGGTCACCGGCGGGACGGCGGCGTCGGAGCTTCCCCGGGCGCGGGACGGGGAGGGCGCGCGCCGGGAGTGCCCGGCTCCCCGGGTGCCGTCCGCGCCAAAGGCGGTGACGGTCCACCGGCCGGCCGTCGTGCTGCGCGGCCGGTTCCCGGGGACCGCCGGACGGTCGGTGACCCCGGGGCCCGATCCGGTCTCGCCCGCGCGGCGCCGCAGACTGCGGGTGATGGCCGCGGCGGCGGGCGTCTGGACCGTCGTCCTGCACCTCATGGCCAGCGCGCCGCCGCCGCACGGGTGAGGACAGGGGGCGCGGGGTCAGACGAGGCCGGTGACGGTCACGCTGACCCGCGCCCCCGACGCCTCCGCCGGGAACAGGTCGCCCATGCGCTCCTCGACCGCGCGCCGGGCGGCCCGCGCCACGTCCACCGTCCGGGTGTGGCGCAGCGCGACGAGGTGGATCTCCACCCGCCACGGCCCGCCGTCCCCGGACCGGGTCAGCCGGACCCCGGCCTGGGCGGCGGAACCGGCCCACCGGCCGTCCGGCGTCAGCGTCGTCCGGACGAGGCCGCCGAGGCCCGGCTTGAGGAAGGCCACGCCCGGCACCTCGGCCACGGCGCGGGCAATCTCCTCGGTGAGCGTGGCGTGCGCGGTGTACCGGGTCATCGGTCACGGCCTTCCTGGTCGTCGACCGCCGGGTCGAGGAGGTCGGTGACCCGGATGTCCACCGCCGCTATGTCCATGCCGAGCTGGCGGTCGGCGACCTCCAGCACCCGCAGCCGCACCCGCTCCGCGAGTTCGGGCAGCGAGGCGTCGGCGGGCGCGTGGACGTCGAGCCGGACGTCGAGCGGCCCGGTGCCGCCCGCGTCGAAGTGGGGGAGCAGACGGCACGAACCGGCACGCACCCCGGGCTCGCCCTCCGCCGCCGCCCGCAGCGACCTGGCGGCCACCGACTCCATGATCCACAGATCTTCGGCGGGTTCGCCCAGCGGCATCGGGCGGCCGGGGCGCAGTTCGAGCCGGACGACGTCCATGACCCGCCGGGTCAGCGACGTCAGCTCGTCCTTGTACCGCTCCACCGGCTCCTCGGGGAGGGCGCGCACGACCGACTCCAGCTCCTCCAGCTCGGCCACGGCCGCGCGGCAGTGCGGGCAGGTGCGCTGGTGCGGGTCCTCGTGCCCGCGCTCCCAGGCGTCCCAGACCCCGGAGAGCAGCCGCCCGCAGGCGAGCTGTTCGTCGTCGCCGTCCACCGCGTGGTGGGGCGGATCGGTGTGAGCGGTCATCGCCAGGCCCCCAGTGCTTGAGTCAGGCTGCGTCGTGCACGGAAGACACGGGCTCGGACAGCCTCCTGGCTGATGCCGACCGCGTCCGCGATGAATTCGTAGGACTGTCCGTCCCATTCTCTGAGCACCCAGCAGGCGCGCTGCTCGGGGGAGAGGTCGTCGAGCGCGGCACGCAGCTCCCGCACCGCGCCGCGCGCCTCGGTGATCCGGGCGGGCGAGGCCGCGTGGTCGGGTGCCGGGACGTCGCCCGCGGCCTCCAGCGGCGAGACGGGTCTGCGGGCCCGCAGTATGTTCAGGCAGCGATTGGTCACGATCCGGTACATCCAGGTGCCGAAGGCGGAGCGGCCGTGGAACTCGGGCAGCCGCCGCCAGGCACTGATGAACGCGTCCTGCACGGCGTCCTCCGCTTCGCTCCGGGTGTCGAGCAGCCGGGTGGCGAGCCGGATCAACGCCGGGGCGTGCCGCTGCACCAGGACGGCGAACGCGTCCTCGTCCCCTTCAGCCGCCCGGACCGCGAGCAGCGCGTCGTCGCTCTCGCCGACGTCGCTCCGCGTCCGCGGTGGTGCGGTATCTCTGCGGGCCCCCGCCACTGGGTGGCTCCTCTCGTCCGGTCTCTGTCTGTTGGACACGGCGGCGCCGCGCTTGTTACGCACCACCTTCGGCGCACCTGCCCCGGACGGACGCGGCGACCTGCCGGGCGGCCCCGCCGCATTCCCGTCCGGGGTCCCCGGCATCCCCGTCCGGGGTCCCCGCCGACGGATTTCCGCGCGAAGGCGCAGATCACGAGGGGTCCGCGGCGCTGGGCGAAATTTTTTCGGGTAAGCGCGTCACAGAAACCCGCGGCGCGGGTCTGACGTTGTGAGACCACATCACCGGCAAGGCAGAAAGAAGGACGTGCCATGACCACGCAGACGGTGCCCGCGGCCAAGAACTCCTCCCTCCCGCAGACGGGCGCCAGGGGAACGCAGAGCACCACGGCCGTCTCCAGCGGCGTCGCGGGCTCGGACCAGCCGGCCGCCAACCGGGGCAGGACGTCCATCGCCGACGTCGTCGTGGTGAAGGTGGCGGGCATCGCAGCCCGCGAGATCCCCGGCGTGTACGACATGGGCGGCGGCCTCTCGCGCACCATCGGCGCCGTCCGCGACCGCGTCCCCGGCGGGCGCCCGAACGTGGGCCGCGGGGTGAAGGTCGAGGTCGGCGAGCGCCAGACCGCCATCGACCTGGACCTGGTCGTCGAGTACGGCGTGCCGATCACCGACGTCGCCCGTGACGTCCGGGAGAACGTGATCTCGGCGGTGGAGCGGGTCACCGGCCTGGAGGTCGTCGAGGTCAACGTCACCGTGAACGACGTGCACCTGCCCGAGGAGGACGACCAGCCGTCCTCGGCCGAGTCGCGCGTGGAGTAGAGCGTCCGTCGTCCAGACCGTCAGCCGTATCGGAGGAGCACGCAGTGAGCAGGTCGTTCGTCGGGATGGTCGCCGGGATGGCGTTGGCCTTCGCCGGTTTCTTCGGGGGGTTCGGCGCCTTCCTGCTGGTGGCCGCGCTGGGCGGCCTCGGTTACGCCGCCGGGCACTGGCTGGACGGCGGCGGCCGGGTCCAGGACCTGCGGGACGCGTACGACCGGAGCCGTCGATGACCACGGCGGCCCGGCGGGGCACCACCACCGTCTCCGACAGGGCCGTCCGCCGGATCGCCGAGCGCGCCGCGACAGAGGTCCTGCCGGGCACCGCGGGGGCGACGAGGGGCTCGGCGACGGTGCGCGGGCGCCGGGCCGAGGTCGCCGTCGAGGTCCCCCTGCCCTATCCGGCGCCGCTCGCCGACACGGCCCGCCGGGTCCAGGACCACGTCGCCCACCGCACCGCGCACTTGACCGGCCTCGACCTGCGGGCGCCGCGCGTCGGCGTCACCTCCCTCACCCCGGCCCGCGCGGAACTCCCGGTCGAGGGCGCCGCGGTGGAGGCCGCCGGGCGCACCCCGCTGCGGTGGTGGTCGCAGCGGCGGCTGCCGATCGCCCTGCTCACGCTGCCCGCGGCGGTCGCCTGCGGAGCCCTCGCCTTCGACCTGGTCCTCGTCCACACCGGGCACCAGCCGCCCGCCCCCTGGCGCACGGCCGCCCTCGACTGGCTCTCCACCCACGGGCCCTCGGCCACCGCGAGCACCGTCGGCGCCGCCGCGCTGGGCGTGCTCGGGGTGGTGCTGATCACGCTGGCCGTCACCCCCGGACGGCGCGGCCTGCTCACCGTCACGTCCGGCGCCCCGCGCCTGGTCACGGCTGTGGACCGGTCGGCGCTCTCCTCGCTCGTCGGGGACGCGGTGCGCGACACCGACGGCGTCGGCCAGGTGCGGGTCAGGGTCGGGCGGCGCCGGGTCACCGTCCGCGCCGGTCTCGCCTTCGGCGACCGCGACCGCGCCCGGGAGGCCGTGCGGGACGCGGCCCGGCGGGTGCTGGAAGGATGTGCCCTGCGCCGCACCCCGCGCCTGCGGGTCACGGTCCGTCCCGAGCCGATCTGGGACGGCGCTCCGGCCCCGGCGGCACCGCCCGCGGTCGACCTCACCAAGAGGGGAGCGGTCCCCGCGCCCGGTGACACCGGCGGCGGGGAGCGCGCCACCGGTCAGGTCGAGAGGGGGGAGGGAAGCACGGGTTCCATGGAGACGGACATCGAATCCGGAAACCGGGGAATCGATCCCGCGACGGCGCGAACGGCCACCACCGGCCGACCGCCCACCGTCCCGGGCCACCGCCCGGCCCCCACCGAGCGGCTCCCCGCCGACCGGTTGCCCGTCCCCGACCGTTCCGCCACCGAACCCGACCGGCCGCACCAGGCCGGCCTCTCCCCGACGCCACCCGACCGCCCGCACACCGCCCCCGACACCGAAGGCCCGGCCCAGGAAGGAGCGACCCGCTGATGTTCCCGATGCGCTCCGTCCTCAACCGGACCGTGCTCGCCGTCGCCGGTCTCGGCTGTCTGCTCGGCGCCCTCTGGGCGACGGCGCCCCGCGTCACCGGGGCCGCGCACCTGCCGTCCTGGTGGCCGGTGCCCGCCCCCGACTCCGTCTTCGTGGACCGCCGGAGCCTCGCCGACCTGCGGTACGAGGGCTGGTGGACGCCCACGGTGCTGATGGCCGCGGTCGCCGCCACCGTCCTGCTCGCGCTCTGGTCGGCCCGGCAGCTGCACGGCGGTTTCCGCCCGCTGGTGCCGCTGGCGGCGGCGGGCAGCACGCTGCGGACCCGCGCCCTGGAGGACGCCGTCACCCAGCGGGCCGTCACCATCGAGGGCGTCGCCCGCTGCCGCACCCGCGTCCTCGGGGGGCGCAGGCGGCTGCGGGTCAGGATGCGGGTCTGGCTGCGGCCCGACGTCACCCCCGCCGCCGTCCTGCCCGCCCTCACCGCGCTCGGCGCCCAGACCGAGCGGGCGGTCACCCCGTACGACGTCCGCACCCACGTCCGCTTCTCCACCGTCCCGCACCGAAGGACACATGTCCGCTGAACAGCCCTCGGCCCCCGTCCGCACCGGCACCCGCGCCTTCGCGCGGGGCCGGACGCCCTGGTGGACACCCACCACATGGGGCCAGGCCCTCCGCCGCACCCCGGTGTCGATGTGGCGCGACGACGTCTCCGACTACGCCGCCGCCCTCACCTACTACTCGATCCTCGCGGTGCTGCCCGCGCTGCTGGTCACGGTCATCGCGTTCAGCCTGATCAGCCCGGACACGGCGGAGAACTTCATCACCCACGTCAGCGCCTACTCGCCCGGCCAGTCCGGGACGGAGCTGCACGACGTGCTGGCCCGCACCCTGCGGGACAACGGCGCCGCCTGGACCCTGCTGTGCGTCGGCACCGCGAGCGCCCTGTGGTCCGCCTCCAGCTATCTCGCCGTCTTCCGCCGCGCCCTGCACCGGATGCACGACGTGGCCGACCGGCGCTCGCCCTGGCGCAAGGCGCACCGCATCGTGCTCACCGCGGTCGCCCTGCTGGGGCTGCTGTTCGTCAGCGCGCTGGTGCTGCTGCTGACGGGGCCGGTCGCGGAGACCGTGGGACGGTTCGTCGGCCTGGACGCGATCGCCGCCTGGGGCTGGAACCTGCTGCGGTGGCCGCTGCTGATGTGCCTGGTGGCGCTCCTGGTGGTGGTGCTCTTCCACACCGGCCCGCCGTCCGCCAGGCGGCGCAGTCACAGCCTGCCCGGCGGGGCGCTCGCGGCCGGTCTCTGGCTGACCGTCTCCGCCGGGTTCGCGGTGTACGCGTCGGCCCTGAGCACCTACAGCAGGCTCTACGGCTCGCTCGCGGGCGTGGTCGTCTTCCTGATCTGGCTGTGGCTCTCCAACCTCGCGCTGCTGGCCGGGGCGCAGTTCACGGCCGAACTCAACAAGGAGTCGGCCGTGAGGAAGGGCGCCGCGGAGCGGGTGGCTCACCAGGAGGTGTAGGACCTCGGCGTCCCGCCGGACTGCTGCGCCGGGAGGCCGGAAGAGGCGCCCGCGTCCTGGGCACCGGCCCGGTCGGGGTCCTCGGTGCCGAGCATCATGTCGGGGTCGAACATCACGATGACGGCGGCGACCAGCAGCACCGCGAGCGGGCCCGCCAGCATCACCAGCAGGAACGCCATCAGGCTGGTGGACGACTGGGTGCCGCCGACGTTGCCGGTGAGGTGCACGGAGACGGCGGTCATGCCGGTGTAGTGCATGCCGGTCACCGCGATGCCCATGACGAGGCTGGCGACGAGGCTCGCCCCGAGCCCGCGCACCGACACGGCCGCCCAGAGCGCCGCCGTCGCCGCGACCACGGCGATCAGGATGGACAGGCCCACGGAGACCGCGTCGTAGCTGAGGGTGCCGTGCGCGTCCATTGCGGACATGCCGAGGTAGTGCATGGCGGCCACGCCGAGCCCGGTGACGGTGCCCGCGACACCGAGGTTGACCGGGGAGGTCCCGCGGTAGCCGACCAGGAAGACGCCGACGGCGACCACGGCGATGGCGACGAGCAGGCTGGCCACGGTGATCAGCGGGTCGTAGCTGACCAGCGCGCCCTCGACGCTGAAACCGATCATGGCGATGAAGTGCATGGTCCAGATGCCGCAGCCGATCGAGATGGCGCCGAGCGCAAGCCAGCCGCTTCTTCGCCGGGTGTTGCGCAGCGACCTGACCGTGCATCTGAGTCCCAGCGCGGCGCCCATGCAGGCCATGAGGTAGGCGGCGACGGGGGTCACGGCCCCGTAATAGAAGTTCGAGACGGTGGCGGTCATGGGCGGGGCCCTTCTGGAGCGGGGACGGCAGACGGAGCAGGGACACCTGGAGGGTGCGCGAGCGACGGGCCGGGGTCGGCCCGGGGGACGTGCCGGGGCGTTCGAGGGTCCCGAGTGTGGTCAAGACAGGGGAACAGAAGGCGGGTTCAGGCCACTTGGCTGAGTTGAGCGCAATCTAAACATATTTGCTTCACGTTATCTCCCCATCTGATCACCCATTCTCGGAATCGAGACCTTCCCGGGCACGCGCGAGCCGGGCCCGTGCCGGTCGGGGAGGGTGGACCCGGTTGCCCGGTCCGGCGCGGGGTGCGGCACCGCCCGTCCGCGGGGAAGCGTCCGGAAACGGCAAATCCCGCCCCGGGCACCCGAACTGACGTCACGTCAGCGAGATGCCGTCCGGAGCGGGCGGGAGGAGGAGGGTGGTGCTCGGCGGGCTAGCGGCCGCCGTCCACCGACGCGCGCAGGCGGGCGCTCGCCATGCGCATGTGCTCGGCCATGGCCCGGTCCGCCGCCTCCGGGTCGCGGTCGCGGATCGCCCGCAGGACCGCGTCGTGTTCGCAGAGGGTGCCGCTCACGGTGCCCTCGATGTCGCTGACCCGCTCCATCCACACCTGGAGCAGCGCGCGGATGCTGTGCAGGATGTCGCTGAGCACGGAGTTGCGGGCGATGCGCGCGCACTCCAGGTGGAAGGCGATGTCCGCGTCGATGAACGCGCCGACGTCGCCGCCCGCGTCGCGCATGTGGCGCAGGTGGCCCTCCAGGAGCGTCACGTCCGCGTCGGTGGCCCGTTCCGCGGCCAGGCGTGCCGACACGCCCTCCATGTAGGTGCGTACCTCGACCAGGTCCTGGGTGCGGCGCTGGCCGAGCATCAGCCCCCAGTTGATGGCCCGGGGCAGGAACTCCGAGGTGCCCTCGCGCACGTACGAGCCCGAGCCGGGGCGGATCTCGATGATGCCGAGGACGTCCAGGGCGGAGAGCGCGCCGCGCACGCTGGAGCGCGCCACGCCGAGCGCCTCGGCGAGCTGCCGCTCGGCCGGCAGCCGGGTGCCGGGGCGGATGTCGCCCGCCGACAGATGGTCGAGCAGCCGCTTCGCGACCTCGCTGACGTTGGACTCGCGCACCACGGGGCGCAGGAGCCGCGCCAGGTCGGGGGCGGCGGCGTCGGAGTGCTGATCAGGCTGACTGGTCACGGTCACCAGTCAACCAGATACCCCGAGCAACCGACTGGCCAGGCAGTTCATCAGTCCCGGAGGTCCCGTTTGTCAAGAGTCGGGACGCGTCGCGATCTATGATCGTCGCCACACTGGTAAATTGGTGACCAATTTGAGGTGGAGGCATAGCGTGAAAGAGATCCGGTCGGCCGCGCTTCCTGGCGGGCCGCCGGTGAGTGACCCACCCCGGACGGAGCTGTCCGGGCGAGCCGAGGAGTCGCCCATGGGTGCCGACGCGCCTGTCGCGGCAGTCGAGAGAACTGCCATCAAGAAGGTCTCAGTCCGCCTCGTTCCGTTCGTGGCGCTGATGTTCTTCGTGAACTACCTGGACCGCACGGCGGTCTCGTTCGCGGAACCGAACGGAATGGGTTCGGATCTCGCGCTCACCGCCGCACAGTTCGGCTTCGCGTCCGGGATCTTCTTCCTCGGTTACATCGTGCTCGAAGTGCCCAGCAACATGGCACTGCACCGGTTCGGGGCCCGCCGCTGGCTCGCCCGGATCATGGTGACCTGGGGCATCGTCTCGCTCCTGTTCACCTGGGTGGACAGCAGCGGCCAGCTCTACACCCTGCGCTTCCTGCTCGGTGTGGCCGAGGCCGGGTTCTTCCCCGGTGCCATCCTCTTCCTGAGCCAGTGGGTGCCCTCCCGCCACCGCACCAAGATCCTGGGCCTCTTCTACCTGGCCCAGCCCCTCACCACCGTGCTCGGCGCCCCGCTGGCCGGGTGGCTGATCGGCCACCACGGGCTGTTCGGCCTCGAGGGCTGGCGGGTGATGTTCCTCTTCGTGTCGATCCCCGCGATCCTGCTGGGCGTCATCGCCTGGTTCTACCTGATCGACAAGCCCGCCGACGCCACCTGGCTCACCCCCGAGGAGCGCGACTGGCTGACGGACGAACTCGCCGCCGAGAAC
Source organism: Streptomyces sp. SolWspMP-5a-2 (assembly GCF_900091845.1). Classification (GTDB taxonomy): domain Bacteria; phylum Actinomycetota; class Actinomycetes; order Streptomycetales; family Streptomycetaceae; genus Streptomyces; species Streptomyces doudnae. The sequence goes on from NZ_FMCI01000233.1 coordinate 32,437, forward strand.
GCGCGCAAGACCGGGCACCAGGACAAGCACGCCAAGGGCGACCTGAGGGCCGCGTTCGCCAGCGGCCGGGTCTGGGTCCTGGCCCTCGTCTACTTCGGCTTCGTCTACGGCCTCTACGCGCTCGCGTTCTTCCTGCCGACGATCATCAACGGCTTCCAGGACCAGTACGACACCACGTTCAGCGTCATGGACAAGGCGTGGATCACCGCCATCCCGTACCTGCCCGCGGCCGTCGTCCTCTTCTTCTGGACCCGGCACGCCACCCGGCACGGCACCCGCACCTGGCACGTCGCGGGCCCCGCGGTGGTCGGCGGTCTGAGCATCCCGCTCGCCCTGTACATGGGGTCGCCTGCCGCGACCGTCGCCGTCATCACCGTCACCGCCTGCGCGATCTTCGCCGCGCTGCCCGTCTTCTGGTCGGTGCCCTCCCGGTTCCTCACCGGGGCCGCCGCCGCGGCCGGCATCGCCCTCATCAACACCGCGGGCAACATCGCCGGGTTCGCGGCCAGCTACGTCACCGGCTGGCTGAAGGACTGGACCGGCGCCTACTACGTACCGCTCTACCTGGTCGGCTTCTTCATGCTGCTGTCGGCCGTCCTGATGATCTGGCTCTCCGCCCGCAACCGCACCGCCGACCCGGCCTCCGGAACCGAGCAGGAGCCCATGGAGGCCCTTCGATGACCCGCCTGTTCAACGACCCCGCCGCCTTCGCCGACGAGGCCCTGGAGGGATTCGCCGCCGCCCACCGGCGCTGGGTCCGCCCGGTCACCGGGGGAGTGGTGCGGGCCGGGGGCACCCCCGAGGGGCAGGTCGCCGTGGTGATCGGCGGCGGCTCCGGCCACTACCCGGCCTTCTCCGGCCTGGTCGGCCGCGGCCTCGCGCACGGCGCGGCGGTCGGCAACGTCTTCGCGTCCCCGTCCGCCCAGCAGATCCGGTCCGTGGCCCGCGCCGCGCACGGCGGGGCCGGGGTGCTGCTGATGTACGGCAACTACGCCGGTGACGTCCTGCACTTCGGACAGGCCGCCGAACGCCTCACCGGCGAGGGCGTCCGGGCGCGCACCTTCGCCGTCACCGACGACATCTCCAGCGCCGGACCCGAGGAGACCGCCAAGCGCCGCGGGATAGCCGGTGACCTCCCGGTCTTCAAGGCGGCCGCCGCCGCGGCCGAGCAGGGGCTGCCGCTGGACGAGGTGCTGGCCGTCGCCGAGCACGCCAACGCCCGCACCCGCTCCTTCGGCATCGCCTTCTCCGGCTGCACCCTGCCCGGCGCCGACCACCCCCTGTTCACCGTGCCCGAGGCGCGGATGGCCGTCGGCCTCGGCATCCACGGCGAGCCCGGCATCGGCGAGGAGTCCCTGCCCACCGCCGACGAGGCGGCCCGACTGCTGGTCACCTCCCTGCTCAAGGAGGTGCCCGACGGGGTCGGGGGCCCGGCCGGAGCGCGCGCCGCGGTGATCCTCAACGGGCTCGGCTCGGTCAAGTACGAGGAGCTGTTCGTCGTCTACCGCAAGGTCGCCGAACTCCTCGGCGACGCCGGGGTGGAGATCGTCGACCCGGAGGTCGGCGAACTCGTCACCAGCTTCGACATGGCGGGCATCTCGCTCACCCTCACCTGGCTCGACGACGGCCTGAGCGCGCTGTGGCGCGCGCCCGCCGACACCCCCGCCTTCCGCAAGGGCGCGCCGGCCGCCCCCGAGCACGCCGCGGCGGCGGCCGTCACCGCCGAGGAGAGCGACGAGCAGACCGTGCCCGAGGCGTCCGACGCCTCCCGGCGGGCCGCCGCCGTCGTCCTCGCCGCCCTGGACGCGCTGGCCGCCACGGTCGACGACCACGCCGAGGAACTCGGTCGCATCGACGCCGTCGCCGGGGACGGCGACCACGGCATCGGCATGCAGCGCGGCTCCACCGCCGCCCGCCTGGCCGCCGCCGACGCGCACGCCCGGGGCGCCGGAGCGGGCACCGTGCTGGTCAGGGCCGCCGACGCCTGGTCCGACAGGGCGGGCGGCACCAGCGGAGCCCTGTGGGGCAGCATGCTCCGCGCCCTCGGCGGCGCCCTCGGCGACGACGAGAAGCCCACCGCCGCCCGGGTCGCCGACGGCGTCACCGAGGCGTCCGCCGCGGTCCGCAGGCTCGGCGGCGCCGAGGTCGGCGACAAGACGATGGTCGACGTCCTCGTCCCCTTCGCCGACACCCTCGCCGCCGCCACCGCCGACGGCGTCCCGCTCGCCGCCGCCTGGGACCGGGCCGCCGACGCCGCCGAGACGGCCGCGTCGGCCACCGCCGACCTGCTGCCCCGCAAGGGCCGCGCCCGCCCGCACGCCGAGAAGTCCCTGGGCACCCCGGACGCGGGCGCCCACTCCCTCGCCCTCATCACCCGCGCCGTCCGCGGCGTGCTGATCGACCACCACTGAGGAAAGCCGATATGACCGACAAGCTCCGCATCGTCGTCGGATCCGACGACGCCGGCCACCAGTACAAGGAAGCCCTCAAGCGCGACCTCCAGGGCAGCGCCCTCGTCGCCGAGGTCACCGACGTGGGCGTCGACGCCGACGGGCACACCGCCTACCCGACGGTCGCCATCGCCGCCGCCGAGATGGTCGCCCGCGGCGAGGCCGACCGCGCCCTGCTGGTCTGCGGCACCGGCCTCGGCGTGGCCATCGCCGCCAACAAGGTCAAGGGCGTCCGGGCCGTCACCGCCCACGACTCCTTCTCGGTCGAGCGGGCCATCCTCTCCAACAACGCCCAGGTCCTGACGTTCGGACAGCGCGTCGTCGGCCTCGAACTCGCCCGCAGGCTCGCCGCCGAGTGGCTCACCTACCGCTTCGACGAGACCTCGGCCTCCGCCGAGAAGGTGCGGCTGATGAGCGAGTACGAGAACACCGCCGACACCGGCGAGGAAGCCGCCTGATGCCGGCACCGTCACCCCGCCCCCTGCTGCTGGGGGTGAGCCTGAAGATGTACTTCGGCCACCACCAGACGCTCAACTGGGCCCGCAGGATCGCCGACCTGGCGCGCACCCACCAGGCCGTCACCTCCGGGGCCGCCCGCCTCTTCGTGCTGCCCGCGTTCCCAGCGCTCGTCCCGGCCGCCGGGATCCTCACCCCGTTCGGCGTGTCGGTCGGCGCCCAGGACCTCGCCACCGAGGACACCGGCCCCTACACCGGCGAGGTCGGCGGCCCGCTCCTCAAGGAGATCGGCTGCCACTACGCCGAGGTCGGCCACGCCGAACGGCGCCGCCTGTACGGCGAGGGAGACACCGTCGTCGCCGCCAAGACCGCGGCCGCCCTGCGCAACGGGCTCACCCCCGTGCTCTGCGTCGGCGAACGCGACCCCGGCACCCCGCAGGAGGCGGCGCGGCGCACCGTCGCCGAGGCCGCCCGGCTGCTCCAGGGCCTGACCGGCACCGTCGTCCTCGCCTACGAGCCGCAGTGGGCCATCGGCGCGCCCGAGCCCGCCTCGGCCGAGCACATCGCGACCGTCTGCGGAGCCCTGCGCGACTGGCTCGACGCCCGCGCCGCCGACCACCCCGACTCCACCGTCATCTACGGCGGCAGCGCGGGACCCGGTCTGCTGCCCCGGCTCGCGGGCCGCGCCGACGGACTCTTCCTCGGCCGCTTCGCCCACGACCCGGCCAACGTCGAGGCGATCCTCGACGAGATCCGCACCCCGGCGGCGGTGGCGTGATGGCCCACGGCATCAGCACCTACGCCTACTTCTGGCGGATCTCGGCGCGCGCCCCGCGCCCGATGTCCCTGACCGACATGCTGCGCGACACCGCGAGCCTCGGCGGCCAGGTCTTCCAGATCTGCGACTACCCGGACATCGAGAGCTACGACCGGGCCCGGCTCGCCGACCTGCGCGCCACCGCCCGCGACCTCGGGCTCGCCCTGGAGCTCGGCACCCGGGGCGTCCGGCCCGAGCACCTGCGCCGCTACCTCGACCTGGCCCGGGAGCTGGACGTCACCCTCGTCCGCTCCATGCTCAACACCGCCGACCACCGGCCCGGCACCGACGAGGCCACCGCGCTCCTGAAGGAGACGGTGCCCGCCTACGCCGACGCCGGGGTGACGCTCGGCCTGGAGACCTACGAGCAGGTCTCCACCGACGACCTGCTGGCCGTCGTGCGCGGGGTCGGCAGCGAGCACCTCGGGGTCGTCCTCGACCCCGGCAACAGCGTCGCCCGCCTGGAACGCCCGGTGGACGTCGTGGCCGCGACCGCGCCCCACGTGGTCAACATCCACGTCAAGGACTTCTCCTTCACCCGCCGCGACGGATGGGTCGGCTTCACCTACGCGGGCTGCCCGCTCGGCGAGGGCCTGCTCGACCGCGACGGCATGATCGCCGCGGTCCGCGAGGCCCGCCCCGACCGCGGCGTCAACCAGATCGTGGAGCACTGGCTCCCATGGCAGGACGACGGCTTCGACACCACAGCCCGGCTCGAACACCAGTGGACGCAGCACAGCATCGACACCCTTCTGAGGAGCGCGTAATGGCCACCGAGATCCAGACCCAGGTCGACGTCACGACCGTCGCCGTCATCGGGGCCGCAGGCAAGATGGGCCAGCGAGTCTCCAACAACCTGGTCGAGAGCGACTTCCGGGTCCTGTTCAGCGAGGCCTCGCCCGCGGGCCAGGAGCTGATCCGCGGCCTGGGCCGCGAGCTGACCGAGTCCGCCGCCGCCGCGGCCGAGGCGGACGTGGTCATCCTCGCCGTCCCGGACATCGTCCTCGGCAAGGTCTCCGAGGAACTGGTGCCGCTGATGAAGACCGGCGCGGTCGTCCTCACCCTCGACCCGGCCGCCGCCTACGCCGGGCTCCTCTTCGCCCGCGAGGACGTCCACTACGCGTGCGCCCACCCCTGTCACCCGTCGGTGTTCCTGGAGCGCACCACCAAGGAGGAGTGGCAGGACACCTTCGGCGGCATCGCCGCCCCCCAGGAGGTGGTGGCCGCGTACGAGGGCGGCGACGAGGCCAAGCAGAAGCTCGCCGACTCCGTCATCCGCGTGATGTACGCGCCGGTCGTCGACGTCCACTGGGTCACCGTCAAGCAGCTCGCCGTCCTGGAGCCGACCCTCGTCGAGACCATCGCCTGCATGGTCGGCGCCCTGCTGACGGAGGCGCTGCACGAGACCGTGCACACCGTCGGCGTCCCGGAGAAGGCGGCCCGCGCCATGCTCCTCGGGCACACCCAGGTCGCGCTCGCGAACACCCTCAAGGGCTCCAACCCGTTCTCCGACGCCTGCCTGATCGCGATGGACTACGGCCGCGAGTCGATCGTCCGCGACGACTGGAAGAAGGTCTTCGAGGACGACGAGCTGGACAAGGTCATCACGCGCATGCTGAAGATCAAGGAGATCAAGCGCTGAGCCGAGCCGCTCCCGGGTCCGTGGCCGCCGCCGAGGCGGTCGCGGACCCTTTTGAATGCCCTTACGGAGTTCAAACCCGCATTCCGTTCAGTCTGTCGAACATGGATCTCTCTTTACCCCTCGGGTCGTAGTCCGCGTTACCACTCCGGCCGTTGTGCGGGGATTTCGGCACCGGGCCGTCTACGTGAAGTCGGCGGCGAAAGTCAAGTGTTGACATGTCCTGAGCCCGTGGCTGATGATCACAGCGGTGTCAAGGAGTCGCACAAGAAACTCCACATAACTCACGCAACAGGAACAACGGCTAAATCGCGCGTATTTCCCGGACCATTTCCCCCACCCCCTGTTTCGGCAATTCCACCGCCGATCGACGCCCCGTGGTGCCGCCGCGCACCACGCCTTCGCCGCGCCCTCGTTCCCCCCGACAGGAAGGCCAGGCCTTGCCGGTGCAGAGCACCCCCCACCCCGCCCCCGCAGGTCCGGCCACCCGGGTCAGGCCCGCCTCCTTCGCGCAGCAGCGCCTCTGGTTCCTGGCCCAGCTGCCGGGCGCGGGCGCCGCGTACAACGAGACCCTGGCCTTCACCCTCACCGGCCCGCTCGACCGAGACGCCCTGGTGAGAGCGTTCGACGTGGTCGCCGACCGGCACGAGAGCCTGCGGACCCGGCTGGTCGGCAGGACCGGTGCCGTCCTCCAGCACATCGACCCGCCGGGCGCCGGGTTCACCCTCCACGTCGAGGACCTGACCGCCTCGGACAGCGCCGACGCGACCGTCGCCGACCGCCAGCGCGACGAGGCGGAGCGGCCCTTCGACCTCGCTGCGGGCCCCCTCGCGCGCGGGCGCCTGCTCGTCCTGGGCACGGAGCGCCACGTCCTGCTGCTGACCCTGCACCACTGCATTTTCGACGGTGCCTCGATGTTCGTGATGATGCGGGAAGTCGAGCTGCTGTACGCGGAGTTCACGGGCGGCGCGACGGCCGTCCTGCCGGAACTCGCGGTGCAGTGCGCGGATCTCGCCGAGGCCCAGCGCGAGGCGGTTCTCGGCGGCGGACTCGCCGTCCACGAGGAGCACTGGAAAGACGTCCTGCGGGACGCGCCCGCCGCACTGGAACTCCCGATGCGCGGACCCCGTCCGGCGGAACAGCGCTACGAGGGCGGGCGGGTCGAGTTCGCGCTGGACACCGCGACCACCGCCGACCTGCTCGACCTGGCCAGGGCGCACGGCACCACTCTGTTCGTGACCGTCCTGACCGGTTGGTCGGTGCTCATGGCCCGGCTCTCCGGACAGGACGACATCGTTGTCGGCTGCCCGGTCGCCGCCCGCCGCGCCCCCGGGGCCGCCGACCTCGTCGGGTTCCTCGTCAACACGCTGCCGATGCGCGTCGACCTCTCCGGCCCGGTCACCGTCGCCGAGGCGCTGGCCCGCACCGAGCGCGTCGTGCGGGACGCGCAGGCCCACCAGGACCTGCCCTTCGAGCGCATCGTCGAGGTCGCGAAGACACCGCGCAGCGCCTCCCACTCCCCGCTCTTCCAGACCATGCTGGCCTGGGTGCCCGACCGGTACGACCTGATGAAGCTGGACGGTGTGGAGATCGCGCCGCTGGCCATCGAGGACGCGCCCGCCAAGTTCGACCTCGCCTTCGCGGCCGCCGTCTCCGAGGGCCGTCTCGTCGGGCAGCTCGACTACGCGACGTCCCTCTTCGACGCCGCCGCGGCCGAACGCTGGGCCGTCCACCTGGGGCACCTGTTCACCGACATGGTCCGCCACCCCGAACGCGACATCCGCACCCTGGAGATGATGGCGCCCGAGGCGCTCCTGCGGCTCATCGGCGCGGGCGACGCGACCGGGACCGGACCGGGGGCCGCGCCCGAAGCCGGGGCCGGGGCCGGGGCAGGGAGCTGGACCGCGACCGGACCCGGGGCCGGGAGCGGGGCCGAGGCCGAGGCCGCCGACCCGACCGCCGTCGCCCTGCGTGAAGCGCCCTCCCTCACCGACCTGTTCGAGGCGCGGGCGTCCGCGCACCCCGACCGGACCGCCGTCGTGGACCGCGCGGGACCCCTGGGGTACGGCGACCTCGACCGCGCCGCCAACCGGCTCGCCCACGCCCTGACCGCCCGCGCGGTCCGCCCCGGCGACGTCGTCGGACTGCACGCGCGCCGCACCCGCGACCTCGCCGTCGGCATCCTCGGCATCCTCAAGGCGGGCGCCGCCTACCTCCCGCTCGACCCCGGCCAGCCCGCCGAACGGCTCGCCGCGATGGTCGAGGACGCCCGCTGCCCCCTCGTCCTCAGCGACCACCCTGCCGGTGAACGCCCCGCCGACTGGCTCGACCTCGGCGCCGTCACCGCCGAGGGGGACACCGGGGACCGGCCGCCCGCCGACCTCCCGCGCGCCCCCGGACACCTCGCCTACGTGATCTTCACCTCGGGCTCCACCGGACGGCCCAAGGGCGTCGCCGTCGAGCACCGCAGCGTCCTGAACCTCTTCCGCGTCTGGCACGACCGGATGGGCACCGGCCCCGGCGAGGTCGGCTCGGCCTGGTCCAGCATCGGGTTCGACGCCTCCGTGCACGAACTGCTGCTGCCGCTCACCACCGGCGGCAGCGTGCACATCGTCCCCGAGGAACTGCGCGGCGACCCGCGGGAGTTGCTGGCCTGGATGCGCGAACACGCCGTCACCCAGGCGTTCCTGCCGCCCGCCTACGTCCGCTGGATCGACGAGGACCCCGCCGAGCGGCTGCGCGACCTGCCGCTGCGCAAGCTGCTGACCGGCGTCGAGTCCCTCACCGAGGCGGCCCTGCACCGGATGACGCGCCTGCTGCCCGGCCTGCGCGTCACCTTCGGCTACGGCCCCACCGAGGCGACCCTCTACAGCACCGCCCACTACGACTTCCGCCCCCTGGAACGCCCCTGCCCGATCGGCCGTCCGCTGCCCGGTACCCGCCTCTACCTGCTCGACGCGCGCATGCAGCCGGTGCCGCCCGGCGTGGTGGGGGAGGTGTACCTCGGCGGCGCGTCCCTGGCCCGCGGCTACCTGGGGCGCCCCGACCTCACCGAGGAACGCTTCCTGCCCGACCCGTTCGTGCCCGGCGCCCGCGTCTACCGCACCGGGGACCTCGCCCGCTGGGACGAGGACGGCGCCGCCCACTACGCGGGCCGCGCCGACGACCAGGTCAAGCTGCGCGGCTTCCGGATCGAGCCCGCCGAGGTCGAGGCCGCGCTGACCCGCCTGGACGGGGTGCGCGAGGCCGTCGTCCTCGTCGACCGCGACACCGCGGGGCAGCCCCGGCTGGTGGCCGGTGTCGGCCGCGGCTCCGCACCCGCCCTCGCCGACCCGCGCGCCGCGCTCGCCCGCACCCTGCCCGACTACATGATCCCGGCCGTCGTCCTCGACCTGGAGACCCTCCCGCTCAACCGCAGCGGCAAGGTCGACCGCGCCGCCCTGCTGCGCATGGTCCGCGAGCAGACCTCCGACCAGGTCAACACGGCCAGCCCGCGCGACCACGTCGAGCACGCCCTGTACCGGATATGGCAGGGCATCCTGCTCCACCCCGACATCGGCGTCAGCGACAACTTCTTCGACATCGGCGGCACCTCGCTCTCCGCGATCCGGATGGCCCACGACGTCGGCGAGACGTTCGGACGGCACCTGCCCGTCGCCGAGGTCATGGTGCGGCCGACCATAGAGGCGCTCGGCGCGCTGCTGCGCGAGGACGGCACCGACCGCGCCCCCGGCAGCCTCATCGAGTTCCGTCCCGGCACCGGCCCCCGGGTGATCTGCGTCCACCCGGCGGGCGGCACCGCCTTCTGCTACCTCCCGCTGGCCGCCTTCCTGCCCGAGGGCACCGGCCTGTACGGCATCCAGTCGCCGGGCGTGAACCCCGGCGAGGAGGTCCTGCCCACCGTGGAGGCGATGGCCGAGGCCTACCTCGGTTTCCTCGAACCCCTCGGCGCGGGGCCGCTGGTGCTGACCGGCCTCTCCTACGGCGGCCTCGTCGCCCACGAGATGGGACGCCTGCTGCACCGCGCCGGGCGCACCGACGTCAGCGTCGTCCTGCTCGACACCCAGGCCACCGACGACCCCGCCGCGCGCGAGGCCATCACGGCCGTCGACGCGGCCGAGTTCCGCGACAAGCTGGTCCGGTTCAACGGCATGTACCCGGGCATCGACGACGCCCAGGTGGACCGCTACTTCCGCCTCTACAACCACAACCGGCTCACCGCCCGCGCGCACGTCCCGGCCGCCTCACCGGCCCGGGTGGTCCTCGCCCAGGCCGTGCCCGACGGCGCCGACACCCCCGGGCACGCCGAGGTCCGCGCCTTCTGGCAGCGGCGCGCGCGGGGCGAGTTCCTGGTCGAGACGATGGAGTGCGACCACTGGGAGATCCTGGAGGGCGCCGAGACCGCCCGGGTCGGCGCGCTGCTCGCCGCCGAACTGGCCCACCACGCACCACCGCCGGCCCCCGCGGCGCAGGCGACCGCACCGGAGGGTGACGCCTGATGCACACCCCGGACACCCCCTCGACCCCGGACACTCCCGCAGCCCCGGAGACCCCGGCCGCGTCGGGAGCCGCCCCGGCCCCGGACGCACCCTCCGTGGAGCACACCCCCGTGACCCCGGACGCTCCCGCCGGGTCCCCGCTCGCCGCCGCCGTGCTCGACCAGGTCCGCCGCACCCCCGGCGCCGTCGCCGTGCAGGACGGTGCCCGCACCCTCGACTACGCCGGACTCGACGTGCTCAGCGCCCGGGTCGCCGCGCGGCTGCGGGCCCGCGGTGTCCGGCCGGGGCAGGCCGTCGCCGTCTGCCTGCCCCGCTCCTGGGAACTGGTCTGCGTCATGCTCGGCATCCGCCGGGCCGGCGCCACCGTCGTCCCGCTCGACCGGCTCAGCCCGCCCGACCGGCAGCGGCACATCCTCGACGACTCCGGCGCCGTCACCGTCGTCCACGACGGCACCGCGCCGGACGCCGAGGGCCTGCGCGCCGACCTGCTCCTGGGGGAGGCGGAACCCGCCGTCCCCGCTGCGCGCACCGGGGCGGACGCCGGTCACGGCGATCCCGCCACCGCGTTCGTCTTCTACACCTCCGGGTCGACCGGCCGCCCCAAGGGCGTCGAGGTCACCGACGAGGGCGTGCTGCGGCTCGCCCGGCCCGGCTACCTCGACCTGAGCGGCGGCGCCCGCTTCGCCTGCCTGTCCAACCCGGCCTTCGACGCGCTCAGCTTCGAGGTGTGGACGCCGCTGCTCACCGGCGGCGCCTGCGTCGTGCTCGACGACACCGAGGTGCACAGCCCGCCCCGGCTCGCCGCCGCCCTGCGCGAGCGCCGCGTCTCGATCCTCTTCATCACCGTCGCCCTCTTCAACACCGTCGTCGAGCAGGTGCCGGACTGCTTCGCCGGGGTCGGCCAGGTCCTCGTCGGCGGCGAACAGCCCAACTCCCGCCTGATCCGCCGCTGGTACCGGGCCAACGCGCACTCCGGCACCGTCCTGCACAACGCGTACGGACCCACCGAGGCGACCACGTTCGCGCTCTGCCACCCCATCCCGGCCGACTTCGACGGCGACTCCGTCCCGGTCGGCACCCCCCTCGACGGCACCGGGGGTCCTGGTGCGCACCGAGGACGGACGCGCCGCCGCGGTGGACGACGTCGGCGAACTCCTGCTCAGCGGACCGGCGCTGGCCCGCGGCTACCGCAACCTCCCGGAGCAGACCGCCCGCAGCTTCGTCCACCTCCCCGACCCCGACGGCACCCCGCGCCGCTGGTACCGCACCGGGGACCTGGTGACCCAGGACGCCGAGGGCCGGATCAGCTACGTCGGCCGCGCCGACCGGCAGGTCAAGGTGCGCGGCTTCCGCATCGAACCCGGCGAGGTGGAACGGCAGATCCTCACCCTCGCCGCCGTCCGCCAGGCGTACGTGTGCACCCGGCGCGACGCGGACGACCGCAACGAACTCCTCGCCTTCGTGGTCACCGACGACGACCTCGCGCACGCCGACTGGGAGCGCCACCTCACCGCCGCCCTTCCCGCCTACATGCGCCCCCACCGCACCCACCGGGTCGCCGCCCTCCCGCTCACCCCCAACGGCAAGGTCGACCGGGCTGCCCTGCTGCGCGACGCCCGCACCCCCTGGCGCGGTGCCCGCGAGGACGCCGCCCCGGTCACCGACCGGCAGCGGCCGGTGCTGGAGATCGCCGAGGAGATCCTCGCCGTCGGCGCCCTGCGCCCCGACGACCGCTGGATACCCAGCGGCGGTGACTCCCTCAAGGCGCTGCGGTTCCGGTTCGCGATCCAGCGCCGCTTCGCCGTCGACCTCCCCCAGGACCTCGTGCTGCGCGCCGACTTCGCCGCCCTCGCCGAGGCCGTGCACGCCCCCGGCGCGGGCGCGGGCGACCACCCGCCGCTCGCCCCCGGCCCCGAAGGACCGGTCGCGCCCGCCACCAGCGAGCAGGAACGCCTCTGGCTGCTGCACCGGCGCGACCCCGGCGACCGCTCCTACGACGTCCCCGTCGTCCTGCGGATCACCGGCCCGGTCGACGAGAGCGCCCTGCGCCGCGCGCTGCGCACCCTGGTCGCCGCCCACCCGGCGCTGCGCACCCGCCTGGTGCCCACCCCGGACGGCCTGCTCCAGCGCACCGAGGACCCCTACGACCCCTGGCAGCCGTGCGGGACCCGGGCGGGGGAGCGGTGGCAGGAGACCGCCGACCGCTTCTTCGCACCCCCCTTCGACCTCGCCGACCCCCGGATGCTGCGCGCCGGATGGGCCCCGCGCCCGGACGGCGGGCTGCTGCTCCTGCACCTGCACCACGTCGCCGTCGACGGCTGGTCCCTCAACCTCCTCTACCGCGACCTCGGCGCCGCCTACGCCGACCCCGGCCACCGCCCGGCGCCCACCACCACCCCCCTCGACTTCGCGCGCTGGCAGCGGGAGTGGCACGCCGCCCCCGGCTACCGGGACCGCGGCGAGCGGCTGCGCGCCCACTACGCCGACGCCCCCGAACCGTCCCCCGTGCTGCCCGCCCCCGAAGGGCAGGGCCCTCCCGCCGCCCGGCTGCTGCGCACCTCCCTCGACCTGGGCCGCCGCAGCGCCCTCGACCGGCGCGCCGCCGACCTCGGCCTCACCCGCTTCCAGATCCTGGTCTCGGCGTTCACCGCGAGCCTCTACGGCATCACCGGCCAGACCCGCCCGCTGATCGCCACCCCGGTCGCAGGCCGATCGCTCCCCGCGTTCGACGACGCCGTCGGCATGTTCGCCAACACCGTCCTGCTGGACCTCGCCGCCCGGCCGGACGACCCGCTCGCCGCCCTCCTCGCCGCGCACGCCGACACCGTCCGCACCGTCCTCGACGGGCAGGAGGTCGCCCTCGCCGACGTCCTCGCCGGGCAGGCGTTCCGCGCCCGCACCCCGCTCTTCGACCACCTCTTCGTGCTGGAGAACACCGACGTCTCCACCCTGGAGCTGGACGGCTGCGCCATCGGCGCCCGCTGGCCCGAACCCCTCGGCGCCAAGTGCGCGCTGACCCTCTCCGTGGTCGAGCACGACTCAGGCTTCGACTGCCTCTGGGAGTACCGCGACGACATCGGCGCCGAGCGCGCCGAGGCCGCCGCCCGCCTCTTCCGCGACGCCCTCGACCACCTCACCGGCGACTCCGGCGCCACCCTGCGCGACCTGGTCGCCCCCTACCGGCACGCCCTGCCCGAGCCCGGCCGCGCCGCCCCCGCCGCCCCGGACTTCCGCACCGTCGCCGACGGCTTCGCCCGCCAGGCCGCCCGCACCCCCGGCGCCCGCGCCGTCTCCCTGGGCGACACCACCCTCACCTACGCCGAACTCGACGCGCAGGCCCACGCGCTGGCCGTCCGGCTCGCCCCGCTGGCCCCCGCCGACCCCGCGGCCCCCGCCGCCGTCGCGCTCTACCTCCAGCCCTCCGTGGAGCACCTGGTGGCCGTCCTCGCGGCGGCCCGCCTCAACCTGACGATCGTCCCCCTCGACCCGGCCTACCCGCCGGCGCTGCTGCGCCATGTCCTCGACCAGGCCGACCCGTTGTGCGTGCTCGCCGCACCCGACGACCTCGCCGTCCTCGACACCCTCGCCCCGCCCGCGCTGCGCCGCCTCGCCCTGACCCTCGCCGACGCCCCGGAGCCCGCCCCCGCGCACTCCGGCCACCGGGCGCTGCGCCCGCTGTACACGCTGTTCACCTCCGGCTCCACCGGCACCCCCAAGGGCGTCCAGGTCCCGGACCTGACCCTGTGCAACCTGCTGACCTGGCAGCGGACCGAAGGCGGCCTCGAACGGCCCGCCGTCACCCAGCAGTTCTCCATGCTCTCCTTCGACGTCTCCTTCCAGGAGATCCTCACCACCCTCTGCTCGGGCGGCGAACTGCGCCTGGTGAGACCGGCCTGGCGGCACGACGTGCCCACGCTGCTCGCGGAGTTGGAGCGCGGCGGCGCGGAACGCGTCTTCCTGCCGTACGTGGCGCTGCAACTGCTCGCCGAACACGGCGCGCGCACCGGCCTGTTCCCCTCCCGGCTGCGTGACGTCGTCACGGCGGGCGAGCAGTTGGTGTGCACCGACGCCATCCGGCGCTGGTTCGCCGGACTGCCCTCCGGCGCGCGCCTGTTCAACCACTACGGACCGACCGAGACCCACGTGGTCAGCGCCCTGCGCCTGACGGGCGACCCCGACGGCTGGCCCGCGCGCCCGGCGATCGGGCACCCGGTCACGGGCGCCGTGCTGCGGGTCGTCGACGAGGCGGGGCTGCCCGTGCCGCCCGGCGTCACCGGCGACCTCCTCATCGGCGGCCCGATGGCCGGACGCTGCTACCTCGGCGACCCGGCCGCGCACGAGGCCCGGTTCACCGACGACCCCGGACTCGGCACCCTCTACCGCACCGGCGACCGGGCCCGCTTCGACCTGCAGGGCCTGCTGCACTACGCGGGCCGCGACGACAGCCAGGTCAAACTGGGCGGCCACCGCCTGGAGCTGGGCCAGATCGAGGCCGCGCTGCTCCAGTTCCCCGGGATCGCCAACGCGGTCGCCGCGGTCGCCGGCGGACGCCTGGTCGCCGCCCTCCAGTGCCGGGGCGCGGACCCCGACCCCGCCGACCTCGCCGACCACCTCGCGAGCCTGCTCCCCGCCTACGTGCGGATCGCCCGCTACCGCCTGCTCACCGACCTGCCGCGCACCCCGAGCGGCAAACTGGACCGGCGCGCGGCCCTCACCGCCCCCGGCCGCGAACTCCTCCCGGCCATCGCCGCGGACGGCGCCCTGACCCCGCTCGAACGACGCCTCACGGACCTCTTCGAAGCGGTGACCGGCCGGACGGTCGCCGTCGACCAGCGCTACTTCGACGCCGGGGCCACCAGCCTCGACCTGATGCGCTTCCAGCTCCGCTGCGCGGGCGAGGGCGACCTCGCCTTCTCCGTCCCCGACCTGTTCGAGCACGTCACGCCGCGCGCGCTGGCCCGGCTCGTCGGCGGGGCAACCACCCCGGCCGCGACGCCCGCACCGGCCGGAACGCCGCGCGCGGACCGGGCGGACGAGCCCATCGCCGTCATCGGCATGGCCGTCCGGCTGCCCGGCGCCCCGGACCTCGCCGCGTTCTGGGACCTCGTCACCACCGGACGCCGCGGCATGGAGCACTTCACCGCGACCGGCGGACGGGTCGGCGTCCGCGCCCAGCTCGACGACCCCCTCGCCTTCGACCCGGCCCGCTTCACCCTCAGCCCGCACGAGGCACGGCTGATGGACCCGCAGCAGCGCCAGCTCCTGATGAACTGCGTCGAGGCCCTCAGCCACGCCGGTCTCGGCGACCCCGAGGGACAGCGCGTCGGCCTGATCGCGTCCTGCGGCGAGAACACCTACTTCCAGCGCATGCTGCGCGACGCCGACCCGGCCGCCCTGCCCGACGGCTTCCGGCTCGCCCTGCACCACGAGAAGGACTTCCTCGCCACCAAGGCCGCCTACCACCTCGGGCTCACCGGACCGGCGTTCACCGTCCAGTCCGCCTGCTCCAGCTCCCTGGTCGGCATCCACCTCGCCGCCGGTGCGCTGCGCCAGGGCGACGCCGACGTGATGCTCGTCGGCGGTGTCCTCGTCGACCCCGAACTGACCGACGGCTACACCTACCGGCCGCAGCACATCTTCTCCCCCGACGGCCACTGCCGCCCCTTCAGCGCCGACGCCGAGGGCACCGTCGGCGCCAGCGGCACCGGCGTCGTCGTCCTCAAACCGCTCTCCGCCGCCCGCCGCGACGGCGACACCGTCTACGCCGTCGTCACCGGCTCGGCGATCAACAACGACGGCGCCGACAAGATGAGTTACAGCGCCCCCGCCGTCGCCGGGCAGCGCGCCGCGCTGCGCGCCGCCCTCGACCGCAGCGGACGCGGCGGCGCCGACCTCGGGTACGTCGAGGCGCACGGCACCGGCACCCGGCTCGGCGACCCGGTCGAGGCCGCCGCGCTGCGCCAGGCGTACGGACTCGCCGACGACGCCCGGGTCGCGCTCTCCTCCGTCAAGAGCCAGATCGGCCACCTCGGCGCGGCGGCCGGGGTCGTCGGCCTGGTGCGCGCCGTGCTCGCCGTCCACCACGGCACCGTCCCGCCCACCGCGGACTTCGACCGCCTCAACCCGGAGATCGAGGACGGCCCGTTCCGGATCCCGGTCGCCGCCGAACCCTGGCCCGCCGACCGGCCCAGGGTCGCCGCCGTCAGCAGCTTCGGCATCGGCGGCACCAACGCCCATCTGCTCCTGGAACACCCCGGGGACGTCCCGGCCGCCGCGCCCGCACCGGCCGACCCGTTGCCGCCCCTGATGCTGTCCGCGGCCTCGGAGGCCGCCCTGCGCGCGGACGCGCACCGCATCGCCGACTACCTCCAGGCCCGCCCCGACACCTACCCGGACGTG
>NZ_FMCI01000036.1 GCF_900091845.1 Streptomyces sp. SolWspMP-5a-2
GGGGCGGCGGCGCCGGGACCGCGGGCGCCGCCGCGAGCGTCCGGCGCCGTCTCGCCACGTAGACGCGGCCCTTCCAGCGCAGCGTCCCCGCGGCGATCACCGGGGCGAGCAGGGCGCCGTCCAGGCTGAGGCAGGTGAAGGCGGTACGGCACCGCGCGCAGGTGTCGAGGTGCTGGAGCAGGCCGACGGGCGTGGACGGCGCGCTCTCCCGCGCGGTGGCGTCCAGCAGCCCGGCGTACGAGCGGCAGACCGGGTCGTCGAGGTGGAGGCCGTGGGCCAGGCGGCAGCGCTCCCTGAACTCCTCGCGCACCCGGTCGACGTCGGTGAGGACGTCCGGGCTCGGGCGGCCGAGGCGGCGGGCCAGCTCCTCGACGGAGATGCCCTCCACGCAGCTCCACCAGAGGAGTTCGGCGTCGTCCGCGCCCATGGCCCGCAGACCGCGCACCGCGAGCGGCGGGGTGCCCTCCCGGCCGCCCCGGTCTGCTCCCGCGGTGCCGAGCCAGGTCAGCAGGTCCGGCGCGAGGAGCTGTCGGCCCGCCGGGGTCGCCGCCCAGCCCGCCGCCGTGTCGAGGACCGTCTGGACGGCGGCGGGCACGGTCGGCAGTCCCTCCAGCCAGGACCGGTCGCGCGGCGCCGCGCACCCGCCGTACCGCACCACCTGGTCGGCGAGTTCGTGGGCCGCCGCCCGGTCGACGGTGCACAGGCGCGCGTAGGCGAGGACCGGACCGCGCCGGTCCTCCCAGAGCCGCAGCCCGATGGCGGGCGCGCGCGGACCGCCCTCGATGACGGAGTGCCGGTCCGGCAGACGGGAAGGAAGCCAGTTCGACAAGGTTCCTCTTTCGTGGACGCTCCGGAACACCCGGCACTCCGGTGGTCCTGAAGGGAAAGCCGGCGGTTGCCGCGCCTCGCGGAATCGCGCGGTGACGGACACCTCGGGTGCCGCGTCGCACCTTGGCACGGCATTTCCGTCCCGGCAAAACAGGATGCCCGACCGCATTTCATTCCGATAACGAGATCGTGAGGAAAAGGGGAGGGTGCGGCGAACCGTTCACCCGCCTTTCTCCGACTTCACCGGACCCCACCGTGTGGCCCCTGCACGGGCTTTGTCCCGGTGTTTGAACATGCCATTTTGGCTTTTGTTCAGGATTCCGTTCACGGGTCGTAGTCGCGGCCCGGTGCCGACCGGTCGAAGTTCGCCGGTAGGGGTAGGTTTCGGGGCCTGTGCCCGGCTACCTTGAGTGAGTCGCGGGAAGGGAAAGGCGTGGTGCGGCACGCTCCGGCGCACCGAATTCCGGAGGGGGCGCGGGCGTCCCTCGCGGTCGGTACCCGGTCGTTCCGCCTCCGGAGGCGCGGGCTCCGTGGACCGCGTCGTCACAGGCCAACTGCTCACCGGGTGCGATCAGTTGTTCCGGGGCGCGCGGAGCGGAACGGTGCGGTGTCCGGGGGAGGGGCGGGCCGCTCTCGTCGCGTTCACAGGGCACGGGCCCCTAATAAAGCGGACCTATACGAGCAGAACATACCCTCGCCCGGGTCATCCACAAAGACTCGGCAGCGCGCGGGGATTTCGGTGGTGGCGGCCCGCCGTCCGGTCGCAGGATGGCGAACGGCTCCGGTGCGATCCGGCGGACGGACCCCCATTCCCGTCGTCCGGACCGGGCTCAGGAGAGACCGCTCCGGGCGAGCGATCCCGGAGAACGCGGTCACCGCAGAGAGAGGAAATTCGTCCCCATGCAGTTCACGACGAGAAGGAGCAGGGCCGCGGCCGCCTCGGGCGCCGGTGTCCTCGGAATCTTCTTCCTTGCCTCCCTGATGGCCGGCACCGCGGGTGCCGAGCCGCACGGCGACGGCTCCCACTGCGCCTACAACATCGGCAGCAAGGAGCAGGAGTGCTTCGGCACCAGGACCGAGGCGCAGGCGTTCGCCACCCAGCAGATCAAGGACAACGCCGCCGGAGCCCAGACCGGGGTGGAGAAGCCGAGCGACGTCGTCATCGGCACCCTGTTCGAGCACTGGCAGTACGGCGGCAGGTCGATCACCCTCTGGGGCAGCAGGCCCTGCCACGCCGACGGCAAGGCCGACTTCTACTTCAACCTCCCCGACGACTGGAAGGACCGCGTCTCCTCCGTGCAGGGCTGGGCCGAGTGCGACATCGTGCTGCACTCGCAGCCGTACCTGGGCGGCGTCGAGTCCGCGCCGCTCAGGGACCTGACCCCGGTCATCGACGGTCCGTTCAACGACCGCGCGCAGTCGGTCGAGTTCCGGTGACGGGGCCGCAGCGGCGCACCCACCCGTCCGCCGGGTCCGGCGCCCCGTCCGCCGCGACCGGCGCTCCGTCCGCAGGGACCGGCATCCCGGGTGACGGGGCCGGCATCCCCGGTGACGGTGCCGTGCGCGGCCCGCGCCGTCGTCCGCGCCGGACGGCCGTCCTCGTCGCCTCCCTGATCGTCGGGAGCACGCTGACCGCCGCCCCCGCGGCATGGGCCGACGACGCCCCGCCCACCGCCGCCGAACTGCTCGCCAAGTGCGACAACGGCACCAGGAAGTGCGTCTTCCACCCCGGCGGCGCCCCCGTGAAGGTGGCGGGCCCCACCCGGAAGGTCGGCGACGAGGACTACAACTGCACGTCCCTGTCCCAGCGTTCGGGCATCGGCTGGTCGGACACCACCGAGGACTCCAACAGTCTCGGCCTGTCCATGACGGTCGGCGTCGGCTGGGAGGGCGTCTTCAGCGCGAGTGTCACCACCAGCTTCGAGCACGCCTGGAAGCACGCGGTGACGGAGAGCTCCACCACCTTCGTGGACATCCGCCCCGGCCACGTCGGCTGGGTCACGCGCACGCCCGACCTGCAACGGGTCTCCGGCACTTACGAGTTGATCTTCAAGGACCGGTTCCGCGGCCACCGCTACTGGTACGTGCCGTTCGAGGCGACCGGACCGCTGGAGACCAGCACCATGGCCCAGCGGACCCGCCCCATGACCCCCGCCGAGAAGGCCGACCACTGCTGACGGCACACCGGTCACGGCCGACGGCGGACGCCGCGGGCGTCCGCCAGAAGGGAACACACATCATGCTGCGAACGCGCGACCGCGCTCGCCGGGCGGGCACCCTGGCCGCCCTGGTGGTGGCGAGCGGCTGCCTCGTCGCCGTGCCGTCGGCTAGGGCGGACGACGGCCCGCCCTCGGACGCCGAACTCCTGGCGAAGTGCAACAACGGCACCCGCAAGTGCCTCTTCCACCCGGCGGGCGACCGGAGCGTCTTCCCCGGGACCGCCCACCAGGTCGGCGCCTCCGTCTACAACTGCACCGAGGATCCGCAGAGTTCGGCCAGGACCTGGGAGGACACCACCGGCGAGTCCAACTCGATGGGGGTCTCGCTGCGCCAGGAGTTCGAGCGCAAGTTCCCCTTCGGGCCGGTCTTCAAGCTGGCCTTCGAGGAGTCCTACCGGCACACCTGGTCCTCGTCGCACACCGAGAGCCAGACCACCGTCCTCAACGTGCCCGCCGGGGAGGTCGGTTGGGTGACCAGAGCGCCCAAGCTCCAGAAGGCCGCGGGCACGTACGAGCTGATCTTCAAGGACCGGTTCCGCGGGCACCGCTACTGGTACGTGCCGTTCGAGGCCACCGGCCCCGCCGACGACGAGACCAGCGTCAAGACCCAGCACACCCGCGCGATGACGGACGCGGAGCGCGGCATGTACTGCGGATAGGGCTCCGTCCCGTGTGCCGCGCCCGGTCCCTGCCGGGCGCGGCACACGGGACCGGCCTCAGTGCCGCCCGTGCTCGGGGGCCGCTCCCTCAAGGGCGGCCCCCGAGCGCTGTGCCGTCGTCCGGCCGTGCGCGCGCTCCAGCGGGTACTCCGCCGCCTTGGAGAGCGCCGACAGGACCTGGTTCAGGCACGGGGGTGTCGTCAGCGTGCTCCACACCGCCGTGAAGTGGGCCGCGGGCGCGTCGACCACGTCGAGCGTGACCAGTCCGCGGGCCGGGTGCGCCGCGTAGGAGAGCGGCTGGAGCATCACCGCGTCCGTGGCGCCGAGCCGGGTGTGCGCGACGCTCAGCCAGGTCTCCCGCACCGCCCGCTCGGGCGGCGCCAGCGCGGCGAGCCGGTGCACCGCGCGCCAGTGCCCCGGATGGCTGGAGCGCGGCCAGCTCAGCCACTCGTAGCCGGACAGGTCGGCGAGCGTCAGCGGGCCGCCGCCCGCCAGCGGATGCTGCGGTCCGACGACGGCGCACCACGGTTCGGGGCCCACCTGGTGACTGGCGATCCTGGCGGCCGGGAAGGCCACCTCCAGGCCGACGCCCAGGTGCACGCTCCCCTCGGCGACGGCGGCCCGCAGACCGAGTTCGGTGCGCTGCTCGCACCGCAGCCGCAGTCCGGGCGCGATCCGCTCCAGGAGCCCGGCGGCCCGCGGCAGCAGCCGGTGGGCGGCCGACGCGGTGTGCCCGACGACGAAGACGACGCCGTCCCGCCGGGCCAACTCCTGGGCCTCGACGACCGCTTCGTCCATGGCCTCCAGGATCGGCTGCATCCGCTGCCGCAGCAGCAGGCCCGCCTCGGTGAGCCGGACATGGCGTGTGGTGCGTCGGAACAGCTCCACGCCGAGCCCTGTCTCCAGGGTCCGCACCTGCGAGGACACCGTCTGCTGGGTGAGATGGAGGAGGGCGCCGGCCCGGGTGAAGTTCAGCTCCTGGGCGACCACCATGAAGGTTCTCAGCAGACGCATGTCGATCAGGTCGGTGCCTGGTGTCCCGCCGGTCATGCTTCTCCCTCGGCTGGGTGCGGATGGTGCTTCGCCCGTCGGTACGGGTGCTCGGGTGTGCTCGCTCATCCGCGCGGGAGTGCGCGTTCGCCCAGGAGCGCGCCCGGACGGCGCGGGGGAGTCCGCGATCAGGCCCCGGACGGTCGGCCACGGCGGGTCCCGGGCGTCGGGAGCGGTACGCGACGGGACCGGCGAGAAGGGGAGGAACCGCAGGTGGGAGCGGGTCAGCGGTCCGGCGGGGCGAGGGCGGGACGGGTCGGCCGCGCTCCCTGCGCGCTGCTCCGGGGGTCGCCCGGCGCGGTCGCGTGGAGCGGGTTCATTCGATCACCGTTCCTGAGCGTTCCCGGGGTGGGGGAACGACGGGGGACCGGGGGCGCGGATCCGCGCGGAGGGTGCCGTGGGCCCGCCGGGTCAGGGGACGCGCACGGTGGTGACCCGGACCCCGGCCGCGGCGATGGCGTCCAGGTCGGGGCCGCGGGCGCCGACGTCGGTGATCAGATGGTCGAGGTCGCGCGCCGGGCAGATGCGGGCGAAGGTGGCCCGGCCTACCTTGCTGCCGTCCGCGACCGCCAGCACCGTCTCGCCGCTGGTGACGAAGGCCCGGTTGGTCGACGCCTCCAACTGGTCGTGGGTGGTGCAGCCGTTCGCCGCGGTGATCCCGTCCACCCCGAGCACCGTCACGTCGGTGTGGTACTCGGCGAGCGCCTTCTCGGCGGCCGGGCCCACGAGTTCCCAGGTCCTGCTGCGCGCGTGACCGCCGACCACCACCAGCGAGACATCGGTGTGCGGCACCAACTGGGCCGCGATGTCCAGGGCGTTGGTGACGACGGTGAGCGGGCCGCGCTCGACGAGCAGCCGGGCCACCTCCGCCGTCGTGGTGCCCCCGGTCAGCCCGACGACCGCGCCCCGGGGGATCAGCGCGACGGCGGCCTCGGCGATGGCCCGCTTCTCCGCGCGGGCCCGGCCCGCCCGCCGGACCGGGGGTGTCTCGTCGTGGTCGTCACCGGCGACGGCGCCCCCGTGGGTGCGGCGCAGCACCCGCCGCTCGTCGAGGTACTGGAGGTCGCGCCGCACGGTGGCGGGGGAGACGCGCAGCAGCCCGGACAACTCCACGACGTTCGCGCTGCCTTGGGCCGTCACATGCTCGACTATGCGCGAGTGACGCTCGGTTCTCAGCATGCGGTGATCGTCCTCGTCGATGGCTCCGGTCGCACCCAGCGACACCGGACCGCCCCCTTCCGTCGCGCGGACACAGCGGGAACTCGCCCGCGTCACGCGGGTGTTCAGGCTCTCTGGCGCGTTGGACTGTACCTGTTCGACGTATCGGACGCCGCCGACCGCCCTCCGGGGCCCGGCGGTGCGCGGGGTGGCTCCCACCTGCTCGGGACGCTCGAATCTGCGCAATGTCATCACCGTGTGAACAGTTTCAAGCACTTGACGTGATCGATTCTGCTCTGTTTACTCCCTTGCACACCGGGGTGCGAAAACCCGGTCCAGAGGTGCACCCAGCCGGTAGGCGCCGTTCGGCGGCGTGAGCCCGGACGGAGTCGCCAGGCCGCCCGGGGCGGCTGAGGCGGGGTCGCACCCGCGCACGAGGGAGCTGGGCCCATGAGCCTGGAACGCGTCGGCCGCCGCCGTGGCCGGGGCCGGCGGGTCCGCCGCCGGCCGGAGAGGATCCACGGCGCACTCTTTTACGGGTGCCATCGGACAGGGTCGTAAAGCAGACGCTTTCGACCGCCGTATGGATAAGGCGTTCCGGCGAGAAAACGCTTTCGTGGCCGCGTGTTGTTCCGAAGCCTCTCCCGTCGATGTCGAGCGCCTTATGTCCCGTTTTTTGGAACCCGGTCCTTGCGGGGAACCGAAATACTCAGCACCCTTGATCACTTCAACAGGATGTGGGCGGCGGAACGTTAATACGGCATTACAGTTGGGTCATTATTGCCGTCCTTTGAGGCGCCGTCACGGAAAAGTGACGGAAGGCCGGAGGAGCGGCACCGAAGTGGTCGCTGTAGCGAAAGGTCTGCCGATGATGGGGTGCGGTCATCCCGACGCTTCATGGGCGCCGTTCCCGGGACCGGGGACCCCCGGCCGCGGACGGACCGCGGGGACCTCCGGCGGCAGGGGCCGATGCCCCCGGCGGCGGATCCGGCGGTCCTGTCGATGAGCGAGCGCACGCGCGACGAGCGCATCTCGATCCTGCTCAAACTGCTCGTCCAGCGCGGGGAGTTGAAGGTCTGCTCGCTGCCCGCGATCCTCGGCGCCTCCGGCGCGACCGTCCGCAGGGACCTCGCCGTGATGGAGGAGAAAGGTCTCATCAGACGTTCCTACGGGAAGGTCGCGGCGGCGGGCAGCAGCGCCGAACTCCCGGTCAGCCTGCGGCACTCGCTGAACATCGAGGCCAAGCGGCGCATCGGCGCCCTGGCGTCGTCGCTGATCCCCTACCGGCCGCTCACGCTGGCCCTCAGCGGTGGCAGCACCGTCCGCTTCGTCGCGCGGAACCTCGCGGGCCGCGCCGATCTGACGGTGGTCACCAACGGGCTGGACACCGCGGCCTCCCTGCTGTCGCGGCAGGCCGTCGACGTGATCGTCACCGGCGGTCACGCACGCCCGCTCTCCAACGACCTGGTCGGGAAGGCGGCCGAGAAGACCCTGCGCTCCTGCCGCTTCGACTACGCGATCGTCGGCGCCGACGGCATCAGCCCGGAGGCGGGCATCACCCGGCACAGCGGGAGCGGCGCCGGCATCGACCGGATCATGCTCGAACAGGCCGACCACCGGATCGTCGTCGCCGACAGTTCCAAACTGGGCAGGACACACGCCGCGAAGATCGCCGACCTGGACTCCGTGCAGGCCATCGTGACCGACTCGCACGCCGACCCCGCGCTGGTCGCGGCGCTCCGCAGGATCGGCCTGGCCGTGACGCTGGTCGTGGTCCCGCCCGCGGCCAGGAAATGACCGCCCGGCATTCGAGGCCGTCGGTTTCCCGCGCGCGGATCACGACACCACCGCATTCGCCGTCACCCGGCCCGGCCTCGGACATCACGGCGGCAAGGGCGACCGCGGCGTGGATTTCGGTGACACGGGCATCGGCGCGACGGCTTTCCGCGACGCCGGCACCGGTTCCGCGGGTTTCGGCGGCGGGCGAGGCGTTCCCACGGGATTCCGCGCCGCGGGCCCCGGCCCCGTGGCATTCCGCATCGGGCGCCCCGGGCCCACGGCATTCCGGGTCGGGCGTCCTGGCCCTCCGGTATTCCGGGTCGGGCGTCCTGGCCCCACGGCATTTCGTGCCGGGCGCCCCGGCCCCACGCGTTCGCGTTCTCCGTCGACCGGTCCGGGCGGATTCCGCTCCCCGCCGACGGGTCGCGTCGGTTTCCGCGTCGCCCGTGCCGGTTCCGTCGACACCGGCGCCGTGCGTCTCGGCCCCGTCAGATTCCGTGACGCGATGTCCGGCGCGGCGCGTTCGCGCCCGTCTCGACGAGAAGCCCGGTTCCAGAGCCAGGGAGAACCCCACCATGACCACGCAGAGCACACCGGTGCCCCGCCCGCTGCGGCGGCGGTGACCCCGGGCATGTCACCGACCGTCTTCGCGCCGCACGGCCGCGCGCTGCCGCCGGGGGACGCCGAGGTCCTGCGCGACCTGCGCGGCGGCGACTCCTCCCTGCTGTCCCTGCTCCAGCAGCGGCATCGCGGCGCGGCCCTCGCCTACGCCTCCACCTGCACCCCGTCGCCCGACGTCGCGGACTCCCTGGTCTCCGGCGCCTTCACCCGGCTGCGCGACCGGGTCGCCTCGCCCCACCGCCTCGACGAAGGACCCCACGCGGGCTGCGTCCGGCTCCAACTCCTCGAATCCGTACGGCTGGACGCGGTGACCGCGGCGGTCAGGTCACCGGGCTCGTTCCACCGGACCTTCGTCGACTGGCTCTGGGACGGCGCCGTGTGGCCGCTGGGCCAGGACGACCGCTGGACCCTCGCCTACGAGGCGCTGCCCGCCGGACCGCGCTGCCTGCTCTGGCACTCCCTGGTCGAACGGGACGACACCCCGGCGCTCTGCGCGATCAGCGGCCTGGCACCCGCCGACCTCACCATCGCCCTGCGCCGCGCGGAGGACGCCCTGCGCCACTCACGGGCGGCGCTGCGCACCGAGCGGCCGGACGGCGCCGGATGCGCGCCCTTCCTCGACCACCTCACCCGGCGCCCCGACGCGCCCGTGCCGCCCGCTGTCCTGGCGCATCTGCGCGCCTGCGCCCGCTGCCGTGCCGTCCACGAGGAACTCGGCGAGCTGCCCGACCGCGTCGCCCACCACCTGCCGCCGCGCCTGCTGGGCTGGTGGCCGGGCGAGGAGTACGCGCGGGTCAAGGCCAGGCGCCGCACCCCGGGCAGCGCGCCGCGCGTCGGGCCGGTGCGCCCCCGCCCCGGTTCCGCCCCGCCCGCGCGGCACCGGCG
>NZ_FMCI01000337.1 GCF_900091845.1 Streptomyces sp. SolWspMP-5a-2
CCTCGGGGTGGGCGGTTCGATGCGGCAGGAGGTCTACCTGGACGACCGTCCGGCGGACGACTGGTCACGGGAGCCCGGCGGACGGGTCTTCGTGCACCTGGTGACGCCCCCGGAGTGGCGCCGGATCACCGGCGAGGCGCCCCCGCCGTCACCGGTGGACCGGGCGGCGTACACCGCGGCGGGACTGCCCTGGTTCGACCACTACGACGACGGCGCCGAGGACCTCGCCCCGGCGGAGTCCCTGGCGGCGGTGGAGCCGGTCGGTGACTGGCTGGGCGACGACCACGAGCCCTGGAAGCCCCCCACCGACCAGCAGGTGAAGCACCTCACCCGGCCGCGGGGCGAGCCGGTGGAGGACGGCGACTGGTGACGGGGCGCGCGGCGCCGGGCGCCGGTTGCGTTCCGAGGGGGCCTCGGGCCAAGGTGGCGGTGGCAGAGGTCGGCGATCATCCGGGGTGCGGACGACATGAGCGGTGCGGCAGCGGGCTTGAGCAGGCGGCGGTTCGTGGCCGCCCTCGCCGGGACGGCCGCGCTGCCCGCCTGCTCGCGGGCCGGCGACCCGGCCGGGGCGAGCGTCGCCCACCGGGACGCCAGCCCGGGGACGCCGGCCTCACCGGCGCCCTCCGCGACCGGGCCGCGCCCCGCTCTACCTGGGGACCTACACCTCCGCCGAGGGCGGCGGCAAGGGCATCGGGATCGCCTCCTACGACCCGGTCTCGGGGCGGATCAGCGGCACCGGGACCCTCACCGGGGTGCCCGACCCTTCGTACCTGGCGGTGGGTCCCGGCGGGCGGACGCTGTACGCGGTGGACGAGCGGGAGGCGGGCGCGGTGACCGCCGTGCGGCTCGCCGACCGCGCCGTGCTCGGAAGCCGGGCCACCGGCGGTTCGGCGCCCTGCCATCTGTCGGTGCACCCGAGCGGCCGGTGGCTGCTGAGCGCGGACTACGGCTCCGGCACCGTCGCGGTGCACCGGATCGAGGCGTCGGGTGCGCCGGGCGAGCGCACCGCCCTGCTCACGCACGAAAGCCCCGCCCCGGGGCCAGGTCAACAGGGCCCGCACGCCCACCAGTTCACGACCAGCCCGGACGGCGGTCACGTCCTCGCCGTCGACCTGGGCACCGACACCGTCTACAGCTACCGTCTCGACCAGGAGACCGGCCGTCTCACCGAGGCGGCGCGGGCCGCGGCGCGGCCGGGTGCGGGACCGCGCCATCTGACGTTCCATCCGAACGGCCGCCACGCCTACCTGGCCAACGAGCTGGACGACACCGTGACGGTCTGCGGCTACGCGCCCGGCACCGGGCGGCTGACCATCGGCGCGCCGCAGCCGACCGGTTCGGGGACGGGGACCAACTACCCGGCGCAGCTCCTGGTGACGGCGGACGGGGCGTACGCGTTCCTGGCCAACCGCGGCCACAACAGTCTCGCCCGGTACGCGGTGGAGGCCGACGGCGCGCGGTTGCGGCTGCTCGGCACGGTCCCTGTGGGCGGGGACTTCCCCCGGCAGATCGCCTTCTCGCCGGACGGCGGGCTGCTGTTCGCGGCGAACCAGCGGTCCGGCACCGTCAGCGTCTTCCACGTCGACGCGGCCGACGGCGGCTTGGAGCTGGCGGGCGAGCCGTTCGCGTCACCCGTCGCGGTCTGTGCGCTGCCGCTGTAGGGCGCGCGGGCAGGAGGCCGCGCTCGCCTGGGTGAGCAGGACGTGCATGCGCTCGGTGAGCCGGGCGACGTCGTCGGCGGGCGCGTGGAACGGCAGCCGTACGTCGCCGTGGCCGCTGGTGCGCTCGATCCGCAGGGTCAGTCCGTGCCGGTCGACGGCGAGGGGCTGGACGCGGACGGTGCCGTGCAGACTCTCGCGGTCGACGAGCCGGGTGAGCCGCTCGACGGCGTCGCCGTGGCAGTCGGCGAGGTGGGTGAGCAGCCGGGCCTCGGCGGTGGCCAGCGGGTCGGGCCGGGCGGCGGCGAACTCGTCGAGGTCGATGACGACGGCGCCGGTCGGCGGGCGCAGCACCACGCGGGTCGGGTGGAAGGCGAGGCGGTTCTCCTCGGGCGAGAAGTACCCGGCGAGCCAGAGTCTGGCCCTGATCCGGCTGCGGACCGGGACGGGCGCGACGTCGGCGAACTCCAGCACGGCGGACGGCTCGCCGCGGGGCGCGCAGATCGCCGCCGTCAGCAGGGCGCTGTCCTCGGGCACCTCCAGCACGACCCGGCCGTCGTCCGCCACGGTGTGCGCGCCGACGAACTCCTCCCGTCCGCCGTCCGCCGTCACCGCGCAGGACCACGAGGCGGCGAGCACCGAGCGGGCCCGTTCCGCCGCCGTCGGCGCGGCCGTCCAGCTGTCGCTGTCGCCCATCCTGGAACCTCCTCATTAGGTAAGCCTTGCCTAACCTACCGAAGATCGGGGTGTACGCCAACCACGGGCGGGTGAAGTCGGCGCGCGAACCACGCGTTTCAGGACGCGATGACCCCCAGCAGCGCCCGCGCGCACAGATCGCGGACCTGCTCCCGGGAGAGTCCTGGACCGCGCAGCCACTCCAGGCAGACGGCGGTGGTGAAGGCCAGCCAGCCCCGGACCGCGAGCGCCGCGTCGGGGCGCCCCCTGACCGCGCTCCCGAACTCCGGGTCGGCCGCGAGCGCGGCGAGGATCTGCCGCTCCTGCGCGGCCAGGGCCCGCTGGTAGACCTTGCGGACGGCCTGGTCACCGGCCGCGTCCGCGCGGTGGAAGGCACGGAAGCCGTGGGCGTGCGCCTGGACGTACTCCAGGTAGGTGTCGAGCCCGGCGGCGAGCTGGTCGCGGGCGGGCACCCCGGGCACCGCCTCGGTCATCCGCAGCATCCGCTCGCTCTCGCGCTCCACGACGGCCGCGAAGAAGTCCCGCTTGGTCGGGAAGTAGTGGTACAGCAGGCCGCGCGAGACACCGGCGATCTCCGCCACCTGCTCGATCCACACCTCGTCGTACGGGCTGTCGGAGAACAACCGCGCCCCGACTGCGAGGAGTTGCTCACGGCGCTCCTGCGTGCTGAGTCTTCGGCGGGTGCGCTCGCCCTGGTTCGCGACCATCTCCGCACTGTACTCAACGCCCTTGACGCGCAGCCTGCTTGACGCCGGTTCGGCAGCCGGATCAGACTGGTCGCGCTATTGAATCGACGTACAACACGCGCAACTCGCCGCCGGATCGAGGGAGATCGCGTCATGGCGCAGACGACGACGGCCACCGGACTGCCCAAGGGGTTCCGCGACGCCGACCAGGGCTGGCCCGAGCTCCACCGCATCCCGCACCCGCCGCACCGGCTGCCCTTCCTCGGCGACGTGATCGGGGCGAGCAGGCGCACCCCGCTCCAGGACTCGCTCCGCCACGCGCCCGCCCTCGGCCCGGTCTTCCGGCGCAAGGCGTTCGGCAAGGAGTTCGTGTTCGTGTGGGGCGCCCGCCAGGTGGCCGACCTCGCGGACGAGACCCGGTTCGCCAAGCACGTCGGGCTCGGGGTGGCCAATCTGCGCCCGGTGGCCGGGGACGGGCTGTTCACGGCGTACAACGAGGAGCCCAACTGGCAACTGGCGCACGACGTGCTGGCGCCCGGCTTCAGCCGGGAGGCGATGGCCGGCTACCACCCGATGATGCTGGCGGTGGCCGGGCGGCTGACCGACCACTGGGACGGCGCGCTCGCCGCGGGCCGCCCGGTGGACGTGCCGGGGGACATGACCAAGCTCACCCTGGAGACCATCGCGCGCACCGGCTTCGGCCACGACTTCGGCTCCTTCGAACGCGACCGCCCGCACCCCTTCGTGACCGCGATGGTCGGCACCCTCGGGTACGCGCAGCGCCTCAACACCGTCCCGGCCCCGCTCGCCCGCCATCTGCTGCGGGGCGCGGCGCGCCGCAACGCGGCCGACATCGCCCGCCTCGACGCCACCGTCGACGAACTGGTCGCGGAACGCCGGGCGTCGGGCGGCGGCGAGGGCGACCTCCTGGACCGGATGCTGGCGACAGCGCACCCCAGGACCGGCGAGCGGCTCTCCGCCCTCAACGTCAGGCGCCAGGTGATCACCTTCCTGGTCGCGGGGCACGAGACGACGTCCGGCGCGCTCTCCTTCGCCCTGCACTACCTCTCCCGCCACCCGGAGATCGCCGCGCGGGCCGCCGCCGAGGTGGACGCGGTGTGGGGGGACGCGGCGCGGCCCGGGTACGACCAGGTCGCCAAGTTGCGCCATGTGCGCCGGATCCTCGACGAGTCGCTGCGGCTGTGGCCGACGGCGCCCGCCTACGCCAGGGAGGCGACCGTGGACACCGTGCTGGCCGGGGAGCACCCGATGCGCCGGGGCGCGTGGACGCTGGTGCTGACCGCGATGCTGCACCGGGACCCGGAGGTCTGGGGCGCCGACGCCGAATGCTTCGACCCGGACCGCTTCGAACCGGCGGCGGTGCGGACCCGGGCCCCGCACACCTTCAAGCCGTTCGGCACCGGCGCACGGGCCTGCATCGGACGGCAGTTCGCCCTGCACGAGGCGACGCTGGTCCTCGGCCTGCTGCTGCGCCGCTACCGCCTGGTCCCCGACCCGGCCTACCGCCTGCGGGTCACGGAACGCCTGACCCTGATGCCGGAGGCTCTGCGCCTGCACCTGGAGCGCAGGCCGACGGGCCGGTAGAGGAAGCCGGTCGAAGAGACCGCCCGGCGCGCCCGCGGGGATACCCCCGGCCCGGCCCTGACGTCCGGGCCGGGGGTCGGTCGGTCCGGCCCGCCGCTACGCCTCGTCGCGGGTGAGGGCCAGGAGGCGGTCGAGGACCCGCGGGCCGCCCGCCCGGACGCCGTCGTGTTCGAACTCGTCGGTGACCCAGGTGCGCAGGCCGCGGATCGCGCGGGCGGTGTCCAGGGAGTGGGCGGTGTCGACGTACATGTCGTCGTGGTAGACGGCGGCGGCGACCGGGACCTCGTTCTCGGCGAGGCGGGCGCGGTCGTACAGCGGCGTCCAGTCCGCGCGGGCGGCGAGCAGGTCGGCGGTCTCGCGCAGCGGACGCAGCGCGGGGTCGCAGTCGAACCGCCAGGGGTGGATCGTTTCTCCGGTGAAGTTCACCGGCCCCTCACCCGCCAGCGCCTTCGCCGCGTCGAACTGGGGGAACTCGGCGCGGACCCGCTCGGCCGACCAGTCGGTGGGGCGCTCGTCCTGGCCGTAGATCGCCTCGTGGATCAGGGCGTAGAGGGGGTGCCCGGCGAAGGAGAGCTGGGCCTGGACCTCCTCCTGGAAGGCGTCGGAGAGCGCCGGGCCCGCCGGGGTGCGCACGAACGCGTCCTCCAGCAGGAAGTGCAGCCGGTGGCTGCCGTCGCCGCGGCCGAGGAGGATGCCGAGGGACTGGAACGCCTCGGCGGTCAGCAGGTAGCCGTTGGGCAGGGTCACCTCGTGGCTGAGCAGGTGCTCGGCGATGCGGCGGGCGCGGGCGACGTCCTGCGGGTAGCGCCGGTAGTGCGCGGCGACCTTGCGCTCGATGCGCGGGTAGGCGGCCCGGTAGACGTCGTCGGCGTGCGCGTCGAGGGAGGGCAGCCCGCCGGTGATGAGGGCGGCGGTGAGACCCTCGGGGGCGAGGGAGAGGTAGGAGACGGTGCAGAAGCCGCCGAAGCTCTGGCCGAGGACGGTCCAGGTGGCGCCGCCGGTGACCAGCGGGCGGATCGTCTCGCAGTCCCGGACGATCGCGTCGCCGCGGAAGTGGGTGAGGTACTCGGCCTGCGCCGCCGGGCCGCCGCGCAGCGGGAGCGTCTGCCGGTTGGCGGGGGTGGAGCGGCCGGTGCCGCGCTGGTCGAGCAGGAGCACGCGGTACTCGTCCAGGGCCCGGTCGAGCCAGGCGGGACGGCCGACGGAACGGTCCGCCCCGAAGCCGGGGCCGCCCTGCAGGTAGACCAGCCAGGGCAGGTCGCGGTCCGCGTCCTTGCTCGCGACGACCTCGCGGGCGTACAGCTCGATCGTCTCCCCGGTGGGGTCGGCGTGGTCGAGGGGCACGGTGAAGGTGCGGTCGGTGAGGACGACGCCGGGCTGGCGGTACGAGGCGCTCAACAGGACTCCAGACACGGACGGACTACGGGCCGCCATCCAGTTCAGCACACGTCCTGCGGTGACCGACCCCCGGGATCATGAAATCTTACGGAACCGGGGATCAGCGGGCCGCGAGACTGGACCTGCGCACCACCAGCTCGGGCTGGAGCACGACCCGCCGGTGGTCGTGACCGCGCGGTCCGCCGTCGGCCTCGGTCTCCTCCAGGAGCAGTTCGGCGGCGAGGGCGCCCATGGTGACGGCGGGCTGGCGGACCGAGGTGAGCGGGACGGCCGCGGCGGCGGCGAACTCGATGTCGTCGTAGCCGACGATCGCGAGGTCGTCGGGGACCCGGACCCCGGCCGCGTACATGGCCTGCAGGACGCCGAGGGCGAGCAGGTCGTTGGCGCAGAAGACGGCGGTGGGCCGGTCGGCGAGGCCGAGCAGCCGGGCGCCCGCGTCCCGCCCCGCGGCGACGTCCAGCCGTTCGGTGGGCAGCTCGCGCAGGCAGCCGGGTCCGAGGCCCGCCTCGGCGAGCGCGCCCAGGGCGCCGGTGCGCCGGTCGGTGACCTGGTTGAGGCCGGGCGGGCCGCTGACATAGGCGAGCGAGCGGTGGCCCGCGTCCACGAGGTGGCGCACCGCGAGGGCGCCGCCCGCCACGTCGTCGACCGAGACGGAGCACTCGGTGGTGCCCTCGGCGACCCGGTCGACCAGGACGAAGGGGATGTTGTGCCGCCGGAAGGCCGCGATGTTGCGGCCGGTCGCGTCGGCGGGCGTCAACAGCACGCCCCGCACCCGCTGTTCGGCGAAGAGCGCGAGGTACTCGGCCTCCTCGCTCGCGCTCTGCGCGCTGTTGCAGACCATCACGCCGAGACCGGCGTCGCGCGCGGCGCGCTCGGCGCCGCGCGCCACGTCGACGAAGAACGGGTTGCCCATGTCGAGGACGAGCAGCCCCATGATCCGGCTGCGCCCGGCGCGGAGCTGGCGCGCGGACTCGCTGCGCACGTAGCCGAGCCGGTCGATGGCGGAGAGCACACGGGCCCGGGTCTCGGTGGCGACGGAGTCCGGACGGTTGATGACGTTCGAGACCGTGCCCACGGAGACTCCGGCGGCGCGGGCGACGTCCTTGATACCCACCGACTGAGCCATCAGGCAGGGACCTCCAGGGTGACGCGGGACGGTGGGTGGAAGAAGCTCACATTACCGCCGTCCTCGCACGTGCCGGGCCCGGTCACGCGGGCAGCGCGAAGTCGGCGACGCGCAGCGCCGAGGGGGTCGTACCGGTGGACTTCTCCTGGTAGAGGAACGACAGCGTGTTGTCCCCGCGCACCCGCCACTCGTCGACGACGACCTCGCCGAAGGCGTTCAGTCCGCCGCCGTCGTACAGCAGCGTCCAGTCGGTGTACCCGGAGGCGCGGGAGGCCCCGGCGATCCGGCCGTAGGGCAGGACGGCGTAGGCGTTGTC
This sequence comes from Streptomyces sp. SolWspMP-5a-2, assembly GCF_900091845.1. Classification (GTDB taxonomy): domain Bacteria; phylum Actinomycetota; class Actinomycetes; order Streptomycetales; family Streptomycetaceae; genus Streptomyces; species Streptomyces doudnae. The sequence continues at coordinate 7,486 of NZ_FMCI01000337.1, forward strand.
GTAGCGGTCGAGGACCAGGCGGGTGCGCTGGCTGGAGTCGAGCGGGACCGGGATCTCGGTCTTCTGCCAGCTCCCGGCGGCGTTCTTGCGCACGTGGAAGGCGCGTCCGTGCGCGGTGCGGTCGGCGACGTACCCGGTGGTGCACTGGCCGAAGCGGCCGGGCACGTAGCTGATGATCGCGTGCGGCCGGCCGGCCGAGTCGGTGGCCTGGCTCTCCTGGTTCATCAGGGAGTGGTCGGGGTCGAGCGGGTCGACGACGAGACCGGGGTCGCCGATGCCGACGGTGTCCGTGGTTCCCGTGGCGCCGACGAGGGTGCCCGCGTCGTTGCGCCAGGTGCGGCCCCGGTCGGTGGAGTGGACGTAGCCGGTGTCGTGGTTGGTGATGCCACCGCCGTCGCACATGACCGCGCCGTTCTGCTCGCGCCAGGTGAAGAAGGCGTGCAGGCGTCCCGAGGCGTCGTAGTCGATGCCGTGCAGGTACATGTTGCGGGCGGTGCTGGAGCCGTGGGCGCTGGTGTAGGTGCCCGTCGAGCTGGACCACTCCCCCAGCGCCCGCCAGGTCGAACCGTCGTACTCGGCCAGGGCGTTGCGGCCGTTGCCCGAGACCCCGGCGCGGTAGCTGAGCTGGAGGCGGCCCTCGGGGGTGGCGACGAACTGCGGGTAGGTGAACTGGGAGGTGAGGGCGAGCCCGTCCAGGGTGGTCTGGACGGCGCCGAAGGCCGACGCGCTCCACCCGGTGGAGGCCGGGGAGTCGAGGAGACCGGCCACGGACTTCAGGTAGAAGAAGCCGTCGCTGTGCGAGTCCATGTTCAGGTGGAGGCGCCCGTCGGTCTTCGAGACGCCCATCGAGACGACGTTGTGGGAGTCGTCGCTCTTGAGGCGGTGCGGCAGGGTGACGGCCGACCAGGTGGTGGCGCCGAGGGCGCGGCGGCCGACGACCGCGTCGCGGGTGGCGGTGTACCAGGCCGCGTACTGGTACCCCTTGTACGTCAACAGGCCGTTCTTCTGGAACGAGTTGTTGTTGACCAGCCCGTCGTAGGAGACGAAGTAGATCGCCCGCGCGTCGAGCAGGGTGGTGCCCCGGGCGGTCACGGAGGGGCCGGGTTCGGCCGCCCGCGCGACGCCGGGGGCGGCGACGGCCGCCAGCACGGCGGTCGCGAGTACGGTACGTCTCCTCATGGTGCGGCTCCTGGTGGGTGGGGGGACACGGCCCCGACGGGCCGCGCCCGGCGCGGTGTCACACCGTCCGTGGGACGGTCAGGCGAGGTGGAAGACCTCGGTGAGGGGAGTCATCGCCTCGTCGGGACGGGCGCCGTCCAGCGTCTCGAAGAACGGCGCCATCTCGGCCTGCCAGCGGGCGTTGACGCCGGTGGCCTCCATGCCCGCCCTGGCCGCGCGGAAGTCCTCGGTCTCCAGGTAGCCGACGAGCAGGCCGTCCTCGCGCAGGAAGAGCGAGTAGTTGTGCCAGCCGGTGGCCGAGAGCGCCGCGCGCATCTCGGGCCACACGGTGGCGTGCCGCTCGCGGTACTCGTCGAGGCGGTCCGCCCTGACCTTCAGCAGGAAGCACACGCGCTGCATGAACACCCCTCGCCGGATCAGAAGTTGAACTGGTCGATGTTCTTGGCGTCGAACACGGTCGGCTTGCCGAGGTTGATCACGCCGTCCTTGCCGATGGTGTACTCGGTGTCGCCGGCCTTGAAGGTCTCGCCCTCCTTGCCGGTGATCTGCCCGGAGGCGAGGGCGACGGCGGTGCGGGCGGCGAGGTCGCCCAGGCGCGCCGGGTCCCACAGCTCGAACGCGTCGACGGTGCCGTTCTTGACGTACTTGCGCATGTCGTTGGGGGTGCCGAGACCGGTCAGCTTGACCTTGCCCTTGTACTTGGAGCCGGACAGGTACTGGGCCGCGGCCTTGATGCCGACGGTGGTCGGGGAGATGATCCCCTTCAGCTTCGGGTACTCCTGGAGCAGGCCCTGGGTCTGCTGGAAGGACGCCTGCGCGTCGTCGTTGCCGTACGCGACCTTGACCAGCTTGATGTCCTTGTACTTCGGGTCCTTGAGTTCGTCCTTCATGAACTCGATCCAGGTGTTCTGGTTGGTGGCGGTCTGCGCGGCCGACAGGATCGCGATCTCGCCCTTGTAGCCGATCTGTTCGGCGAGCAGCTGCACCTCGGTGCGGCCCAGGTCCTCGGCGCTGGCCTGCGAGACGAAGGCGTTGCGGCAGTCGGTCTTGGTGTCCGAGTCATAGGTGACGATCTTGATGTCGTTCTTCATCGCCTGCTTGAGCGCGGTGCACAGCGCGCCCGGGTCCTGCGCGGAGACGGCGATCGCGTCGACCTGCTGCTGGGTGAGGGTGTTGACGTAACTGACCTGTCCCGAGGTGTCGGTGGCGCTGGAGGGGCCCACCTCCTTGTACTTCTCGCCCAGTTCGGCGAGGGCCTTCTCGCCGCCCTTGTCGGCGGAGGTGAAGTACGGGTTGTTGACCTGCTTGGGCAGGAAGCCGACCGTCAGGCCCTTCTTCAGCGCGGCGCCCGGGTCCGCCTTCCCGGCGCTCGCTGCGGCGGAGCTGTCGTCCTTGACGTCGTTCTTCGTGGTGCCGCCGCAGGCGGTGACGGCGAGCGCGAGGGAGGTGGCGGCGGCGAGGGCCGCACCGGCACGGCGGAGGGATGACTTGCGCATCGTGGAGTTCCTTTACGGGGGTGGGCTGGCTTACGGCGTCGGTGTCGGGTCGGCGGCTCTGCGGCCCGCCCGCGCGACGGAGATCTGGCGTGCGACCCGGGGGCCGAGCACGGAGACGACGAGCAGGACGCCGGTGACGACGATCTGCGACTGGGCGGAGACGTTGAGCAGGCTCATGACGTTCTGGAGCGCGCCCAGCAGGAACACCCCGGCGATCGCGCCGCCGAGCGTGCCCCTGCCGCCGTCGAAGTCGATGCCGCCCAGCAGCACGGCGGCGACGACGGAGAGTTCGAGTCCGGTGGCGTTGTCGTAGCGGGCGCTGGCGTAGTGCAGGGCCCAGAACACGCCGGTGAGGGAGGCCATCAGGCCGGTGAGGACGAACAGGACGAGCTTCTGGCGCCTGACCCGGATCCCGGCGAACCGGGCGGCCTCCTCGCTGGCGCCGATCGCGAACAGCGACCGGCCGAACGGGGTGGCGTGCAGGGCGACGACGGCGACGGCGAGCAGCACCAGGAAAGGCAGGAACGCCTGCGGCAGGAAGGTGTCGCCGATCCGTCCGGCCGCGAAGTCCAGGTACTGGGTGGGGAAGTCGGTGACCGCGTCGGAGCCGAGCACGATCTGCGCGATGCCCCGGTAGGCGGCCAGGGTGCCGATGGTGACGGCCAGCGAGGGCAGTCCGAGACGGGTGACGAGCAGGCCGTTGACCAGCCCGCAGCAGACGCCGAGCAGCAGGCAGAGCGGGACGATGGTCTCGATCGCCATGCCCTCGTTCCACAGCCTGCCCATCACCGCGCCGGAGAGACCGGCCGTGGAGGCGACGGACAGGTCGATCTCCCCGGAGACCACGAGCAGCGTCATAGGCAGCGCGATCAGGGCGATCGGCAGCGTGTTGCCGAGCAGGAACGACAGGTTGAGGGCGTTGCCGAAGCCGTCGACGCATCCGAACGAGAGCAGCAGCAGGACGATCAGGAGGGCGCCGACGACGGTGTCCCAGCGGACGGCGCGCGACAAGGACTCAGGCATTGCGGGAGCTCCCCTTCTCCGGGGCGGGCCGCCGGGCGCCGTCGCCGGCCGGCCTCTTCGCCGTGGACTTCTTCAGCGCGGTCGCCACCCGCAGGGCCACGATCCGGTCGACCGCGATGGCGAGCAGCAGCAGCACGCCGTTGATGGCGAGGACCCACACCGAGCTGACGCCGAGGGCGGGCAGCACGCTGTTGATGCTGGTGAGCAGGAGGGCGCCGAGGGCGGCGCCGTAGACGCTGCCCGAGCCGCCGGTGAAGACCACGCCGCCGACCACGACCGCGCTGACGACGGTGAGTTCGTAGCCGTTGCCGGTGCCGGAGTCGACGTTGCCGAACCGGGCGAGGTACAGCGCGCCGGCCAGACCGGCGAGCGCCCCGCAGAAGGTGTAGGCGGTCAGGATGCGCTTGCGGACCGGGATGCCGGCCAGCCGGGCGGCCTCGGGGTTGGAGCCGAGGGCGTAGGACTCGCGTCCCGAGCCGAAGTGCTTGAGGTAGTAGGCGGTCGCGACCAGGACGGCGAGCGCGATGAGCGCGAGCCACGGCACGGCCGAGACGCCGCCCGAGCCGAAGTCGACGAATCCGCCGGGGAGGTCGGCGGCGGTGATCTGCCGGGAGCCGACCCAGATGGAGTCGACGCCGCGGATGATGTAGAGCGTGCCGAGGGTGACGACCAGCGCGGGCACCTGGCCGAGGCTGACGAGCAGCCCGTTGAGCAGCCCGCAGCCGACGCCGAGCAGGACCGCGAGGACGATCGCGACGACGGGGTTCCCGCCGCCGTGCAGATAGGTCCCGGCGGCGAAGGCGCTGATGCCGAGGGTGGAGCCGACCGAGAGGTCGACGTTGCGGGTGATGACGACCAGTGACTGTCCGGTGGCGACCAGCACCAGGATCGTCGCGTTCAGCAGCAGGTCCTTGATGCCCTGCTCGGAAAGGAACTCGCTGTTGCCCGCCTGGGTGACGGCGATCATCACCAGGAAGACGACCAGGATGGCGAGTTCGCGCATCTTGAAGACGCGGTCCACCAGCCGGGTGCCGCTGGACGGCGGCAGTTCGGCGGCGGGCGCGGACTCGGGTGCGGTCACCGTCATGCGGCGGCCCTCCGTACGGGTTCGGTCATGCGGCGGCCCTCCCGGTCGCCGCGGCCATCACGGTCTCCTCGGTGGCCTCGGCACGGGGGATCTCGGCGGTCAGGCGGCCCTCGTGCATGACGAGTACGCGGTCGGCCATGCCGAGGATCTCGGGCAGGTCGGAGGAGATCATCAGGACGGCGACGCCGTCGGCGGCCAACTGGCTGAGCAGCCGGTGCACTTCGGCCTTGGTGCCGACGTCGATGCCCCGGGTGGGTTCGTCGACGATCAGCACCCCGGGGCCGGTGGCGAGCCACTTGGCGAGGACGACCTTCTGCTGGTTGCCGCCGGAGAGCGTGGAGACGGCGTCGGCGATCCGGGAGTACTTCACCTGGAGCCTGACCGCCCAGTCGAGGGAGCGGCTGCGTTCGGCGCCGCGGTCCATCAGCCCGGCCCGCACGGTGGTGCGCAGTCCGGTGAGGCCGATGTTGCGCTCGATGGACATGCCCATCACCAGGCCCTGGGCCCGGCGGTCCTCGGGGACCAGGGCGAGTCCGGCGGCCATCGCGGTGGAGGGGGCGCCGTTGGTGAGCGCCCTGCCGTCCACCTCGACGCCGCCCGCGTCCCAGCGGTCGATGCCGAAGACGGCGCGCGCGACCTCGGTGCGGCCCGCGCCGACGAGTCCGGCGAGGCCGACGATCTCGCCCCTGCGCACCTCGAAGGAGATGTCGGTGAAGACGCCCTCGCGGGTGAGCCGCTTGACGCTGAGGGCGACCTCGCCCGCCGTGACGTCCTGCTTCGGGTACAGCTCGTCGAGGTCGCGGCCCACCATGCGGCGGACCAGGTCGTCCTCGGTCATGCCGTCGAGGGGCTCGCTGGAGATGAGGCCGCCGTCGCGCAGGGTGGTGACCCGGCGGCAGATCTGGAAGATCTCCTCCAGCCGGTGGGAGATGAACAGGACGGCGGCGCCCTGGTCGCGCAGGGTGCGCACGACGCCGAAGAGGCGGGCGACCTCGCTGCCGGTGAGGGCCGCGGTCGGCTCGTCCATGACGAGGACGCGGGCCTCGAAGGAGAGGGCCTTGGCGATCTCGACGATCTGCTGGTCGGCGATGGACAGGCCGCGGGCGGGCCGGTCCGGGTCGAGGTCGACGCCGAGCCGCCGCATCAGCGCCTCCGTCGCCGCGCGGGTGGCCCTGTGGTCGATCCGGCCGAACGCGCGCCGGGGCTGGCGGCCCATGAAGATGTTCTCGGCGATCGACAGGTCGGGGAAGAGCGTGGGCTCCTGGTAGATGACGGCGATGCCGGCGTCCCTGGCGTCGCCGGGGCCGTGGAAGACGACGGGCTCGCCGTCGAGCAGCACCCGGCCGGCGTCGGGCCGGTGGACACCGGCGAGCGTCTTGATGAGGGTCGACTTGCCCGCGCCGTTCTCCCCGGCGAGCGCGTGCACCTCGCCGGGGAACAGCCGCAGGGAAACGTCCCGCAGGGCGCGCACCGCTCCGAAGGACTTCGAGATGTCCTCCAGCGCGAGCACCGGGGCCGGACCCGTGTCGGACGGGTGGGTCATGAAGGGCTCCTCGACGACGCTCGGACCCTGTCCGCACAGCGTCGTGAAAGGTTTCAACTTGGTTGCCGGGACGTTAGGCGCGTGCGCCAGGTCACGTCAATGGGTCCACCTCGAAAAGTTTTCGACGCGCTGACGAGATCCCAAGGTCACGGTATGAACAAGAGGAGCGCCCTCTGTCGTAGGGGTTGACACCCGATCGACACCCTCTTAGTTTCCGGTGCTGAATCGATTCATACCCGCGCTGCTACAGGAGCCCTGACGTGACCGAACTCGACGCGGTGAAGGCCGCGCTCAAGACCCAGGCCGTAGAGACGCCGTCGTGGGCGTACGGGAACTCGGGCACCCGCTTCAAGGTGTTCGCCCAGCAGGGCGTGCCCCGCGACCCGCGGGAGAAGCTGGCGGACGCCGCCAAGGTCCACGAGTTCACCGGCGCCGCCCCGACCGTCGCCCTGCACATCCCCTGGGACAAGGTCGACGACTACGCCGCGCTGGCGAAGCACGCCGAGGAGCTGGGCCTGAGGCTGGGCACCGTCAACTCCAACACCTTCCAGGACGACGCCTACAAGCTGGGCAGCGTCTGCCACCCGGACGCGGCGGTCCGCCGCAAGGCGCTCGACCACCTGCTGGAGTGCGTCGACATCATGGACGCCACCGGCTCCAAGGACCTCAAGCTCTGGCTCGCGGACGGCACCAACTACCCGGGCCAGGACGACATCCGCGCGCGCCAGGACCGGCTCGCCGAGGGCCTGGCCGCCGTCTACGGCCGGCTCGGCGACGACCAGCGCCTGCTCCTGGAGTACAAGCTGTTCGAGCCCGCGTTCTACTCGACGGACGTCCCGGACTGGGGCACCGCCTACGCGCACTGCCTCAAGCTCGGCGAGAAGGCCCAGGTCGTCGTGGACACCGGCCACCACGCGCCCGGTACCAACATCGAGTTCATCGTCGCCACCCTGCTGCGCGAGAGGAAGCTCGGCGCTTTCGACTTCAACTCGCGCTTCTACGCCGACGACGACCTGATGGCCGGTGCCGCCGACCCCTTCCAGCTCTTCCGCATCATGTACGAGGTCGTGCGCGGCGGCGGGTTCACCCCGGAGATCGCCTTCATGCTCGACCAGTGCCACAACATCGAGGCGAAGATCCCCGCCATCATCCGCTCCGTCATGAACGTCCAGGAGGCGACCGCGAAGGCCCTGCTGGTCGACCGCGACGCCCTGGCGCGGGCGCAGGCCGCGGGCGACGTCCTGGACGCCAACGCCGTCCTCATGGACGCCTACAACACCGACGTGCGCCCCCTGCTCGCCGAGGTGCGCGAGGAGCTGGGGCTCGACCCCGACCCGATGGGCGCCTACCGCAGGTCCGGCTGGCAGGAGCACATCGTCGCCACCCGGGTCGGCGGCACCCAGGCCGGCTGGGGCGCCTGACCTCCCTCCCCCGCTGGCGACCCACCCGCACCGTTCCGTCGACGCAAGGAAGAGACCGACCATGGCACCCCACCCCGAAGCCGCCGCCCTCCTGGCGCGCTCCCACCGGCTCGGCGCAGACCCCCGCAACACCAACTACGCGGGCGGCAACACCTCCGCGAAGGGCACCGGCACCGACCCCGCGACCGGCGACGACGTCGAACTGATGTGGGTGAAGGGGTCGGGCGGCGACCTCGGCACGCTGACCGGGGCCGGGCTCGCCGCGCTGCGCGTCGACCGGCTGCGCGGCCTTCAGGCCGTGTACCCGGGGGTGGAGCGCGAGGACGAGATGGTCGCCGCGTTCGACTACTGCCTGCACGGCAAGGGCGGCGCCGCCCCCTCCATCGACACGGCCATGCACGGTCTGGTGGACGCGGCCCACGTCGACCATCTCCACCCGGACTCGGGGATCGCGCTGGCCTGCGCGGCCGACGGGGAGAAGCTCACGGCCGAGTGCTTCGGCGACACGGTGGTGTGGGTGCCGTGGCGCCGCCCCGGCTTCCAGCTCGGTCTGGACATCGCGGCGGTGCAGAAGGCCAACCCGAGCGCGATCGGCTGCGTCCTGGGCGGCCACGGCATCACCGCCTGGGGCGACACCTCGGAGGAGTGCGAGCGCAACTCGCTGCACATCATCCGCACCGCCGAGGCGTTCCTCGCCGAGCGCGGCAGGCCGGAGCCGTTCGGTCCCGTGCTCGACGGGTACGCGGCGCTCGGCGCGAGCGAGCGGCGGGAGCGGGCGGCGGCGCTGGCACCGTACGTGCGGGCGCTGGCCTCCCAGGACCGGCCGCAGGTCGGGCACTTCACCGACTCCGACGTCGTGCTGGACTTCGTCTCGCGCGCCGAGCACCCGCGGCTCGCCGCCCTGGGCACCTCCTGCCCCGACCACTTCCTGCGCACGAAGGTGCGTCCGCTGGTCCTCGACCTGCCGCCGACCGCGCCGCTCGACGAGACGATCGCCCGGCTCAGGGAGCTGCACACCGCGTACCGCGAGGAGTACGCGGCCTACTACGCGCGGCACGCGCTGCCGGACTCCCCCGCGATGCGCGGCGCCGACCCCGCGGTGGTGCTGGTGCCGGGCGTGGGGATGTTCTCCTTCGGCAAGGACAAGCAGACCGCGCGGGTGGCGGGCGAGTTCTACGTCAACGCGATCAACGTGATGCGCGGCGCGGAGGCGGTGTCCCGGTACGCGCCGATCGAGGAGGCGGAGAAGTTCCGCATCGAGTACTGGGCGCTGGAGGAGGCCAAGCTCCGGCGGATGCCGAGGGCGAAGCCGCTGGCGACCCGGGTGGCGCTGGTGACGGGCGCGGGCAGCGGGATCGGCAGGGCCATCGCGCGGCGGCTGGTCGACGAGGGCGCGTGCGTCGTGATCGCCGACCTGGACGAGGAGAACGCGAGCGCCGTCGCCGCGGAACTCGGCGGCGCCGACAGGGCCGTCGCGGTGACCGTGGACGTCACCTCCGAGGAGCAGATCGCCGCCGCGTTCGCGGCGGCGGCGCTGGCGTTCGGCGGGGTCGACCTGGTCGTCAACAACGCCGGGATCTCCATCTCCAAGCCGCTGCTGGAGACGTCCGCCCGGGACTGGGACCTCCAGCACGACATCATGGCGCGCGGTTCCTTCCTCGTCTCGCGGGAGGCGGCCCGGGTGATGATCGCGCAGGGGCTCGGCGGCGACATCGTCTACATCGCCTCGAAGAACGCCGTGTTCGCCGGTCCCCACAACATCGCGTACTCCGCGACCAAGGCCGACCAGGCGCACCAGGTGCGGCTGCTCGCCGCCGAGCTGGGCGAGCACGGCATCCGGGTCAACGGGGTCAACCCGGACGGTGTGGTGCGGGGCTCGGGGATCTTCGCGGGCGGCTGGGGCGCGCAGCGCGCGGCCGTCTACGGGGTGCCGGAGGAGAAGCTCGGCGAGTTCTACGCGCAGCGGACCCTCCTCAAGCGCGAGGTGCTGCCCGAGCACGTGGCCAACGCCGTCTTCGCCCTGACCGGCGGCGATCTGACGCACACCACGGGGCTGCACGTCCCGGTCGACGCCGGCGTCGCCGCCGCCTTCCTGCGATGAGCGCCCGGGTGCGGTCGTACGCGGCGGTCGACCTCGGCGCGTCCAGCGGGCGCGTCATGGTCGGCCGCGTCGACCCGGACTCCCTTGAGCTGCGAGAGGCCCACCGGTTCCCGAACCGCCCGGTGCGGGTGCCCGAGGGGCTGCGCTGGGACGTGCTCGCGCTGTACGCCGGGGTGCTGGACGGGCTGCGGGCCGCGGGCCCGGTCGACTCGGTCGGCATCGACAGCTGGGCGGTGGACTACGGCCTGCTGGACGCCGACGGGGCGCTCCTCGGCAACCCGGTGCACTACCGCGACGCCCGCACCGAGGGCGTCGCGGAGAAGGTGTGGGCGGCGCTGCCCGCGGCCGAGCTGTACACGGCGACCGGGCTCCAGTACGCGCCCTTCAACACCCTGTACCAGTTGACGGCCGCCGCCGAAACGGCCCAACTCGCGCAGGCGTGGCGGCTGTTGCTGATCCCGGACCTGCTGTCGTACTGGCTCACCGGGGAGCAGGGCACCGAGCTGACCAACGCGTCGACGACCCAGCTGATCGACCCGCGCACCCGCGACTGGGCGCACGGCGTCGCGGACCGGCTGGGCATCGACCTCGGCCTGTTCGCGCCGCTGCGACGGCCGGGCGACGCGGCCGGGTTCCTGACGCCCGGGGCGCTGGAGGCGACCGGCCTGAGCGGTCCGGTGCCGGTGACGGCGGTCGGTTCGCACGACACGGCGTCCGCGGTGGCCGCCGTGCCCGCGACCGGCCCGGGGTTCGCGTACATCTCCACCGGGACCTGGTCGCTCGCCGGTCTCGAACTGACCGCGCCGGTGCTCACCGAGGAGAGCAGGGCCGCCAACTTCACCAACGAGCTGGGGCTCGACGGCACGGTCCGCTACCTGCGCAACATCATGGGCCTGTGGCTGCTCCAGGAGTGCGTGCGGGAGTGGGGCGGGCCCGACCTCGGCGCGCTGCTGCTCGACGCGGCGAAGGTCCCGGCGCTGCGCTCGGTGGTGGACGCGGAGGACGCCGCGTTCCTCGCGCCGGGGCGGATGCCGGAGCGGATCGCGCGGGCGTGCCGTGCGTCCGGGCAGCCGGTGCCCGCGACCCCCGCCGAGATCACCCGCTGCATCCTGGACTCGCTGGCGCTGGCCCACCGGGAGGCCGTGGCGGACGCCGAGCGGCTGGCCGACCGTCCGGTGGACGTGGTGCACATGGTGGGCGGCGGCACCCGCAACGCGCTGCTGTGCCAGCTCACCGCCGACGCCTGCGGGCTGCCGGTGGTGGCGGGCCCGACGGAGGCGTCGGCGCTCGGCAACGTGCTGGCGCAGGCCCGCGCGGACGGTCTGGTCGGCGACCTGGCCGGGATGCGGCGGCTGCTGGTGCGCACCCAGCCGCTGACCCGGTACGAGCCGCGGGGCGACACCGTCCGCTGGCGGGCCGCGCGGGCCCGGCTCGCCGGTGGGTGAACGGCCCGTGCCCCGGCCACCGTCCGCCCCACTGCCCTGCCCTGACCCGACGACCGACCCCGAGGAGCCGCGATGCGTGTCGCCCTGTTCCTGACCTGCGTCAACGACACGCTCTATCCGGACACCGGGCGCGCGGTGGTGAGACTGCTGACCAGGCTGGGCGTCGAGGTGGACTTCCCGATGGCGCAGACCTGCTGCGGGCAGGCCCACTACAACACCGGCTACCGGCACGAGGCGGAGCCGCTGGCCCAGCACTTCGCCGACGTCTTCGGCGGGTACGAGGCGATCGTGACGCCGTCCGGGTCGTGCGGGGCGATGGTGCGGGAGCTGTATCCGCGGCTGGGCGAGCGGGCGCGGGCGGAGGGCCGCGGCGGCTCGCTGGCGGCGACGCTGGCGCCGGTGGTGCCGAAGACGTACGAGCTGACGGAGTTCCTGGTGGACGTCCTCGGGGTGACGGACGTCGGCGCGTACTACCCGCGCAAGGTGACCTACCATCCGACCTGCCACGGGCTGCGGAGCCTGGGCCTGGGCGACCGGCCCCGGCGGCTGCTGGCGGCGGTCCGCGGCCTCGAACTGGTGGAGCTGCCGGGGGCCGAGGAGTGCTGCGGGTTCGGGGGCACGTTCGCGCTGAAGAACCCGGACGTGTCGGCGGCGATGGGCGCGGACAAGGTGCGCAACGCGGTGTCGACCGGCGCCGACGCGCTCTGCGCGGCCGACAACTCGTGCCTGATGCACATCGGTTCCACGATGGCGCGGCTCAGGACGGGGATGCGGCCGGTGCACATCGCGGAGATCCTGGCGAGCACGGAGGAGGTACCGGCGGTATGAGCGGGACGTTCGTGGGGATGCCCGCGTTCCCCGAGGCGGCGCGGGAGGCGGTGGCCGACCGGACGCTGCGCGGCAATCTCCGGCATGCCACGCACACCATCCGGGCCAAGCGGGAGAAGGCCGTCGCGGAGGTGTCCGACTGGGCGGAGCTGCGGGAGGCGGGCCGCCGGATCAAGGACCACACGCTCCGTCATCTCGACCGCTATCTGGTCCAGTTGGAGGAGTCGGTGACCGCGGCGGGCGGCACGGTCCACTGGGCGGCGGACGCCGCGGAGGCCAACCGGATCGTGGCCCGGCTGGTGGCGGAGACCGGCGAGTCGGAGGTCGTCAAGGTCAAGTCGATGGCCACGCAGGAGATCGGGCTGAACGAGGCCCTGGAGGCGGAGGGTGTGCGCGCCTACGAGACCGATCTCGCCGAGCTGATCGTGCAGTTGGGCAAGGACCGGCCGTCGCACATCCTGGTCCCGGCGATCCACCGCAACCGGGGGGAGATCCGGGACGTCTTCCGCCGGGAGATGGGCGCGTGGGGGCGGCCCGCGCCCGAGGGGCTCACCGACACGCCCGCCGAGCTGGCGGAGGCGGCCCGGCTCCATCTGCGGGAGAAGTTCCTGCGGGCCAGGGTCGGGATCTCGGGCGCCAACTTCATGATCGCGGAGACGGGCACCCTGGTGGTCGTCGAGTCCGAGGGCAACGGGCGGATGTGCCTGACCCTGCCCGAGACGCTGATCTCGGTCGTCGGCATCGAGAAGATCCTGCCGACCTGGCGGGACCTGGAGGTGTTCCTGCAGACCCTGCCGCGCTCCTCGACCGCCGAGCGGATGAACCCCTACACCAGCATGTGGACCGGCACCACGGACGAGGACGGCCCGCGCGCCTTCCACCTGGTCCTGCTCGACAACGGCCGCACCGACACCCTCGCCGACGAGGTCGGCAGGCAGGCGCTGCGCTGCATCCGCTGCTCGGCCTGTCTCAACGTGTGCCCGGTGTACGAGCGGGCGGGCGGGCACGCCTACGGCTCGGTCTACCCGGGCCCGATCGGCGCGATCCTCAGCCCCCAGCTCCGGGGCACGGCGAGCGGGATCGACGCCTCCCTGCCGTACGCGTCGTCGCTCTGCGGGGCCTGCTACGAGGTGTGCCCGGTGGCCATCGACATCCCGGAGGTGCTGGTGCGGCTGCGGGAGCGGGTCGTCGAGGGCGGCCCGGTGGTCCGTGACGGCAACCGGGTGGTGCTGCGGCCCGCGAAGGGGCACGCGGCCGAGCGGGCGGCGATGCGCGCGGCCCGCTGGGCGTTCGCCCGGCCCGGCGCCCTGCGCGCGGGGCAGCGGCTCGCCTCCCGCACCCGCCGCCTCCATCCGCGCACGCTGCCGGGGCCAGGACGGGCCTGGAGCGCCACCCGAGACCTGCCCGCGGTGCCCGCGGAACCGTTCCGCGACTGGTGGCGGCGGACCCGCGGCGGAGAGGAAGCCGAGTGAGTACGAGGGAGCGGATCCTGGGCCGGGTGCGCCGCGCCCTGGCGGACGTCGCGCCGGACGACACCCCGTACGAGCGGGCCGTCGAGCGGGCGTACGCGCGCGAGCACGGGCGTCTCGACGCGGTCGCGGCCGCCGGGTTGCTGGCCGGGAACCTGGCCGACTACCGGGCGCGCGTGCACCGCTGCGCCGAGGACGGGCTCCCCGCCGTCGTCGGCCGGCTGCTCGCCGGGCGGGGCGCGCGGACGGTGCTGGTGCCGGACGGTCTCGACCCGGCCTGGCTGGCGGACTCGGACGCCCGGCGGGTGCCCGACCTGGCCGCGAGCACCCCGGCCGAGCTCGACCGGGTGGACAGCGTCGTCACGGGGTGCGCGGTGGCGATCGCGGAGACCGGCACGATCGTCCTGGACGGCGGCCCCGGGCAGGGCAGGCGCCGGATCACCCTCGTCCCCGACCACCACGTGTGCGTGGTGCGGGTCCCGGACCAGGTGGTGACCTCGGTGCCGCTGGCCCTGGAACGGCTCGACCCGACCCGCCCGTCGACGTGGATCTCGGGCCCCTCGGCGACCAGCGACATCGAGCTGGACCGGGTCGAGGGGGTGCACGGCCCGCGCACCCTGGACGTGGTGCTGGTCGGCCGTCCGCCGGGCGGCGGCCCGCGCTGAGGGGCGGGCCGGCCCCCGCGCGACTAGCGTGACAGGCATGATCCGGTTCGAGCAGGTCACCAAGAGGTACCCGGACGGCACCACGGCCGTGCACGACCTGGACCTCGACGTGTCCGAGGGCGAGCTGGTCACCCTCGTCGGGCCGTCCGGGTGCGGCAAGACGACGACCATGATGATGGTCAACCGGCTCATCGAACCCACCTCGGGGCGGATCCTGGTCGACGGCGAGGACATCGCCGCCGTCGACCCGGTCCGGCTGCGGCGCCGGATCGGGTACGTCATCCAGCAGGTCGGCCTCTTCCCGCACCGCACGATCCTCGACAACACGGCGACCGTGCCCGCGCTGCTGGGCTGGAAGCGGGCCAGGGCGCGTGCCCGCGCCGCCGAGCTGCTCGACCTGGTCGGCCTCGACCCCGCGCGGTACGGCTCGCGCTACCCGGACCAGCTCTCCGGCGGTCAGCGGCAGCGGGTCGGGGTGGCGCGGGCGCTGGCCGCCGATCCGCCGGTGCTGCTGATGGACGAGCCGTTCGGGGCGGTGGACCCGGTGGTGCGCGAGCAGTTGCAGGACGAGTTCCTGCGGATGCAGGCCGCCGTGCGCAAGACAGTGCTGCTGGTCACCCACGACATCGAGGAGGCGGTCAGGCTCGGTGACCGGATCGCCGTCTACGGCGAGGGCAGGATCGAGCAGTTCGACACCCCGGGCGCGGTGCTCGGCACCCCGGCCACGCCGTACGTCGCCGGGTTCGTGGGCGCCGACCGGGGGCTGAAGCGGCTCTCGGTGACCGCCATCGAGGTGGACGACCTGGAGCAGCCGCCGGTCGCCCGGCCCGCGGAACCGGCCGCGGACGCGGCACGCCGGCTGCGGGCGGAGGACGCGCGCTGGGCCGTCGTCCTGGACGAGCGGGACGACCTGCACGGCTGGGTCGGCCTCGACGACCTCGGCGCGGGCGGCACGGTCGGCGACCACGGGCACCGGATGCAGGCGTGGGTGCCGGTGGGGGCGCCGCTGAAGCAGGCGTTCGGCGTCATGCTGCAGCACGACGCCGGGTGGGTGGCGGTGCTGGACGACGCCCGGTTCCTGGGCGTGCTGACCCCGGCGAAGCTGCACGAGGCGCTGCGGCGCTCGGTGGACGCGGACGCGCAGGGCGTGCCGAGGACCGAGGTGTCGTTCGACTCGGTCTCCGACGCCTGACGCGCCCGCTCAGCCGATGAGCTTCTTCTCCTTCAGATAGGCGCGGGCCACGTCCTGGGCGAGTCTGCGCCAGCTGTCGACCTGTTCGCCGAGGGAGGCGAGGTCGGCGGTGGTGAGCACCTTGTTGAGCCGGTCGAGCGCGGCGGTGGGTCCGGGTCCGCCGGCCCGGGAGCGGTTGACGACGGGGACGACGTAGTCGGCGTTCTGGAGGTGCTTGTCGTCGGCGAGGATGACCAGCCCGAACTGGGAGAGGGTGGCGTCGGTGGTGGTGGTGAGGACCATCTGGTCCTGGCCGCTCTGGACGGCCTTCTTGGCCGGGGTGGTGCCGACGCCCTTGGGGTCGACGGCGGTGATGTCGATGCCGTACGTCTTCTTCAACCCGGGCTCGCAGTAGGGCCGTTGGACGCACTCGTCGCCCGCCGCGAGGCGCACCTTCAGCCCGGAGCGGCCCAGGTCGCTCAGGGTTCTGAGGTGGTGTTCGCGGGCGTAGGAGGCGCTCACCGCGAAGGCGTTCTGGTCGACGGCCCGGCCGGGCGGCAGGACGGTGAGACCGCGCGGCGCGGCCAGGCGGCGCAGCGCGGTCATCGTGGCGGCGAGGTCGGGCGAGCCGACCGGGGGCGCGTCGGGGCCGTTGGCCTTGGCGTTGAGCCAGTCGGCGAAGGTGGCCGCGTACTCGGGGACGACGTCGATCTGCCCCGACTCCAGGGCGGGTTCGTAGAGTTCGCGGTTGGCGACGGTCAGCAGGGACGTCTTGTACCCGGCGTGGTCGAGGAGTTGGGCGTACATCTGGGCGAGCAGGTCGCTCTCGGTGAACCCGGCGGAGCCGACGACGAGGTGGTGGCTGTCGCCGGGCGGGGCGGTGACCTCGCCGCGGTTCTCCAGGGAGGGCCCGCCGGAGCAGCCCGCGAACAGCAGCAGCGCGACGACGGCGGCGACGGGGGCCGGGAGGCGCCGTCTCACCGTGCCGCCCTGGCCCAGCGGGGCGCGAGCCGCTCCACCGTCTCGAAGACCGCCTCGACGACCAGGGCGAACACGGCGACGAGCACGGCCCCGGCGACGACCTGCGGGGTGCTGGCGAGGTTGAATCCCGCCGTGATGATGCGGCCGAGGCCGCCGCCGCCCGCGAGGGCCGCGATGGTCGCGGTGGCGACGAGCTGGACGGCGGCGATCCGGACGCCGTTCATGACGAGGGGCAGCGCCAGCGGCAGCTCCACCCGCAGCAGCGTCTGCCGGCCGGTCATGCCCATGCCCCTGGCGGCCCGGACGACGTCGCGGTCGACCTCGCGCATGCCGACATAGGCGTTGGTGAGCAGCGGCGGCACGGCGAACAGCACCAGGGCGACGACGGTCGGGCCCTCGCCCCAGCGGCCCACGGGGGTCAGCAGCAGCAGGACCAGCACGGCGAAGGTGGGCACCGCGCGGCCGATGTTGGAGAGGTTGACCGCGAGGGCGCCGCCCCGCCCGAGGTGGCCGAGGACGAGGGCGACGGGCAGCGCGATCAGGCAGCTGACGACCAGGCAGACGACGGTGAGGACGAGGTGCTGGAGCAGCCGGTGCGCGATCCCGTTGTCGCCCGACCAGTGGGCGGGGTCGGTGAGCCAGTGCCAGGCGTCGGCGAGGGTCGTCATCCGCGGGCCGCCCTGGTCCACGGGGTGAGCAGCCGCTGCACTCCGAGGAGCAGCAGATCGGCGACGACGGCGATGACCACGCAGAGCACGGACGCGGTCAGCACCTGGGCCTTGAAGTAGGTGTTCATCCCGGCGTAGATGAGGTTGCCGAGGCCGCCGAACCCGACGATCGCGCCGACCGTGACCAGGGAGACCGCCGAGACGGTCGCGATGCGCAGCCCGGCCATGGCGGCGGGCAGGGCGAGGGGCAGTTCGACGGTGAGCAGCAGCCGGACGGGTCCGTAGCCCAGGCCCCGGGCGGCCTGCCGGGTCTCCTCCGGCACGGCCCGCAGCCCCGCCAGGATGTTGCGGACCAGCAGGGTCAGCGAGTACAGGACGAGCCCGGCGACGACGAGGCTCGCGGAGAGCCCGTAGAGGGGCAGCAGCAGCGAGAACATGGCGAGCGACGGGATGGTGTAGAGGATCGTCGTGACGGCGAGGACCGGCCCGGAGGCCCACCGCCAGCGGCGCGCGACCACCGCGAGCGGGAGCGCGAGCGCGAGCCCGATGAGCACGGCGAGCCCGGTGAGCCGCAGGTGCTGGAGGACCGCGTCGAGGAGGATCTGACCACGGCTGCTCAGATAGGCACCGCAGATCCAGTCGTTACGAGCGAGACAGTCGTCCGGGGTCGCGGTCACCACCCCATTGGACCGGCCGGTGTCCGGCCCCGGCACGCGGTACTGACCCGAACGGGGGTACGGACACGGGGGCGGGGGCGGAGGCCGCGCAGATCGATCCCCGCGACCGACGCCACGGGCCGCCGGACTCCAGCCGACCCCCGGCCCCGGACGCCTAGCGGTCCCCCGCTGCCGTCCGCTCCCCCGGCGCGCGCATTCCGGCCGCGTCGAGCAGGGCCGCCGCGGTCGTCGTCGCGAGGCCGTCCAGGGTCTCGATGCCTGATCCCGCGCGGGCGCTCGCCCCGTCGAAGACCAGCATGAGCTGGCGGGCGAGGAACGCCGGGTCCTCGGCGCCGCCCCGCTCCGCCTGGGTCCGGAAGGCGCCCTGGAGGCGTTCCTTCGCCTCGCGCGCGACCACGCTGGCCGGGTGCGCGGGGTCCTTCAGCTCGACCAGGGCGGCCAGGTACGGGCAGCCCCGGTAGTCGGCCGCGGCCGACAGCGCCTCGGCCCGTTCGAAGACGTACAGGATGCGCTCGCGCGGGGTGCCCGCGTCCCCGGGGCCGGGGGTGAGCTGGGCCGCGTAGCCGGGCGCGCGCCGGGCCAGGCTCGCCGCGAGGACGTCGTCCTTGCCGTCGAAGAGCTGGTACATCGAGCGCTTCGAGACGCCCGCCGTCCGGCACAGCGCCTCGACGCCGATGGAGACGCCGTCGCGGTAGAACAGCTCGGCCGCCGCGTCGAGCAGCCGGTCCCTCGTGGACGCCTTGTCTGTCGTGGCCATACGGCGAGGCTACCCCGGCCGCCCCCGGCGGAGAAACCGATCGGTGTACCGGCTCCCCCGGCGCGGGAGCCTGTGGCAGAGTGGCTGACCAAGCGCTTGGCCAGCCCGCGTCGCGCCCGGTCACCCAGCAGGAGGTCCCGTTGCTGTTCCACTCCGTCGACGACGTGTCCGCGCGGCTCGCCGGGACCGGTTATCTGGCCTCGCGCGCCGTCGCGACGACGGTCTTCCTCGCCGACCGGCTGGGCAAGCCGCTGCTGGTGGAGGGGCCCGCCGGGGTCGGCAAGACCGAGCTGGCGAAGGCGGTCGCCGAGGTCGCGGGGGCCCGCCTGGTGCGGCTCCAGTGCTACGAGGGCGTCGACGAGTCGCGGGCGCTGTACGAGTGGAACCACGCCAAGCAGTTGCTGCGCATCAGCGCGGGCCGCGACGAGACGTGGGACGAGGCGCGCACCGACATCTTCGGCGAGGAGTTCCTGCTGCCGCGCCCGCTGCTCACCGCGATCCGCGGCGACGACCCCAAGGTGCTGCTGATCGACGAGACCGACAAGGCGGACGTCGAGGTCGAGGGGCTGCTCCTCGAAGTGCTCAGCGACTTCCAGGTCACCGTCCCCGAGCTCGGCACCGTCACCGCGACCCGCCGCCCGTTCGTGGTCCTCACCTCGAACGCCAGCCGGGAACTGTCCGAGGCACTGCGCCGCCGCTGCCTGTTCCTGCACATCGGCTTCCCCGACGAGGAGCTGGAGCGCGCGATCGTCCGGCTGAAGGTGCCCGACCTGGACGCCGCGCTGACCGCGTCGGTGGTCCGGGTGGTGGGCGCGCTGCGGGCGATGGAGCTGCGCAAGGTGCCGTCGGTCGCGGAGACCGTCGACTGGGCGCGGACCCTGCTGGCGCTCGGCGCCGGCACCCTCGACGAGACCGTGGTCAAGGACACCCTCGGGGTGCTGCTCAAGCACCAGGACGACGTCCTCAGGGCGTCCGCCAAGCTCGACCTGGACGCCGTGTGACCGCGCCCGGCGTCGCCGAGCGGCTGACCTCGCTGGTGGGGGCGCTGCGCGCGCACGGGATGCGGATCGGCACCGGCGAGACGGTGGACGCGGCCCACGCGGTGGACGCGCTGGGTCTCGCGGACCGCGAGGCGCTGCGGGAGGGGCTGGCGGCGACGCTGCTGCACAGCCAGGTCCAGCGGCCGGTGTTCGACCCCGTCTTCGACCTGTACTTCCCGGCCTCCGTCGGCGGTCCCCGCACCGCGCCGGCCGACCGCGACGAGCTGCGGGACCGGCTGGCCGCGGCCCTCGCCGACGACGACACGGCCCTGCTGGGGCGGCTGGCGGCGGAGGCGGTCGACGGGTTCGGCGCGTACGGCTCCCCGTCCGGCGCGGACGGCTGGTCGTCGTACCAGACGCTGGACCGGCTGCGCCCGCAGACGCTCTTCGCGCGCGTGCGGGACGACGTCCGGGCCCGGGGCGGCGGCGCCGGGTTCGACGGGCGGCTGGTCGGCGACGAGGTGCGGCGGCGGATCGCGCACTTCAGGGCGCTGGTGGCGACGGAGGCGCGGCGCCGGGTCGCCGAGCGGCGCGACCGGGACGAGATCGCCCGCCGCGCGGTCGCCCCCACCCCGGACCGGGTCGACTTCCTGTACGCGGGGAAGGCGCAGCTCGCCGAGTTGCGCAGGACGGTCCAGCCGCTGGCCCGCAAGCTGGCCACCCGCCTCGCGGCACGCAGACGGCGGGCCGCCCGGGGCTCGATCGACCTGCGGCGCACCCTGCGCGCCTCCCTGTCGACGGGCGGGGTGCCGGTCAGGCCGGTGCTGCGCAGGCGCCGTCCGGTGCGGCCCGAACTGGTGCTGCTGTGCGACGTGTCGGGCTCGGTGTCCGGGTTCTCCGACTTCACGATGCTGCTGGTGCAGGCGCTGCACGACCAGTTCAGCAAGGTGCGGGTGTTCGCCTTCGTCAACCGGGTCGACGAGGTGACCGGGCTCCTCGTGCGCGGCGCCGCCGACCCGGAGGGCCTGGGCGCCCGCATCGACGCGGAGGCGGCCCTCACCTCCCACCACGGCAGCAGCGACTACGGCGCCGCGCTGGGCGAGTTCGCGCTCCGGTACGGTGGCGCGGTCGGGCCGCGCACGACGGTCTTCGTGCTGGGCGACGCCCGGACCAACCACGGCGACCCCAACCTCCCGGCGCTGCGCGAGATCACCGGCCGGGCCCGCCGCGTCCACTGGCTGAACCCCGAGCCGCGCGACCTGTGGGGCACCGGGGACTCCGTGGCTCCCGACTACGCGGCGATCGCGGAGATGCGCGAGTGCCGCAACGCCCGTCAGCTCGGCGCGCTGGTCAGCCGCCTGCTGCCGGTCTGAGCCGGCCGGCGACCCGGCCCCGGGGCACCGTGTGACGCGCCTTCGGCGGTCAGGCGGCGAGCTGCGGGTACAGGGCGGCCGGGTCGCCCGCGAGGCCCGCCTTCACCTGCCGGGTCAGCTCGTCGGCGAGCACCTCGAAGGCGCCCGTCTCGATGCCGTCGAGCGCCTGCTCGGCGACCCGCTCAGGGGAGGACTTCGGGGCGTCGATCGCGGCGGCCATGTCGGTGTCGACGTAGCCGACGTGCAGTCCGGTGACGTCGATGCCGCGCGGCTTCAGGTCGAGGCGCAGGGAGTTGGTCTGGGACCAGAGGGCGGCCTTGGAGGCGCTGTAGGAGCCGTGGGTGGCGATCCAGGAGAGCACGGAGTGGACGTTGAGGAGGTGTCCGCCGCCGTTGCGCTCGATGATCGGGACGAAGGCGCGGGCCGTCAGCAGCGGCCCGAAGAAGTTGGTCTCGAACTCGCGGCGGACGTCGTCCACGGGTGAGGTCAGGAAGTTCGCGTTGACGGCCGCGCCCGCGTTGTTGACGAGGACGGTGACGTCCTGGGCCTGTTCGGCGGCGGCCGCGACGGACGCCGGGTCGCCGACCTCCAGGGCGAGCGGCACGGCGTCCGGGTGGGTGACGGTGCGCGGGTCGCGGGCGGTGGCGTACACCTTCTTCGCGCCGCGCTCGTGGAGGGCCTGGACCAGCGCCCTGCCGATGCCCCGGCTGCCTCCGGTGACGAGTACGACCGAACCTGCGATGGCTGTCATGGGACTCTCCCGACTCGAAAGATCGCGACACGGGAAACCGATCGGTTTCCTGCTGGATGCAGCGTAAACCGATCGGTTTCCAGGAATCAAGGCGGGAGGCCGGGGCCCGGTGCGGCGCGCGTGCGCGCGGGACGCCGCGCGCCGGGCGGGACCGCGCCGCGGGCCGTCAGGCGCCCTCCCCGAGCAGGTGCGCGAAGCGGACCGTGTCGATGTTGCCGCCGGAGAGGATCACGCCGACCCGGCGCGGCGGGGCGTCGGTGCGACCGGCCAGCAGGGCGGCCAGCCCGGTCGCGCCGCTCGGTTCGAGGACGGTCTTCAGGCGCTCGAAGGCGAAGCGCATCGCGTCCCGGATCTCGTCGTCGGAGACCAGCGCGATGGCGTCGACGAGCCGCCGGTTGACCGAGAACGTCAGCTCGCCGGGGGTCTCGGCGGCCTGGCCGTCGGCGATGGTGCGCGGCACCCGGATGCTGACGCGGCGGCCCGCCGCCAGGGACCGCCGGGTGTCGTCGCCCGCCTCCGGCTCGACGCCGATCACCTTGACGCCCGGATACAGGCCCTTGGCCGCCGTGGCGCTCCCGGCGATCAGCCCGCCACCGCCGACCGGCACCACCAGGGCGTCCAACTCGCCCACTTCCTCCAGGAGTTCGAGGGCCGCCGTGCCCTGGCCCGCCATCACGTGCGGATGCTCGTACGGCGGGACGAGCACCAGGCCGCGTTCGGCGGCCAGGGCCTCGGCGACATCCGCGCGGTTCTCGGTGTAGCGGTCGTAGGTGACGATCTGCGCCCCGTACCCGACGGTGGCCGCCATCTTCGAACGGGGGGTGTCCTCGGGCATCACGATGACGGCGGTGGTGCCCAGCTCGCGGGCGGAGAGAGCGACGGCCTGCGCGTGGTTGCCCGAGGAGTAGGCGGCGATGCCCCGGGAGAGCTGCTCCGGGGTGAGCCGGGAGGCCGCGTTGTAGGCGCCGCGGAACTTGAAGGCGCCGATCCGCTGGACGTTCTCGCACTTGAGGAAGACCTCGGCGCCGACCCGGGCGTCGAGGGTGCGGGAGCGCAGGACGGGCGTGCGGTGCGCGACGCCCCGGAGGCGGGCGGCGGCGTCACGGATGTCGTCGAGGGTGATCGGTGGGGTGGTGGTCACGCGGGTGCTCCGTCCGATGCGGGGCCGGCGGGGGTGCGGGCCTGGGCGAGGTAGCTGTAGGCGGAGGCGCGGGAGATGCCGAGCCGCGCGCCGACCTGTTCGGCGGCCCGGCGCACGGCGAAGACGCCCTGCGCGTCGAGGCTGCGGAAGAGGTCGACGCGTCCGGCGCGGTCCAGCCCCGCCCAGTTGCGGTGGGTGCCGAGCGGGTGGGTCTCCAGGACGGCGTCCACCACGGCGTCGATGTCGTTGCCGAAGGTGGTCACCGGGGCCTCGGCCGGGGCGGCGCCGAGCCCGGCCAGCGCGCCGAGCAGGGCATGGGCCTCGCCGACGGCGGTCACGTCCACGTTGACGCACAGGGCGCCGAAGACCCCGCCCGAGGAGTCGCGCAGGACCACCGTCGACGACTTGACCAGGGCGCCCGAGCGGGTGCGGGTGACGTAGTTCAGGTCGTCGCACGCGTCGTCGCCGCGCGCCAGCACGCGCAAACCGATCTCGCTCATCGCCCCGCCGACCTCGCGCCCGGTCACCGATCCGGCGACCTCCACGACCGACTCCTCGGGCCGCCGGTAGTCGTGCAGGACCACCTCGCAGACCGGCCCGAAGGTGGCCGCGATCCCCCGGGCGACGGGTTTCAGCGCCGCCACGATCGCGTCGCGCTCCGCCTCCAGACCGCTGTCGGACATGACCGCGTCCACCGCCTCTCGTCGTCCCGTCCACCCACTCTAGACGATGAGTCCAACCCTTGGACAGAGCGTCCAGTCGATCGGGTGGGGACGGTCACCGGGGCCGTCCCCCGGGCGGCATCAGGAGGCGAGCCGCTTGAGCAGTTCGGCCGCCAGGGGCGCGGACGACGCCGGGTTCTGGCCGGTGACGACGGTGCGGTCGGTCTCGACGTGCGGAGCCCAGGGCTCGCCCTCCTCGACGGTCAGACCTGCCTCGGTCAGCCGGTCCTGGAGCAGCCACGCGGCGGCGTCGGCCAGCCCCGCCTGCCGCTCCTCGGCGTTGGTGAAGGCGGCGATCCGGTACCCGGCGAACGCGTTGGCGCCGTCGCCGTCCACCGCCGCGAGCAGCGCGGCGGGCCCGTGGCACACCACGCCGAGCGGCACCCCGCCCGCGAGGGCCTCCGTCAGGACCCGCCCCGAGTCGGCGTCCACCGCCAGGTCCTCCATGGGGCCGTGTCCGCCGGGCACGTACACGGCCGCGTACCCGTCCTCGGCGAGCCGGACGTCGGCCAGCGCGACGGGCGCGGCGAACTCCGGCGCGCTCTCCACCACGGCCCGGTAGGCGGCTGCCTTCTCGGCGCCTCCCGCGGCCTCGGGGCTGAGGCTCCCCCGGTCGACCGGCGGCACCACACCGCCCGGGGTGGCCACGGTGACCGTGTGACCGGCGTCCTTGAACGCCAGATACGGGACGACGGCCTCCTCGGCCCAGTACCCGGTGGGGTGTTCGCTGCCGTCGGCCAGCGTCCACCGGTCGGCGCCGGTCATCACGAAAAGGATCTTCGCCATGGGTGCTGTCTCCTGTGCTGTCGTGGGGGTCCGCCCCGCTGGGGTCGCGCGGGACGCGTCTGCCGACGTTAGGCCCGCCGTCCATCCGCATGCCAATAGGCACACCGATCTCTCCCATCGGCTCTCCGATGGACGCGGTGGTTAGTCTTGGCCCATGACGAACCGGACGCCCGCCGCCGTCCCGCCCCGCGGCGACCAGCTCCCGGCGCACGCCGACCTGAACCTGCTGCGCACCTTTCTGGCCGTGTACCGGGCGGGGACCTTCACCGCGGCGGCGCCGCTGCTCGGTCTGTCGCAGCCGACCGTGACGGCGCAGATCCGCGCCCTGGAGCAGCAGACCGGGCGGGAGCTGTTCTCCCGGCTGCCGCGGGGCGTCGAGCCCACGCCGTACGCGCGTGAACTCGCCGCCAGGGTCGCCGCGCCGCTCGACGCGCTGGCCCGGCTGGAGGACGGCGGCGCCGCCCCGGCCCCCGTCCGCGTCGCCGGGCCGCCGGAGCTGCTCGGCGCGCGGGTGCTGCCGTCGCTGGCGCCGCTGGTCGCGGACGGCGTCGAACTGCGCGTCGAGCAGGGGCTGTCCGAGCCGCTCCTCGACGCGTTGCGGGCCGGACGGCACGACCTGGTCGTCTCCACCCGGCGTCCGCGCGGCCGGACCCTGGCCTCGGTGCCGCTGGCCGACGAGGAGTACCTGCTGGTCGCGGCGCCCGGGTGGGCCGGGCGGACCGGGACGGGCGGCGCGGATGCGGTGTGCGGCGCGCTGCGGGAGGTGCCGCTGGTGGCGTGCCCGGAGGACATGCCGACCCTGCGCCGCTACTGGCGGACGGCCTTCGGCAGGCAGCTCACCGCCCGCCCGGCGGTGACCGTGCCCGACCCGCGCGCCGTGCTCGCGGCCGTCGGCGCGGGCGCCGGGTACGGGCTGCTGCCCCGCGCGCTCTGCCGGGAGCGGTTGGACAGCGGCCGTCTCGCCCTGCTGCACTCCCCGCCGGAGCCACCGGCGTGCGCCCTGTTCCTGGTCCGGCGCCCCGGCACGGACGCCAACCCGGACGTGGCCCGCGTGCACGACCGGCTCGTGGCGGCGGCGCGCGCCTGGTAGCCGTCACCCTCCCGTGGCCGGATTCGGCAGCGGTTTCGATTCATCGCGGCCGGACGGGGTAACAGCGCGCACAACAGTCCGGGATCGAGTGTCGGTTGAGGAGGGCCCATGGGCCTGGTGCAGGCTGCGGTGCTGGTGCTCGATTGCGCGGAGCCGATCGAACTGGCCGAGTTCTACCATGAGTTGCTGGGCGGCGAGGTGCGGCCCGAAGTGGGCGGCGGCCGGGTCGAGTTGCTCGGTACGGACGGCACGCGGATCGTGTTCCGCCTGGATCTGAACGCCGTCGCGCCGAGCTGGCCGCGTCCCGACGACTCGCAACAGGCCCATCTGGAGCTGCTGGCCGCGTCGGAGGACCTGGACGAGGTGGAGCGCCGGATCGTCGGCCTGGGCGGGCGCCCGCTGGAGACCCGCGCCGATCACGGCCGCACCGACGACCGCTCCTACTCCGACCCGGCGGGCCACCCGTTCTCGCTGCGCAGCCCGCAGCGGCCCGCCCCGCCGAAGACGAACTGACCGGCGGAGCGTCCGGCGGCCGTCGCGGGCCGCGGTGACTGGAATCGTTCCGGCGGGGTACCCCGCCGGAATGACTCCACAGATCATGTCCGTCCTCGCGACGGCACAGACGACCGGGACGACGGCGACCCACGCCGCCGCCCCCGGGGCGGTGACCCAGCTCGCCTTCCCGCAGGTGGCCGCGGCCGTCGTCCCCTTCGTGCTGGGACTGCTGCTCGTGCTCGGCCTGGTCTGGGCCGTACGGCGGGGCACCCGCTTCCGGCGCGGCGAACCGGGCCCCCGGACCCCGCCGAGCAGCCCCGGACGCCCGGCACCGAGGGCGACGAGGGACGCCCGACGGCGAACCGCCTCCCCGGCCACGACGGCACCACCCCCGACCGGCGCGGGAACGGCTGGAGCGACTAGGACGCCGCCGAGGGCCCGACCGGCGGGCGGCCTCCAGGCGTGACGGCGCCGGACCGGCGGGCGGCCTCCGGCACGGCGCCGCCGGTCAGCGCACCGGCCGCTCCGAGCCCGCCGGGAACTCCTGCACCCCGAGCACCCGCAGCAGGGCGAGCCGTTCGCGGGTCTCGTCGTCCGCCGGGGTGAGCACCAGGAGCGCCTGCCCCTGGTCGGGGGTGAACAGGGTCTCGCAGTCCATCACCAGCGGGCCGACCCGCGGGTGCGGCAGCGTCTTGCGGTCGGCGCGGCGGACCGCCACCTCGTGGTCGGCCCAGAGGTCACGGAACGCGGGGCTCGCCGCCCGCAGCCGCTCGACGAGCCCGGTGACCACGGGGTCACCCGAACGGCGGCCCGCGACCGCGCGCAGATCGGCCACCAGTTGCCGGTCCCGCTGCTCCTGCTCCTCGGGCGGGCAGATCGCCCGGGTCTCCGGCTCGGTGAACCAGCGGTACGCGAGGTAGCGCCGGTCGCCGGTGAAGCCCGTGTGGTCGCCGTGCAGCAGCAGGGCCATCCGGTTCTGGGCCAGGATCTCGCCGAGGTCGGAGAGGACCAGCGCCGGGGTGTCGCCGAGCAGGTCGAGCATGCGCACCAGGCCCGCGCGGGCCTGCCCCCGCACCCCCTCGGGCGGCGGCGGCCGGTGTCCCGCCAGGTGGAAGAGGTGGTCGCGCTCGTCGTCGGAGAGCCGCAGCGCCCGCGCGAGGGCGCCCAGCAACTGCGGCGACGGCTGGCTGCTGCGGCCCTGTTCGAGGCGGACGACGTAGTCGACCGACATGCCGGCGAGCATCGCGACCTCCTCCCGGCGCAGCCCGCTGGTGCGGCGGCGGGGGCCGTCGGAGATGCCCGCCTCGGCGGGGCGGATCGCCTCACGGCGGCGGCGGAGGAAGTCGGCCAGCTCGTCTCGTTGCATGCCCCCATGGTCACCCCGCGCGGGCGGGCCGATCCAGGGAGCGCCGCTCCCTGGATGAACGCTCCGCTCCCGCCGCGCGCCGGGCGGGTCCAGGCTGGGGGCAGAACGACGACGAAGGAGAACGTGATGCAGACACGAACCCTGTCCACCGGAGGTCCGGCCGTCTCCGCGCTCGGCCTGGGCGCGATGGGCATGTCCGGTGCCTACGGCGCGGCGGACCGCGCGGAGAGCATCGCCACCGTGCACGCCGCGCTGGACGCCGGCGTCACGCTGATCGACACCGGCGACTTCTACGGGATGGGCCACAACGAGCTGCTGCTCGCCGAGGCGCTGCGCGGCCGGGACCGGGACAGCTACCGGCTGAGCGTCAAGTTCGGGATGCTGCGCTCCCCCGGCCCCGGCTTCGGCGGACAGGACGGACGTCCGGAGGCGGTGAAGAACTTCCTCGCGTACTCGCTGACCCGGCTGGGCACCGACCACGTCGACATCTACCGCCCGGCCCGGCTCGACCCCGACGTGCCGATCGAGGAGACGGTGGGCGCGGTCAAGGAGATGATCGACGCCGGGTACGTGCGCCACCTCGGCCTGTCGGAGGTGGACGCGGAGACGGTCCGCAGGGCGCACGCCGTGCACCCGGTCACCGACCTGCAGATCGAGTACTCGCTGATCTCGCGGGCGGTGGAGGACGAGGTGCTGCCCACGCTGCGGGAGCTGGGGATCGGCCTGACCGCGTACGGCGTGCTGAGCCGCGGTCTGATCTCCGGGCACTGGTCGGCGGACCGGACCGCGGGCCCCGACGACGGCCGCTCCTTCACCCCGCGGTTCGCCGCCGGGAACGTGGAGCACAACCTCACGCTGGTGGAGGCGCTGCGCCGGATCGCCGCGGCGAAGGGCTGCACCGTCGCCCAGCTCGCCATCGCCTGGGTGCTGGCCCGGGGCACGGACGTGGTGCCGCTGGTCGGCGCGCGGACCCGGGAGCGGCTGGCCGAGGCGCTGCCCGCGCTGGACGTGGAGCTGGACGAGGCCGATCTCGCGGAGATCGAGAAGGCGGTGCCCGCGGGTTCGGCGCGCGGGGACCGGTACCCGTCGGCGTTCATGTCGGGTCTCGGCGTGGGGAACTGAGCCGCGCCTCCCGGCGTCAGCGGGGCGGGTCGTCGTTACCCACCTGCGGGTGAAGATCGGGACCGGCCCCGGGTGGCGTGCCGTGGCGAACGCCCGGGTCCGCCCGGTGTCCGCACGGGAGGCGGGCCGGATCGACCGTCAACACCGTGCATTCGGCGCATAAATGGACGTTGCAGGTAAGAGTCACAGCGATGTGGACGATCGGTAACACGATTCACGTATCGCCCGTGACTTCTTCACCCGGTGGGCAAGGTGGCTGTGCGACCGACCGGCCGCACCCGCACACCGCACCGTCCCGCTCCGGGCGGGAGGTGCCGCACCAGCAGGGGGACCTGTGTCCGTTTCCACTTCTGTCAGCGCCCGTCGCCTGGCCGCCACCGCGCTCGCGGCCGGCGCTCTCGTCGGGGCGGTGGCCCTGCCGGCGACCGCGGCCGACTCGGCCCGGCCGCACCGTCAGGCCGTGGAGATCAGCGGCGTCCAGCACGACGCCCCGGGACGTGACGACAACGCGCCGCGCTCCCTCAACCGGGAGTGGGTGGACATCACCAACCGCACCCGCGAGGCGGTGAACCTGAGCGGCTGGACGCTCGCGGACAACGCCGGCCACACCTACACGTTCCGCCACTACCGCCTGGACGGGCGGGCCACCGTCCGCGTCCACACCGGACGCGGCCACGACACCCGGCTCGACCTCTTCCAGGACCGCCACCGCGAGATCCTCGACAACCGCGCGGGCACCGTGACCCTGCGCAACGACCACCGCCGGATCGTCTCCGAGTTCACCTGGGGCCGTCACCGCGGCGGCCGTCACTGATCACTCTTCCGACCCCCGGGTGACCGACGCGCGGCGGCACCCGGGGGTGTGAGACCGGCGGTGCGTCGTCCCTCCCAGGGCGGCGCACCGCCGACGCGCGTCCCGGATGAGTACCGGTACTCATGCACGCGGGGACGGGCACGGGCGACGATGCGGGTCAGGAGGGAGCGGTCGGCGCCGGTCACCGCTCCCGCGTCACCCGAAGGAGCCCCGCATGCTCTCCGCCCTCGCCCGCGCGGTCGTCCCCGTCCTCGGCCGCCTGACGGTGACGTCGGGCGCCGGCGGTGTCGCGCCGGGCAGCATCGTCGCGGCGAACCACACCGCGCTGATCGATCCGGGACTGGTGCTGGCGGCGCTGCGCCGGGCGGGGGTGGAGCCGGTGGTGCTGGCCGCGGCGGGGTTGTGGCGGGTGCCCGTGCTCGGGGGCTGCCTGACGCGTGAGGGTCATGTCCCGGTGCGCCGGGGAAGCGCCCGCGCGGCGGAGTCGCTGGGGCTCGCGGCGCGGGCGCTGGCCGCGGGCCGGGTGGTGGTGCTCTATCCGGAGGGCGGTCTGCCGTCGCGGCGGGACGCGGGCGACCGCGCGCCGGAGGCGTTCCGCAGCGGTCTGGCCCGTCTTGCGCTCGCGACCGGATCCCCGGTGGTGCCGCTGGGGCACGCGGGCGCCCGCCGGATCGTCTCGGGGAGCGGCATGAAGCAGCTCGCCGGGGTGTGCACGGCGCCGTTGCGGCGTCCCGCGCTGCACGTCCATCTCGGCGAACCGGTCACTCCGTGCGGGGACGTGGCGGCGGCGACCGCCGAACTGCGGGCGGCCGTGCACCGCGCCTGGCGGCACGCGGTCGAACAGCTCGCGTCGGACGGCGGACGCCGGGGCTAGCCGCCGGACCACGGGACCGCCGGGTCGTCACCTCGCCGACTTCCATCAACACTTGCGCAACCTTTAAAGTGTCGGGCGTGACGACAACCGAGGTGACGGGATGGGAGTCCGCCGTGCTCGACGGCGGCCCCGCTGACGGAATGCGGATGAAAGTGGCCGACCGGCCACGGGTGCTCCAGGTGACCTTCCCCTGCCGGACGGAGGCCGTGCCCGACGGTCCGAGGGTGGAGGCGGTGTTCATCTACCGGCGTGACTACGCGGTCACCCAGGAGCCACTGCGGTACGGCTTCGACATCGCGAGCCCCTGACGGGGCCTCCGGTCCGCCCGGTGGCCGACGGGTCAGCGGGCGGGCTGGGTGGCCTCGGTGACGGGGCGGGCGACGACGGGCTCCTCCTGCGCGGCGCGCACGGCCGGGCCGGTGACGTCGGCGGCGGTCGGCGCCCGGCGCTCGGCGTCGTCGTCCTTCATGGCCTTCGCCTCGCTCTTGAGGATGCGCATCGACTTGCCCAGACCGCGGGCCGCCTCGGGCAGCTTCTTCGAGCCGAACAGCACGATGACCACGAGGGCCACGATCAGCAGGTGCCAGGGTTCCAGTCCGTTGCGGAGCATCCCGCACCCCTCTCTGTGTTTCCCACTCCGTCTGCGCGACGGCTCTCGGCGGGCGGCCTCGGTTGCCGCCTTGCGCAACTGTACAACTCCGGTCTCCGGAGGGCTCCGGTCAGTCGTCCGAATCCGGCTTGGAGCCCGCCGCCGCGTACGCCTGCGCGGGTGTCATCGGGACGCCGCCGAGGGCGACGGTCCGGTAGGGGCTGACCTCCGCGCAGGTCTTGGCCTGGTCGGCGGTCTGCGCGTGGGCGTTGGAGACGGCCGCCCCGGTGTCGGCGGGCGCGGGCGCGGTGGAGCCGCCCGGATAGGTCGAACCGCTCGGCCAGTCGGAGCCGATCACCAGGGTGAGACCGGTGCCGGTGCCCTGCCGCAGTCGCGCGGTGGGCAGCCCCAGGGCCTCGGCCGCGGTCCGCGCCTCGTCCTTCTGGCCGCTGCCGTAGGTGAGGGTGGTCGTGGCCGCCGCACCGGCCGCGTTGCCCGTGCTGGTGGCGGGCGCGAAGCCCTGGTCGACGAGGGAGGCGGCGACCGCGGCGGCGCGGCCGGTGATCCCGGTGCCGTTCTGGACCGTCACGGCGATCCGCGAGGCGGGCACGGCGGAGGCGGTGGGCGAGGCGCTCGCGGTGGCCTTCCCGGCCTTCTTGCCCGAGCCGGTGGTCAGCGAGCGGTCCTCGGCGATGGTGGAGAAGAGGGTCCTGGCGCCCGCGCCGACCACCACGCGGTCGCTGTCGCTCGGGTCGGGGGCGGTCTGCATGGTGGTGAAGGTCATCCGCCGGGTGGGGACCTTGTTCACGTCGGCCGCCAGCGCGATCAGCTTCTTCACGCTGCCCAGGCCGTCGTCCACGGTCAGCGCCTTGGTCGCCGCGTCGGCGAGGGCGTAGACGGCGGTGGGGTCGGTGAGCGTGCCCGCGCTCTTGAACTTGCGGATCATCGCGCTGAGGAAGATGTGCTGGGAGACCGTGCGGCCGAGGTCGCTGCCGTCGCCGAAGCCGTGGCGCGAGCGGACGAACTCCAGGGCCGCCTTCCCCTTCAGGGTGTGCTTGCCCTGGGAGAGCTTCAGGTGCGAGTAGGTGTCGTAGACGTCGTCGCTGACGCAGACGGACACCCCGCCGACCGCGTCGGACATCTTCACCACGCCGGAGAAGTCGAGCTGCACGAAGTGGTCGATGGGGATGCCGGTGAGCCGGTGGACGGCCGCCACCTGGCAGGCGGGTCCGTAGCGCAGCGCGCTGTTGATCTGGCCGTGGTACCCGCGGGTGGAGAGGCCGTCCTCGGTGTCCTCGCAGGCGGGGATGTCGGTCATGGTGTCGCGCGGGATGCTCATGACGGTGGCGTTGGAGCGGTCGGCGGAGATGTGCACGACCATCTCGACGTCCGCGTTGCCGCCGCCGGTCTGCACGCCGGTGGCCGAGCAGCCGCCGCCGAGCTTGCAGTCGGCCTTGCTGGTCCGGCCGTCCGAGCCCATGACCAGGATGTTGATGGGGGTGCGGCCGAAGGCGTCGGCCTTCTCCGCGCCGCCCTTGCCGTCGAGGGAGTAGCTCTGGATGTTGCCGTTGAGGTGCTCGTAGAACCACCAGCCCGCACCGGCCGTGCCGAGCACCAGGACCGCCAGGCAGATCCCGATGGTCCGCAGCA
>NZ_FMCI01000080.1 GCF_900091845.1 Streptomyces sp. SolWspMP-5a-2
CGACCGCGCACGGCACCGGCCACGGGCGCGCCGCCCGGTACGTGGCCCTCGGCGACTCCTACACCTCGGGGCCGCTGATCCCGCGTCAGGTCGACCTGGGCTGCGCCCGCTCCGACCACAACTACCCCTCGCTGGTGACCGCGGCGGGCCGCGCGAGGTCCCTCGACGACGTGAGCTGCTCCGGCGCCACCACCGCCGAGATGTGGCAGGCGCAGGGCGCCAACGGGCCCCAACTGGACGCCCTGGACCGCGACACCGACCTCGTCACCCTCCAGATCGGCGGCAACGACATCGGGTTCGGGTCCATCATCGGGACCTGCGCCCAGCTCGCCGCCACGGACCTGACGGGCGACCCCTGCCGACGGCACTACACCTCCGACGGCGTCGACCGGCTGGCGCTGACCGTGCTGCGGACCGCGCCGAAGGTGGCCCGGGTGCTCACCGCCGTCCGTCAACGGGCGCCCCACGCCCGGGTCCTGGTCGTCGGCTACCCGGACCTGCTGCCCGAGGACGGCACCGGCTGCTTCCCGACCGTGCCGTTCGCCGCCAAGGACTTCCCCTACCTGCGCGACACCGAGAAGCGGCTCAACCTGATGCTGCGGCTGGTGGCCGCCCTGCACCACGCCGACTACGTCGACACCTACCGTCCGACGATCGGCCGCGACATGTGCAAGGCACCGGCCGACCGCTGGATCGAGCCGCTCCAGCCCACCTCACCGGCCGCGCCCGCGCACCCCAACGCCCTGGGCGAGCAGGCGATGGCCCGCGCGGTCCTCGCCCGCCTCGACGTCCGCCACCGGCACTGAGACCCGGGGCCCGGCGACCGGCCGCGACGCGACCTCCGCCACCGGTGCGCTGTCCAATGGCTGACCGGACACCGAACGCGTTGTCAATTCGTCTGTGCCATAACGCAATTGACATCACGTCAATTCGCGGGCGATGTGCCGGGCCCTTTCGATTCTTCCTGTTCCGGGGTCCGCATCCATTCACGGGTACCGAACGACGCGCACGCCCGGGACGCCACCTCGCAGGCGCCGCGCAACGCCCCGGCGAACTTCTCGTCCGTCAACTCGCCCCGCAATGCCAGGTGATGGGCGAGAGCACCGTGCAGCACGTCACCGGCGCCGAGGGTGTCCGCCACCGGGGTCCTGGGCACCTCGACCGCGCCCCCGCCGCCGGGACCCGCCCAGAGCAGGGGCGCGCCGCCCCGGCTGACCGCCGCCCAGCCCACCCCGTGCCCGCGCAGGTACCGGAGCGTCTGCGCGGGAGTGCGGGTGCCGGGCGGACGGAAGTCCGCCGAGCAGACGGCGACGTCCACGAACGGCAGCAGCTCCGGCGTGCCGTCCTTCCAACTCCCGCCGTCCAGAAGGGTGGTGCGCCCCGCCGCGCGGCCCGCGCGGGCGGCGGCCAGCGCCAGCTCCCGGTGGTGGCCGTCCAGTGCGACGAGATCGCAGGCCGCCACCGAACGGTCCAGGTCGGCGGGCGGGTGAAGCCGGTGGCCCCGGGCGTTGGTGGAGGCCACCGCCCGCGCGCCGGTGGCCGCGGTCACCAGGACCGACGACACGGCGGGCGGCCCGGACGCGCCGGGCGCCAGGTCCGTCACCCTCACCCCGAGCCGGGTCAGGTCGGCCGCGGCGGCGGCGCCCAGCGGGTGCGCCCCGATCGCGGTCAGCAGCGTCGCCGAGCCGCCCAGGTGGGCGAAGGTCACCGCCGCGCCCGTGGCCGGACCGCCCGCGGCGACGCTCTGGTCGATCGCCGCCAGCTTCTCGTCCGGGCCGGGGACATGGTCCACGAGCTGGATCACGTCCAGCGTGCACAGACCGACGAAGAGTCCGTGCGGGCGTCGCGTGTTCGCGGTCGGCATGTCCACCGACCCCCTTCCCGTGCTCCGACGGCGTCGTCGGGCAGTACACCAGAGGCGACGGCTCTCCGGCCACGGCGGCGGTACCGGCACCGGGGGAGTGGTCAGCCGGAGCGGTCCCGGTAGGCCGCCCTGCTGGCCTCGATCTCCTCGATGTGCTCGGCGGCCCAGTCGGCGAGGGCCAGCGCGGGCGGGATCAGGCTCCGGCCGGTCGCCGTCAGCTCGTACTCGACCCGGGGCGGCACCTCCGCGTACGCGGTCCGCGAGACCAGGCCGTCGCGCTCCAGGTTCCGCAGGGTGAGCGTCAGCATCCGCTGCGAGATCCCCGGGATGCTCCGCTGGAGGTCGGTGAAGCGCAGCCGCCCCTGGTCCAGGGTGGCGACGGTCAGCAGCGTCCACTTGTCGCCGATGCGGTCCAGCACGGCCCGGACGGTCCGCCCGCCGTCGCCCCGGATCATGCAGGTGTGGCGGTACTTCGGCATGGCGGTTCCCTGTTCGTCACGCACACGCGTGTGCCTTTTGTGGGCCTCTCGACAGTGACCCATGATGGGGCAACTTACGTTTCGTAACCATCGAGTCGAGGTCACCGTGCACATCGCGTACTGGATCGTCGCCGCGCTGCTTGCCGTCTTCTACCTCTACGGGGGCGGCAAGAAGGTCGTCCAGAGCCAGGAGGAACTGCGGCCCATGATGGGCTGGGTCGACCAGGTGCCCATGCCCGCCGTGCGCGCCATCGGTGCGCTGGAGGTGCTCGGCGCCGCGGGACTGCTCCTGCCCCCGCTCACCGGCATCGCCGTCGGGCTCGCGGTGGCCGCCGCGATCGGCCTGGTCCTGGTCCAGATCGGCGGCATCGTCGTGCACGTGTCGCGCGGCGAGACCAAGGTGATAGGCCTGAACATCGCCCTCCTGGTGCTCGCGGCGGTCGCCGCCTGGCTGGCGACCGCCTGGCTCTGACGGCGGAGCCCCGAACGCCCGCACCGGCGCCGACACGGAGCGCGGCCCGGCCCTCGCACCGGGCCGGGGCCGGTGCGGGCGTTCGGGCGGCCGGGGGCCGTACGGGGCCTCGCCCGCCGATCCCTCCCGCCCCATCCGTCCCACATAGACTTGGCTGAAAATATGCGTTCCGGTGCGGTGTCCGACCCCGTGGGACCCCGGTAAAGGCCGGACCAAGTGGCCAGGGTGCTGGTGATCCGGGGTCGGAAGCCCTAGGTGCCACGTCAGTCCCGATTACCACACCTGTCCACCGCGATGGCCGTTTCTCGACGAAGTGAACTCTTGTGAGGGCTGGGGCCGTTGTTGGGGTACTCAAGGTCGACACCATGGCTAGCATGAGCGGCGTGCTTGATCCGGAAGAGGTACGGCCCTGACGGGCCGTCCGCCGGATCGTCGGCGACCTCACAGCCGCCCACCCCACTCCTGCTCACACGGACCGAGGGACCGCGGAATGCCAGTGCCTGCTCGCCCCCGCCAGCGCCGATCCGCGAAAGGGGCGCGTTCCTCGCCCGTGCTGTCCCCCGTCTTCACGGTTCTCCTGGTCCTCGCGGCCGCCGCCGGCGCCGTCGCCACCGTCGTCGCGCCCGGCGCCGCCCGCCCCTGGGTGCTCGGCACGGCCCTCGCCGCCTGGTGCTGCGTCGCCGTCGCCGTGGCCGTCGCCTCCCGCCAGCTCCGCAGGGCCCGCGGTGACGCCGCGGCCCGCGGCGGCGAACTGGAGATGACCAAGAACAACTGGATGCAGCAGAGCGCCGAGGCGTCCCAACTGGTCACCGTGACCCTGCCGGAGGTCGCCAAGCGCGTGAAGAACGGCGCGAGCGCCGCCGAGGCCCTGCCCGGCGTCCCGGCCCCGTCCGACCCGCACCAGCGCCAGATGCTGCACCTCTTCGCCACCGAACTCGCGGAATCGGTTCGCCGCCGCACCGAGGCCCAGGCCGAACTGCGCGCCCTGCGCGGCGAACTCGCCCGCGGCACCGAGGAGATGGAGCGCCTCACCAAGGAGACCCTGCCCGGCGCCGTGGCCCTGCTGCGCGAAGGCAGCTCCGCCAACACCGTGCTGGCCCGCTTCGACTGGCCGCAGAGCGCCCTGCTGCGCGACTCCTCGGAGATGTTCGTCCGCGAACTCGCCTACAGCGAACGCCGGTCCGCCGCCGCCCAGGCCGCCTCCGCGAAGGCGCTCAGCCGCGTCCAGGCCAAGACCGTCAGCATGCTCGCCGACCTGCGCGACATGCAGGACCGGCACGGCGGCGAGGTCTTCGGCGACCTGCTCCGCCTCGACCACAGCACCTCCCAGCTCGGCCTGATGACCGACCGTCTCGCCCTGCTGATGGGCGGCCGCTCCAGCCGCGTCTGGAACAAGCCGATCGTCGTGGAGAGCATCCTGCGCGGCGCCGTCGGCCGGATCGCGGCCTACCGCCGGGTCCGCCTGCACTCCTCCAGCAAGGCCGCCATCGCCGGGTTCGCCGCCGAGGGCGTCATGCACCTGCTGGCCGAACTCATGGACAACGCCGCGAACTTCTCGCCGCCCATCGACGAGGTCCACGTCTACGTCGAGGAGCGCAGCGCCGGACTCGTCGTCACCATCGAGGACAGCGGCCTCAAGATGGCCGCCGCCGCCATGCGCCGCGCCGAGGAGTCCGTCTCCGGCAAGGTCGTCGACCTCGCCTCCCTCCAGGGCACCCGGCTCGGCCTCGGCGTCGTGGGACGACTCGCCGTCAAGTACGGCATCAGCGTCAACTACCGGCCCTCCTCGCGCGGTGGCACCGGCGTCGTCGTGCTGCTCCCGCCCCAGCTCGTCGCCCAGCAGCGGGACACCGCCACCCACCACGAGCGCCCCCGCCACGCCGCGCCCGCGACGCCGCCCGCCGCCCCCGTCGCCGAGGACCCCCTGCCGATGCGCAACCAGCAGGCCGCGCTCCCCGCGGACGCCGGCCCCCCGCGCCGACATCCCGCGCACCCGCGGCGCCTCCGCCGCCACCCCCGGCGGACTG
>NZ_FMCI01000149.1 GCF_900091845.1 Streptomyces sp. SolWspMP-5a-2
TGAAGCCCGCGGCGCCCGCCGCCGGTGTGCTGTGGCGGCGCGGCGACAGCGGCCCCGGCGTGCGCGAGCTGCAGGCCAGGCTGCGGCAGACGCAGTGGCTGTTCGACGGGCCGACCGGGAGCTACGACGACCTGACCGAGCGGGCCGTCAGCGGCTTCCAGGGCAAGCGGGGGCTGCCGCGCACCGGCGCCACCGACACCGTCACCTGGCGGCGTCTGGTCTCGATGAGCCGGGAACCGGGCACCTGGGACCTGTACCTGATGGGCGGCCAGCCGCCGGGCGCGCCCGACCCGCGGTGTCTGACCGGGCGGGTGCTGTGCATCGACAAGACCAGCAGGACGCTGCGCTGGATGGTCGACGGGCGGACGGTGTCGACGATGGCGGTGCGGTTCGGCGCGACCGGGACACCGACCCGGGAGGGCGTCTTCCGCGTCTACTGGAAGTCACGTCACCACTGGTCGACGCTGTACGACTCGTCCATGCCGTACGCGATGTTCTTCAGCGGCGGCCAGGCCGTGCACTACTCGTACGACTTCGCGGCCCGGGGCTACGCGGGCGGCTCGCACGGCTGTGTGAACGTCCGCGACGAGGCGGCGATCGCCGCCCTCTACGGGCAGGTCCGCGACGGCGACAAGGTGGTGGTGCACCGGTGAGAGTGGGGCGCGGACGGGACCGGGGGAACGTGTCCCGCCCGCGCCATGTGCACGAGCCGTGAGTACGGGGGGAACCCCGGCTCGGTGCGACGGCCGATGACCAGTCGGCTCACTCAGTACTGCGCTCCGGCGGCCGAAAACGTCACACCCATGGCCAAGATTTTTCCCGGCGTACCGAACCGGAGAAGGAAACCGCAGGTCAGAGCGGGTTGAGGGTGGGGAGCGCGCGGGAGGCGGAGACGGGGGACGTCAGGACGCCCGAGGGGCCGTCGCGCCCGTCCCGTCCGTCACCGGCACCGCGGTGCCCGCCGTGCCCGCCGTGTCCCCACCCGGTGCCGCGGCCGGTGCCGTGGCCGCTGCCGTGTCCGTGCCCGGAGCCGCCGTCGTCTCCCCCGCCGCCGTCACCGTCACCCTGGCCGCCCGGGGCCATGTGGTGCCCTTCGTCGTCGCCCTGCTCGCCCTGGCCGCCCCGGCCGCCGCCCTGCCCGGGGCCCTGGCCCTCGCCGCCCGGTCCCTGGTGGTTCTGCCCGGTGCCCTCGGCGTCGTGGCCCGCGCCGCCCGCGTCGGACAGCACCGCCCGGCAGTAGTTCAGCACCCGCCCCGGGCCGCCGGCCGCGCCCTGGAGGGCCCGTCTGCGGTCGGCGGTCAGCTCCTTGCCGTCGCGGACGTCGCGGCAGGCGGCCGGGGCGCCGCTCCAGCGGCCGGTGACCGTGTCGTCGCCGCGGCCCGGGGTCGCGGACGGCCGGTCGCCCGGTCCGCCGCCCGGGGTCACGGAGGTGGACCCGCCGGGAGTCGGTTCGCCCGGCAGGACGCCCTTCGGGGACGGTGACATGAGGGGGAGTTCGGGGGTCGCGGCGGCGGAGACGGAGGCGCCGGGGCTGGGCTCGTCGCCGCCGAACGGCGTCGGCAGCACCCCGCTGGTGGCGGCGACCGCGACCCCGCCGACCATCCCGGCGGCCAGCACGGCCGACAGCCCCAGCCGCACCGGACGGCTCCAGCGCGGTCGGCCCGGGTCCCGCCCCACGCCCCCGATCCGCACCAGCCCGGCGTCGGAGGCACGGGAGCGCACGGGCCCGGCGGTGAGGTCCCGTGCCTGGTCACGCTCGGCGCGCACGGCCCGGAAGGCGGCCAGCGCGGCGGCCTCGCCCGGGAGTTCGGCGCCGGGCTTGGGCGGCTCGGCGGCCAGCGAGTCCAGCGTCCTCGCGAGCCGTTCCGCCTGCTCACGCGTGTCGGCGGGGACGGCTTCGAGGGACTCGCCGCGCAGCAGGATCTCCGCCGTCGCACGGTCGAGCCACCGGGACTGCTCGTCGGCCATCACATGTCCTTCTGCGTCCGCGGGCGCGTATCCGTCACACTCGCGGACGTCACCGCGCGGTCACGCGGTTCTCGCTGGGGAGGCAGCACGTCCAGCACCCCGGACGACTCCGGATCGTCGCCGAGGAGTTCGGCGAGGCGGCGCAGCCCGCGGTGGGCCGCGGTGCGCACCGCGCCGGGGCGCTTGCCGAGCGTCTCGGCGGCCGTCTTGGCGTCCAGGCCGACCACCACCCGCAGCACCACGGCCTCGGCCTGGTCCTGCGGCAGCCGCGCGATGAGGGAGAGGGTGCGGTCGGTGCCGAGGGCCTCGATGGCCTCGCCCGCGGTGTCCGAGCGTCCGGCGCGGCCGGTCAGTTCCGTCTCGTCGCCGCCGATGACGGGGCGGCGGCCGCGCATCCGGATGTGGTCGAGGGCGCGGTTGCGGGCGATGCGGGCGGCCCAGCCGCGGAAGCGGTCCGCGTCGCCGCTGAACCGTTCCAGGTCGCGGGCGATCTGGAGCCAGGACTCGGACGCGACGTCCTCGGCGTCCGGGTCGCCGACCAGCGTGCGCACGTAGCCCAGCAGCCGCGGGTGCACCGACCGGTACACCGTCCGGAACGCGGTCTCGTCCCCGTCCTGCGCCGCACGCAGCGCGGCGGTCAACTCCGCGTCGTCCCCCAGCACCCGTGATTCCTCAGTCGTCAGTTGGACGGTAGCGCCGGTGCCCGGGGAGACGCTCCTCACCCCGCGTCCGGCGCGAAAGGCACGTTACGACCTGAAACCGCTGCTCGTCCATGTCCGCACCCCCTGCGACCGGGCGGTGACGGGCCGGGGTGTGACAGAAAACGCACGCACGGCGCTGAAGAAGGTACGGGCCGCCGCGCGGCCCGTACCGCGCGACGGCCGGGGCCTCTCCTGTGGGGGGTGGCGGCTTCGGCCGTCGTCGCCGTAGGGGCCCGCGCCCGGCGGGCGCGGAGGAACGGGCGGGCGCCCCGGACGGCCCCGCCCGGCACGCCGTGTCCTTCGCACCGGCCCGCCGCGCGGGACTCGGGACGTGACCGGCTCCGGGGACGCCGCCGTCATGGTCGCGGTCGCTCACGGGACGACGGTGCCGGTGCCGGGGTCCCGTCGGGCCCGGGGTCCGTGCCCCGCCCCGGATCCCCGCCGCGTCCCGGTGCTCCGTGTCCTGCGGGGCGTTCGTCCCCGGCCCCGTTCCCGTTCCCGCGGGCCTCCCGCCAGTCGTCGCGGTCGCGGGTGCGGGCCCGGTGGCGGCCCGCGTCCCGGGCCGCGCGGAAGGCGGCGACCGCCCGGCGCTGGCCCTCGGTGTCGACGGCCTCCTCGCGCATCGCGTCCGCCAGCAGCAGTTCCAGCGCCACCGGGTCGCCGCGCGCCTCGTCGTTCATGTCGGCTCTCCCCTCGTCCGGGGCCCGCCGGGCGCGGGGTCCGTGCCGTCCCGGACCGTCAGGCGGCGGGCCAGGCCGCGCAGTCCCCGGTGGGACGCGGTGCGGACCGCGCCGGGGCTCTTGCCGAGGACCCGGGCCGCGCTCGGTCCGTCCAGGCCGACGACCACCCGCAGCAGGACCGCCTCGGCCTGGTCCCGGGGCAGCGTGCGGACCAGCGCCAGGGCGCGTTCCGTGGAGAGCGCCTCCAGGGCCTGGTCGTGGGTGTCGTGCGGGCCGGGCAGCTCCAGCACGTCGGGTTCGAGCACCGCGGGGCGCGGCCTGACCCTCAGCCGCCGCAGGTGGTCCAGGGCCCGGTGCCGGGCGATGGTCGCCGTCCAGCCCCTGAACCCGGCGCCGTCGCCCTTGAAGCGGCCGAGGTCCCGGGCGATCTCCAGCCAGGCGTCGGACGCCACGTCCTCCGCGTCGTCGCCGACGATCCCCCGCAGATAGCCCAGCAGGCCCGGCTGGACCAGCCGGTAGGCGTCCGCGAACCCGGTCTCGTCGCCCCGCTGGGCGCGCGCCACGGCGTCGCCCAACTCCCCGTCGTACGGCTGCACCCGGCCGGGTCCCCCTCCATGGCCCGGACCGTTCCGGCCGTCGGGGACGGCAGGAGCGGGCCGCGCCGAACACACGTTCACGTCCCCGCAGTGAACAGCGCCGACCGGCGCGGAAATGTCACCGCGCCCGCCGACCGCACCCG
Source organism: Streptomyces sp. SolWspMP-5a-2 (assembly GCF_900091845.1). Taxonomy (GTDB): domain Bacteria; phylum Actinomycetota; class Actinomycetes; order Streptomycetales; family Streptomycetaceae; genus Streptomyces; species Streptomyces doudnae. Next base: position 4,089 of record NZ_FMCI01000149.1, read on the forward strand.
GTGCCCGGCCGTGCCGGGTGCGGCGGGCGACAACGCGGCGGCCGGGTGCGGCTGTTGAGGGTTTCCTGTGCGGCGGGTGATGCCCGTGGGGTGCGCGGGACACGGGCCTGACGGGGACGTTCACGGGGGTGTCCTGAGCGGCGGGCGGACGGTGACGGCGGCCGGGTCCGGCTAGCCGAAGTGGTCCGCCGCCGGTCCGGTGAACCCCGGTCGCCCCTGCGCCTCGTGCGGCGCGGGCCCGGTCGCGTCCCGGCAGAGCAGGCGCAGCGAGCCCTCTCCGGCGAAGCGGCGGCGGGCCTCCTCGATCGGGTCCCACAGCCGTCCGTCCGGGGTGCGGATCCAGTGGTCGCCGCCGCTGGCCCACCACTCCGCGCCGCCGCGCCGGGCGATCACCTCGCCGGCGTAGGCCCCGAAGCCGCGCAGCACCTCCGCGACGGCGGCGTAAGGGGTGCCCTCGTGGCGCAGGTCGTCGATGAGCCGGTCGACCCGCCAGAGGCTCTGCGCGGAGTAGTCGAGGCGGACCCGGGCGCCCTCCCGCATCGTCGCCACCACGTCGGCCGCCCACCGCACCGGGCGGGCGGCCGCGGTGGGCCGGGCGTACTGCTGCTCTGGTGTGCTGGTCTGCGCTGTCACATGAGGTAGAGCGCTCGGCGGAAGCGATTCGTCACAGGTTTCCGGGGCCCTGCCGCGAACCGTCGCAGGACCGCCGCAGGGGCCCCGCACGACGCTCACAGGATTCACCGGGCGCACCCGGTTCGCCCACGGGGCACCGGCCGTCGCGGGGCCGGGTCCGCGCGCTCACACCCGGCCCCTGGCCCGCCGGGAGACCACCGCCCGCAGGACGCGGCGGCCCTCCGTCGTCACCTCGTGGGCGCGGCGCAGACCGCCGGTGCCGTGTCCGGCGAGGAGTTCGAGGACGGCGCACTGGCGGCGCAGTTCGGCGGCGACGAGCGGTGACGCGTCGGCGGCGGCGTCCACCGGGTCGAGGGGCGGCACGTCCGCGTCGTCGGGCAGCGGCACGTGCGCGTCGTCGGGGAGCGGCGTCCGCGGGCCCGGCGCGTTCTCCCCCGCCGGGTCGAGGAGGCGGTGGACGCGCAGGGCGGCGAGGGAGCAGGCGTCGGCCCACACCCGCAGGCCCGCCGCGGTCGGTTCGGCGGGGGCGGCGGCCAGCATGGTGCGGACCAGGCGCGCCGCCTCGTCCTCGCCCGGTTCCCGCGGTCCGGCGAGGGCGCCGCGCACCCGGGCCAGCCGGTCGGCCCAGGTCTCGGCGTCGGCGGGTCCCGCGAGGGCCGCCCAGAGCGGGCGGAGGATCTCGTCGTCGCCGCCCAGCAGGGGCACGCAGCGGTCCAAACAGGCCAACCCGCTGACGGCGAGTCCGCGTTCGTCGGCGCGTGCGATCAGTTCAACCAGGCTCATCCGGGCCTCCTCGGGCGCGGCGGCCTCGGGTCAGCGACCCGCGCCACCACCGCGTTTCCCCGTACTGCGTGCGCGGCCCCCGGAGTGTCACAGGGGCACCACGCCGAGCCGGTCGAGGAGAGGGAAGAACAGGTTTTCGGCCAACGGGTCGGCGGCGGAGGCGAGGACGTCGAGGAGGGGTTCCCCGGCCCCCTCGTGACCGGCCCCGGCGGCCCGCCCGACGGCCCTGCGGGCGGCGTCGTCCGGCTGCGGGAAGGAGTCCTCGTCCGGTCCCGCTCCCGCCCGGGTCGGCGCGCGCGTCCCGGTGGGCGGCCGGTCGCCGCGGCCGGCGACGAAGCACCCGCAGCAGCCCATGTCCCGTTCCCCCGCGGGGTGTCGGTGTCGGTCCGGGCCGAACACACCACAGGGGCAGGGCTGTTCGCCGGGGTTCAGGCCACTCGGCCGGCCAGCGCCTTGAACTCCGTCCAGGACAGGGCGGGGCGCCCGCTGTCCCAGAGCTTCTGGGCGGTCGCCGCGAGCGGCATCCGGATCCCGGCCGCGACCTGGTCCTGGGTCTGGGAGTTGGCGAGGTCGCACCAGACGGCGAAGGTGCCGCCGAGGATCTGGCCGTCGTACTTCGCGGGCACCGGGGTCGTGCCGCGCACCACGAGCGGCGTCCACTGCTCGTAGATCCGCTGGCCGGTCGGGTAGACGAAGGTGTTGGGCTGCCCGAGGACGTAGTAGAGGTACTCGTCGTTGTAGTTGATGAGCTTGCGGCCGGTGCTCAGGTACTCGACGGGCTGCCGGGCGCCGATCTCCTTGCCGGTCCAGTAGGCGACCCGCAGGTCCTCGGCGGGCTGCACGGAGGTGCCCTTCAGGAACCCGTCGTTCCAGGCGCGCATGGTGCGGTCGTGGGCGCGGATCGTGTCGGCGCGGTCGTTGAGCCAGCCGGTCGCCAGGTCGGAGACGGTGCCGCCGGAGCCGTACGCCTCGCGGGCCGCCGAGGCGAGCTGCGGGAAGGAGGCGGCCGGGTCGGGGACGGTGAGCGCCTGGTACTCGTCGCCGCCGAGGTTCCACTGCTTGCCGGGGAAGAGACCGGCGAACTCGTTGAGCAGGTCGTCGACGATGTGGGCGGCGGCGGGCTTCGAGATGTCGACGGCGCCGCGGGTGGCGACCCCCCGTGTGTTGCGCAGCTGGAGGTCCGGGTGCGCGGCGATGACGGCGCCGAGGTGGCCGGGCGAGTCGATCTCGGGCACCACGGTGATGTGGCGGCTGTCCGCCAGCGCGATGATCTTGCGGACCTGCGCCTTGCTGAGGTGCTCCTTCGAGACGATCTCGGGGTGCGTGTCGGACTGGATGCGGAAACCCTGGTCGTCCGAGAAGTGCAGGCCCAGTTCGTTGTACTTGAGGTCGCCCAGCTCCCTGACCCGGTCCTCGATCCAGGAGGCGGTGAAGTTCTTGCGCGCGATGTCCAGCATGAAGCCGCGCACCGGCTTGGCGGGGGCGTCGCGCACCACGCCCTCGGGCGCCGTGGCGCCGCCGTGCACCGCCTGCTTGAGGGTGCGGGTGCCGTAGAACACGCCCGGGGCGGCGGGCCCGCTGATGTTCACCCGGCCGCCGCTCACGGTCATCGTGTACGACTCCGGGTCGGCCCCGGAGCCGCCACCGAGCGCCAGCCGGAGGTCACCGGTGCGCTCGTCGCCCTTCTGCCCCGCGTAGGTCATCCCCAGCTCGGCGGCTATGAGCTTGCCGTCGGCGGCGAGCTTCGGGTCCGCGACCACCACCCGGTGGTCGCGCGCCGGGCGCCAGCCCGGCCCGCGCGCCGCGGTGTGCGTGCGCACGGCGGGGACGGTCGCGGGCGCCTCGGAGAGGGCGTAGGAGCGGCTGGGGCTCGGGGTCGCCGACGGCGAGTCCGCCGAGACGGCGGCCCGGCCCCCGGAGGGTCCGGCGGTGCCGTCTCCTCCGGTGGAGGCCCAGACCCCGACTCCGAGGCCGAGCGCGACGGTCGCGGCGAACGCCGTCACCACGACGGCCCGCCGACGCTTCACCTTCTGTGCCGGAACCCGGCGCCTGTGCTGGCTCACAGCGCCAACCTAGAGGCATCGGGACGGCTCCGCAGGGCCACCGGTGTCCACCGCGCCCTCCGAAACGCTCTCGTCCGGGTGAAATTCGGGCATGCGTCGGACACACGTCACCCTCGGTCGGTAACGTGTCGCAACATCTCTCGCTCCTGTCGCTTGTCTCACACCGCCCTCTCTGCCGAAACACACGTGACGCCCCCACACCTTCCTGGCCAAGTCGCCATACCGGCGCTGCCCGAGCAGCCCCGTGTCCCCCCGACCGCGTCGGCCCTGCCCGCCTTCAACGGCGCGCCCGAGGCCGACCTCCGCGGCCGCCTCCTCGACTGTCTGCACAGCCCGCGCTGGACCGAGCGCGTGGCGGCCCACCGCCCCTATCCCGACCTGGACTCCCTGCTGGCGGCGGCGGACGAGGCGGCCTACGACCTCACCCCGGCCGAGCTGTCCCTGGCGCTCGCCGCGGAGACGCTGCCCGCCCTGCCGCCGGACACCTACGAGGCCGCGTACACGGCGCTGGACGCGGCCCGCGCCGCCTACGAAGCCCGCTTCGGACACGCGTTCGTCATCAGTCTGGCCGCGATTAGGCCGAACGAGCGACTGGACCATGTGCTCACGGCGATCCGCTCCCGGCTGGCCAACGATCCGGAGGAGGAGCGCGCGGTCGCCGCCGAGGAGCTGCGCGGCCTGGCCAGGGAACGGCTGCGGCGCCTGCTCGGCGGCCCCGACCGGGCCACCTGTCCGACATCCTTCACATAGTCGGACGAACGCGTACGGAAGCAGCGTCCGCTAAGCCATCCGCGTGCCACTTTGATCACACCGGTAGGCCCGCTGTAAGCGTTCCGACAACACGTCGCTACGATGCTGGGGGCCGGTGGACCGTACCCGGCCGGGCCCGTCCGACACCGAAGCCGGCAGGCTCCAATCCCCGCTCCCGGAGGGTTCTTCCGTGCCGGCTGGAACGCTGTACCGCGGCCGGGAAGGAATGTGGTCCTGGGTGGCTCATCGAGTCACCGGCGTCCTCATCTTCTTCTTCCTGTTCGTCCACGTGCTGGACACCGCGCTCGTCCGTGTCTCACCCGAGGACTACGACAAGGTCGTGGCCACGTACAAGACGCCGATCGTCGCGTGTCTGGAGTACGGCCTCGTGGCCGCCATCCTCTTCCACGCGCTCAACGGCCTGCGCGTCATCGCCGTCGACTTCTGGTCGAAGGGCCCGCGCTACCAGAAGCAGATGCTCTGGTCCGTCGTGGGCCTGTGGGTCGTGCTGATGCTCGGGGCGGTCTACCCCGTGCTCGGCCACGCCGCTCGTGAACTGTTCGGGAGCTGACGCCGATGTCCACCACCGAAACCACCGCGTCCGGCGTGGGCCCCGTCGAGGGCGCCCCCGTCCACTCCGCCGACAACCCGGCGCCCCTGATCGAGGCCCCGCGGCTGCGCACCAAGAAGACCCCGAAGTCCACCCGGGGCAACTTCGAGATGTACGGCTGGCTGTTCATGCGGCTCTCCGGGGTCGTGCTGGTCGTCCTGGTCCTGGGGCACCTGCTGATCCAGCTCGTGCTCGACGGCGGCGTCTCCAAGATCGGCTTCGCCTTCGTGGCGGGCCGCTGGGCGTCCCCGTTCTGGCAGATGTGGGACCTGGCCATGCTCTGGCTCGCGATGCTGCACGGCGCCAACGGCCTGCGCACGGTCATCAACGACTACGCCGAGCGCGCCGACACCCGGCTGTGGCTCAAGGGCCTGCTCTACACCGCCACGGTGTTCACCATCCTGCTGGGCACGCTGGTGATCTTCACCTTCGACCCGAACATCCGCTAGGCACGGGGCTGCGAGAATCATGAAGATCCACAAGTACGACACCGTCATCGTCGGCGCGGGCGGCGCCGGCATGCGCGCGGCCATCGAGTCGACGAAGCGCAGCCGCACCGCCGTGCTCACCAAGCTCTACCCCACCCGCTCCCACACGGGCGCGGCGCAGGGCGGCATGGCCGCCGCGCTCGCCAACGTGGAGGAGGACAACTGGGAGTGGCACACCTTCGACACGATCAAGGGCGGTGACTACCTGGTCGACCAGGACGCCGCCGAGATCCTCGCGAAGGAGGCCATCGACTCCGTCCTCGACCTGGAGAAGATGGGCCTGCCGTTCAACCGCACCCCGGACGGCACCATCGACCAGCGCCGCTTCGGCGGTCACAGCCGCAACCACGGCGAGGCCCCGGTCCGCCGGTCCTGCTACGCGGCCGACCGCACCGGCCACATGATCCTCCAGACGCTGTACCAGAACTGCGTCAAGGAGGGCGTGGAGTTCTTCAACGAGTTCTACGTCCTGGACCAGCTGATCACCGAGGTCGACGGCGTCAAGAAGTCCGCGGGCGTGGTCGCCTACGAGCTGGCGACCGGCGAGATCCACGTCTTCCAGGCGAAGGCCGTGATCTACGCGTCCGGCGGCACCGGCAAGTTCTTCAAGGTGACGTCGAACGCGCACACCCTGACCGGTGACGGCCAGGCCGCGGTGTACCGGCGCGGGCTGCCGCTGGAGGACATGGAGTTCTTCCAGTTCCACCCGACCGGCATCTGGCGCATGGGCATCCTGCTGACGGAGGGCGCCCGCGGTGAGGGCGGCATCCTGCGCAACAAGGACGGCGAGCGCTTCATGGAGAAGTACGCGCCGGTCATGAAGGACCTCGCCTCCCGCGACGTCGTCTCCCGCTCCATCTACACGGAGATCCGGGAGGGCCGCGGCTGCGGTCCCGAGGGCGACCACGTCTACCTCGACCTCACCCACCTCCCGCCGGAGCAGCTCGACGCGAAGCTCCCGGACATCACCGAGTTCGCGCGCACCTACCTGGGCATCGAGCCGTACACCGACCCGATCCCGATCCAGCCCACCGCGCACTACGCGATGGGCGGCATCCCGACGAACGTCGAGGGTGAGGTGCTGATCGACAACACCACGGTGGTCCCGGGCCTGTACGCGGCCGGCGAGGTCGCCTGCGTCTCCGTGCACGGCGCCAACCGGCTCGGCACCAACTCGCTGCTGGACATCAACGTGTTCGGCAGGCGGGCGGGCATCGCGGCGGCGGAGTACAGCAAGGACGCCCCGTTCGTGGAGCTGCCGGAGAACCCGGCGGAGCTGGTCGTCTCCCAGATCGAGCGGCTGCGCTCGTCCACCGGCACCGAGCGGGTGGCGGTCCTGCGCCGCGAGCTGCAGGAGACGATGGACGCCAACGTCATGGTCTTCCGCACCGAGCAGACCATCAAGACGGCGGTCGAGAAGATCGCGGAGCTGCGCGAGCGCTACCGCAACGTCGCGATCCAGGACAAGGGCAAGCGGTTCAACACCGACCTCCTGGAGGCCGTCGAGCTGGGCAACCTGCTCGACCTGGCCGAGGTCATGGCGGTCTCCGCGCTGGCCCGCAAGGAGTCCCGCGGCGGTCACTACCGCGAGGACTACCCGAACCGCGACGACGTCAACTTCATGCGCCACACCATGGCGTACCGCGAGGTGGGCGACGACGGCACCGAGTCCATCCGTCTCGACTACAAGCCGGTCGTGCAGACCCGCTACCAGCCGATGGAGCGTAAGTACTGATGGCTACCCCTGTTCTGGACAAGGCGGACGAGGCCGGCCGGCCCGAGCCCGGTTTCGCCGACTCCCCCTACATCACCGTCACCTTCCGGATCCGCCGGTTCAACCCGGAGGTCTCGGCGGAGGCGACCTGGGAAGACTTCGCGCTGGAGATCGACCCCAAGGAGCGCGTCCTCGACGGTCTCCACAAGATCAAGTGGGACGTCGACGGCACGCTGACCTTCCGGCGCTCCTGCGCGCACGGCATCTGCGGCTCGGACGCCATGCGGATCAACGGCAAGAACCGGCTGGCCTGCAAGACGCTGATCAAGGACATCAACCCGGAGAAGCCGATCACGGTCGAGCCCATCAAGGGCCTGACGGTCCTGAAGGACCTGGTCGTCGACATGGAGCCGTTCTTCCAGGCGTACCGGGACGTGATGCCCTTCCTGATCACGAAGGACACCAACGAGCCGACGCGCGAGCGGTTCCAGACGGCCGAGGACCGCGAGCGGTTCGACGACACCACGAAGTGCATCCTGTGCGCGGCGTGCACGTCGTCCTGCCCGGTCTTCTGGAACGACGGGCAGTACTTCGGCCCGGCCGCGATCGTCAACGCGCACCGTTTCATCTTCGACTCGCGCGACGACGCCGGTGAGCAGCGCCTGGAGATCCTCAACGACCGTGACGGCGTGTGGCGTTGCCGCACCACGTTCAACTGCACGGACGCCTGCCCGCGGGGCATCGAGGTCACCAAGGCGATCCAGGAGGTGAAGCGGGCGCTGATCACGCGCCGCTTCTGACCCGCCCGCAGCACGCCCGAGGGCCCCGTTTCCGGCTGGAAGCGGGGCCCTCGGGCGTGCTGCCGACGGAGCGGTCGTGCGTCAGCCGCGCAGGATGTTGCCCTGCTTGTCGGTGCGGTCGTTGCTGACCAGGAACATGATGCCGTCGATGAGCGCCCAGACGCCGAGGCCGCCGCAGGTCAGGAGCTGGGCGATGCCGACGCCCACGGAGCCGACGTAGAAGCGGCCGATGCCGAGGGTGCCCAGGAAGATCTGGAGGATGCCCGCGACGATCTTGGACTTGTCGGAGTACGGACGGCCCTGCGGGTCGACGCCGTAGGGGGCCTGGGGAGTGGGGACGGACATGGCGGGTGCTCCTGGTGCGGTGAAGGGGACGCGGAGCCCCGGGTCGGGGTGCTCCGGTGTGCGCGCAGGGGAGATCCCTGCGCGGCCGAGCCCAGCCGCCGTCCCCCCTGCTGTTCCGGGAGTCTAAAGAAGGTAAAGATGTGAAAGAAACATAAACATGGGATCGTGCCGGTTCCGTGATCGGATCCGGACAACTGGCGGGCGCGCCGGGCGGGTTCGGGACGCGGGCTCCCGCATCCGACCAGGTTGCGCGCTCATCCGACCAGGTTGCGCGCCACGGCCCAGGCCACGGCCGTCAGCAGGATCGCCGCCTGCGCCCGACGCCCCAGGGCGGGCCGCCACCGCCTGCCGCGCAGCCCCTCGACCGCCCAGCGGCCCGCGAGGGCCAGCGCGAAGGGCGCGGCGATCAGCAGCAGCCGGTTGTCGAGCCACGCCTGGGCGAGGTCCCCGTGCATCAGGTCGTAGACCATGCGGGTGCCGCCGCAGGCCGGGCAGAGCAGGCCGGTGAGCAGGTGGAACGGGCACGGCGGCAGCAGCCGTCCGGGGCGGTGCGGGTCGGTGCCGTAGAGGTGGACGGCCGCGGCGGCACCGGCGGCGGACACCGCGAGGGGTGCCACCGCCGGGTGCCGCAGCAGGGCCGGGACCGCCGGGTCAGCCACGCAGGATCCGGCCCTCGGAGTCGGTGGTGTGGTTGCTGGTCAGCAGCACGATGCCGTCGATGAGCGCCCAGATGCCGAGGCCGCCGCAGGTCAGGAGCTGGGCGATGCCGACGCCGACGTGCCCGATGTAGAACCGGCCGACGCCGAGGGAGCCGAGGACCAGTTGCAGGATGCCCGCGACGACCTTCGACTTGTCGGAGTAGAGCCGCCCGAACGGGTCGTAGCCGTAGGGGGCGCCGGGGTCTCCGGTGTAGGTGCCGGGCGGCGGCGCGTAGCCGGGGGGCGGGTAGCCGCCCTGCTGGTAGCCGGGCGGGGGATATCCGGGGGGCGGGTAGCCGGGCGGCGGGTATCCGCCCTGCTGGTGGCCGCCGGGGGCGGTGCCGGGCTGCGGGTAGCCGTAGGGGGAGCCGGGGCCGGGGCCCTGCGGCGGGCCGGGGTAGCCGTAGCCGGACGGGGGCTGCGGGGGCGGTTGATCGGTCACGGCGTTCTCCGGTGCGTTCGGACGATGAACGCACCATCTTGCAGGACGCGGGCGGACGGCGGGAAGCGGAGGACGGCGGCGGCCGGATGCGGGCCGGGAAATGCCGGGTTCGTGCGGGTATCACACCTAATCTGACTGCATGTCAGATGACCAGTCGTACGAACTGCTCGGTTTCGACAACGTGCTGCTGCCCGTCGGCGACCTCGGCGAGGCGGTCGGCTTCTACGGACGGGCCGGATTCACCGTGGCGTTCCGGCTCGACGAGGCCGGGATCGCCGCCCTGAAGGTCGGCGGCGAGACGCCGGGGCTGCTGCTGCGCGCCGAGGAGGCGCTCGGGCACCGGACACCGCCGTGGCCCCCGGTGCGGGTGTGGATCGAGGTGAGCGACGCGCGCGGGGCGGCCGAGGCGCTGCGCGCGGCCGGGATCGGGCTGCTCGACGAGCCCTTCCCGGTGGCCACCGGCTGGACCGTCGAGATCGCCGACCCCTGGGGCAACGTCGTCGGGTTCACCGACTACGCGAAGCGCCCGGAGCTGGGCAGGCGGCCCTGACGGCAGCCGCCCCCCGATGACTTGAACACGTTCAAAAACAGGTCTACAGTCAGTCGCGTCAGCTTTTTGAACGTGTTCAAGAAGGGTGGGGGCATGGACCGCACGGTCATCGCCTACGTCATCTACCTGCTCGTCAGCATCGGTCTGACGGTCTGGGTGGCCCGCACGCTCAGCCGCAACGGACGCGTCTTCCTCTCCGACGTGCTGCACGGCGACGAGAAGCTCGCCGACGCCGTCAACCACCTCCTGGTGGTCGGCTTCTACCTGATCAACCTCGGCTTCGTGGCGCTCTACCTGACCGGGGACGACACCGTCGCGAACACCCGGCAGGTCTTCGAGGCCCTGTCGACCAAGCTCGGCGTGGTGCTCCTGGTGCTCGGCGTCATGCACCTCGGCAACGTGTACGTCCTCAACCGCATCCGGCGGCGCGGGGTCATGGAGCGGGAGACGCAGCCGCCGGTCCCGCCGCAGGGCTGGGTCGCGCCGACCGTCGGGGCGTGAGCACCGTGACGCCGGACGGGAACCAGGACACCGCCGCCGCGCGGGTCCCGGTCCGCGGGCTCACCGTGCTCTACGACGCCGACTGCGGACTCTGCGCCTTCCTGCGCGACTGGCTGGTGCGCCAGCCCCAGCTGGTCCCGCTGGAGCTGCTGCCCGCGGGCTCGGCCGAGGCCCGCCGGCGCTACCCGGGCCTCGACCACCGGGCCACCCTCGACGAGGTCACCGTGGTGGCCGACACCGGGCACGTCTACAGCGCGGCCGCCGCCTGGATCGTCGTCCTGTGGGCGCTGCGCGCGCAGCGTCCGCTGGCCCACCGGCTCGCCACCCCGGCCGGTGCCCCCTTCGCCCGGGGCGCCGTGCTGGCCGCCGCCAGGTGGCGGGCCGGACGGCGGCCGGGCCCGCGCCCCGGCGCACGGACCTCCGCCCGGCCCGAGGGCTGGACCTCCGCCCGCGCCGACGGCTGGGTCTACCACCCGGACGGCGGCTGGACCTGGGCACCGCCCGCCTGCGCCGACGGCGCCTGCGGCACTCGCTAGGCTCTTTCCGTGTCCGCGAAGAACGACGGCCCCGACGGGGCCGGGTCCCCCAGCAAGTCCGAGCAGACCCGCGCGCTGATCCTGGAGACCGCGATGCGCCTCTTCCAGGAGCGCGGGTACGACAAGACGACCATGCGGGCCATCGCCCAGGAGGCCGGGGTGTCGGTCGGCAACGCCTACTACTACTTCGCCGGCAAGGAACACCTCATCCAGGGCTTCTACGACCGGATCGCCGCCGAGCACCAGGAGGCGGTCCGGGACGTGCTGGCCCGGGAGACCGACCTCCAGGCGCGGCTCGCGGGCGTGCTGAAGGTGTGGCTCGACATCGCCCGCCCGTACCACGAGTTCGCGGTGCAGTTCTTCAAGAACGCCGCCGACCCGGACAGCCCGCTCAGCCCGTTCTCCCCCGAGTCGGAGCACGCGCGGGCGGCGGCCATCGCCGTCCACCAGGACGTGCTGCGCGGCGCGAAGACCAAGGTGGCGCCCGAACTGCGGGAGGTGCTGCCGGAGTTGATGTGGCTCTCGCAGATGGGGCTGGTCCTGTACTGGGTCTTCGACCGCACCGAGGACCGCGAACGCAGCTACCGGCTGGCCGAGCGCGGCGCCCGGCTCACCGCGCGCGGGGTCTCCCTGGCCCGCTTCCGGGTGCTGCGCCCGCTGGTCCTCGACGTCCACGAGCTGTTCACGGACTTCCTGCCGGGGATGACGAGGATGATGCCGGACCCGGGCAGGCAGACCCGCCCGTCCTAGGCGGGTCCGGTCCTACCGCGCCGCCGAGTCCACCTCGTCGCCGGTCAGTTCGACGTCCTGCACCAGGGGTTCGTCCGTCACCAGGACGTGCCGGGCCACGGAGCCGTGCGCGGCGGAGGTGACCGCCAGCAGATAGGCGCCGGGTCCCGGCACGGAGACGATGTAGGAGCCGTCGGCCAGCGAGGCGACGCGGTCCAGCTGGCGTCCGCCGCGGGACATCAGGGTGACGGACGCGCCGTCGACCGGGTCGCCGTCGTCGGTGCGGACGAAGCCGTGCACCACCGACGCCGGTCCGCCGGGGACGGCGGCGGGCGGCTCGGGCTCCTCGGCGGGCTCGACCGCCAGATGCGGCAGCCGCCGGTCGAGCCGGCCGGGCAGCCACCAGTTGGCGGCGCCGAGCAGGTGCATCGCGGCCGGTACCAGCGCGGTCCGCAGGATGAACGCGTCCAGCGCGACCGCCGCCGCGAGGCCGACGCCCGCCGTGGCGGCGCTGCCGTCGCCGCTGAGGACGAACGCCAGGAACACGCAGACCATGATGAGGGCGGCGGAGTTGATGACCCGGCTGGTCTCGGCGAGGCCCACCCGCACGGCGCGCGCGTTGTCCCGGGTGTGCACCCACTCCTCGTGCATCCGGGAGACCAGGAAGACCTGGTAGTCCATCGAGAGCCCGAACAGCAGCGACAGCATGATGACCGGCAGGAAGGCGTTGATCGGGCCCTCCTTGCCGAGCCCGAGCAGCTCGATCCCCCAGCCCCACTGGAAGATCGCGACGAGCACCCCGAACGAGGCAGCGGCGGCGAGGAGGTTCATCACGGCCGCCGTCAGCGGCACCAGCAGGGACCTGAAGGCGATCAGCAGCAGCAGAAAGCCCAGGCCGACGATGGTGAGCACGAACAGCGGCAGCCGGTCCCCGGTGACCGTCGCGAAGTCCTTGGAGACCGCGGTCACCCCGCCGACGTGCGCGTCCGCCCCGGCCTGCGGGATGACCCGCTCCCGCAGGGTGTCGATCAGCTCGTCCGTGCGCTGCGACTGCGGCGAGGTGGCCGGCACCACCTGGATCAGCGTCACCCCGCCGGACGGCGGCAGCGCGGTCACCCGGGCGACGCCCTCCACCGCCTCGATGCCCTTGACCAGGGCCGCGCTGTCGCCACCCGAACTGACCACCTGCAGCGGCCCGTTGAAGCCGGGCCCGAACCCCTCGGCGAGCAGGTCGTACGCCTTCCTGGTGGTCGTCGACGCGTCGTCGTTGCCCTGGTCGGTGGCGCCGAGCCGCAGCGAGAGCACCGGCAGCGCGAGGACGGCCATGGCGGCCAGGGCCAGCAGCGCGATCCGGCGCGGACGCCGCTGCACGCCCGCCGACCAGCGGGCCGCGAGCCCGCTCGCCCGCTCCGGCTCGGGGCCGTGCGCGGCCAGCCGCCCGCGCTGGGCGCGGCTGAGCACCCGGGGGCCGAGGAAGCCGAGCAGGGCGGGCAGCAGGGTGGTGGCGGCCAGCACGCTCAGCACGACGGTCAGCGAGGTGCCGATGACCACGCCGTCCAGGAACCGCAGGCCGGTGACGAGCATCCCGGCCAGCGCGACGCACACCGTGCCGCCCGCGAACAGCACGGCCCGCCCCGAGGTGTTGAGGGCGACGAGCGCCGACTCCTCGGGGTCGAGGCCGCGCAGCAGGCCGCGCCGGTGCCGGGTGACGATGAACAGCGCGTAGTCGATGCCGACGCCGAGTCCGATGAGGGAGGCGAGCAGCGGCGCGAGGTCGGGGATGTCGGTGACGTGGCTGAGGAGTTGGGTGGTGAACAGGCCGGTGCCGACGCCGAAGACGGCGACCGCGAGGGGCAGCAGCATCGCGAAGAGCGAGCCGAACGCCAGGAACAGCACGACGGCCGCGGCGGCCAGGCCGACCATCTCGGCGAGCCCGCCGGGCGGTTCCTGCACCCGCTGGACCGCCTGGCCGCCCACCTCCACGTCGAGGCCGTCGCGCCGGGCGTCGCGGGCGGTGTCGACGACGTCCTGGACGAGCCGCTTCGGGATCTCGTCGGCGCGCCGGGTGAAGGTCACCTGCGCGTAGGCGATCGTGCCGTCCGCGCTGATCTGGGCCGCGCCCCGGGCCCCCGCGTAGGGGCTGCCGACGGCGCCGACGCCGGGCATCGCCGCGATCCGGTCGAGGGCGGGCTCGACGCGGTCGCGGACCGCGCTGTCGCGCACCGAGCCGCCGTCCGTCCTCCAGACCACCGTGTCCGTGTCGCCCGAGGTGTCGGGGAACGCCGTGGCCAGCGTGTCGTAGGCGCGCTTGGAGTCGGTGTCGGGCAGGGAGAAGACGTTCGCGTAGTCCGTTCCGGCCGCCGACGCCGACAGGCCGAGACCGCACAGCGCCCCCGCCCACAGCAACAGGACCACCAGCCGGTGCCGATAGCACCACCGAGCCAATGCCGTCACGCGTCCACTCCTTCGTCGTCGGTCGGACCGTCCCCCGGGCCGGGCACCAGGATCGGCAGCGGGCCGCGCCCGGCTCCACCCGGATCCGCCGACTCTCAGGGAACTCCAAAGGCGGTGGCGCCCCGGCGGCGCGCGGCCCGGCCGATACTGGGGGCATGACGACGGCTCCAGGAACCGTGCTGGTGGTGGAGGACGAGCCGAGCATCGCGGACGTCCTCACCATCGCCCTGCGCTACCACCGCTTCGAGGTGATGACCGCGGGCACCGTCCGCGAGGCCCTCGCGCTCGCCGAGCGCACCCGGCCCGACGCGGCGCTGCTCGACGTCATGCTCCCGGACGGCGACGGCCGCGCCCTCGGCCGGGAACTCAGGTCGCGGCAGCCGGAGTTGGCGCTGGTCTTCCTCACCGCGCGGGACTCCCCCGCGGAGATCGTCGGCGCCCTCGGCTTCGGCGACGACTACATCACCAAGCCGTTCAACATCGACGAGGTCGTCGCCCGGGTCACCGCCGTGCTGCGCCGCACCCGCACCTCCGACGTGCTGCCGCAGCGGCCGCCGCTGCGCTACGGCGACCTGGAGCTGGACGAGACGACGTACTCGGTGCGCCGCGCGGGCCGCTCGGTGGAGCTGACCCCCACCGAGTACGCGCTGCTGCGGTTCCTGGTGCGCAACGGCGGCCGGGTCGTGCCCAAGGACCAACTCCTGCGCCACGTCTGGCAGTACGAGCACACCCCGCCCGAATCGACCGTCGTGGAGACCTACATCAGCTACCTGCGGCGCAAACTGGACGCGCTGGGGCCGCCGTTGATCACCACGCGGCGCGGTGTCGGGTACGGCCTGGCGTGAGGCGCGCGATCCCCGGCTGCGGCGGCGGCATGCACTCGCTGCGGGTCAAGCTGACGCTGGCCAACGTGGCGCTGCTGGCCCTGGGCGTCGTCGCCACCACCGCCGTCAGCCTGATGGGCATGCGGTACTACCTGCTGGGGCAGGTCGACACCGAGCTGGTCAAGTTCCGTGACTCGCTGACCGGTTCGCGGCTGACCGTGCGGCAGATCGACTCGCTGAGCGCCCTCGGCTTCGTCCGCGACCGGATCGTCCCGGACGGCGGCCGTGAACGCCCCGGCCCCGACTCCGTCTTCGCCGCCGTCGACGGCCGGGGCCGGGCGGTCGCCCTGCTGGGGACGCGGCCGACCGGGACCCAGAACGCGCTGGTGCGCGCCGTCCCCGACGCCGCGGCGCTGGCCCGCGCCGCCGACCCGAGCGACGTGCGGGTCGAGGGCTCCGCCTACCGGGTCACCGCGGTGGCGCTGGCCGACGGCACCTACGTGCTGATGGCGTCCTCCACCGAGGCGCTGCACGCGGGCATGGCCAAGGCCCTCAAGCTCGACCTCGCCGTCGGCACCCTGCTGCTGGCCGTCCTCGCGTGCCTGACGCTGTTCAGCGTGCGGCGGCGGATGGTGCCGCTGGAGGCGATGGTGGAGACGTCGTCGGCGATCGCCGAGGGCGACCTCACCCGGCGGGTGCCGTCGAGCCACCATCCGACGCGCGAGGTCGAGCAGTTGCGGCTGGCCCTCAACGCGATGCTGCACCAGGTCGAGTCGGCGTACCGCACCCGGGAGCGCAGCGCGGCCCAGTTGCGCCGGTTCGTCGCGGACGCCTCGCACGAGCTGCGCACCCCGCTGTCGGCGATCCGCGGCTACCTCCAGCTCTACGACCGGGGCATGCTGACCGACGAGGCGCAGCGCGAGCGGGCCTGGGGGCGGGTCCTCGCGGAGACCGACCGGATGGGGCACCTGGTGGACGAGCTGCTGACCCTGGCCCGCCTGGACCAGCAGCCCGAACTGCGCTTCCGCACCGTCGACCTGAGCAGGCTGGTGCGGGACGCGGCGGAGGACCTGCGGGTGCAGCAGCCGGGGCGGCCGGTGGAGGTCGGCGCCGACGGGACGCTGCTGGTGCGCGCGGACGAGTCGGGGCTGCGGAAGGTGCTGGGCAACCTGACGGGCAACGTGCGCACCCACACGCCCGCCGACGTGCCGGTCAGGCTGGGCCTGGAGCGGGCCGACGGGCTGGTGCGCATCCGCGTCGAGGACGAGGGCCCCGGGCTCGCCGAGGAGGACGCGGCCCGGGTCTTCGACCGGTTCTTCCGGGCGGGCGGCGGCGCGGGCAGCGGGCTCGGTCTCGCGATCGTGCAGGGCGTGGTGCACGCGCACGGCGGTGAGGTGAGCGTGCGCACGGCGCCGGGCGAGGGGCTCGCGGTGACGGTGACGCTGCCCGCGCAGGCGGCGGCACGGTCGTGACCGTGCCGGACGCCCGCCGGGTCAGATCCAGTCGAGCGACCAGAGGCGGAAGATGCCGGTGCCGTCGGACAGGTACTGGCCGCCGCCGACGGCCTCGCTGCTGAGCACGTACTCCTTGCCCTGCCAGAGCGGGATCACCGGCACGTCGCGGGCGATGTCGGCCTGCAGGGTGCGGAAGTCGGCGGTGGCGTCGCCGCGGTCGGCGTACTGCTGGCTGGCCCGCACCAGCCGGTCGACGTCCCGGTCGCTGTAGCCGGTGTTCATGGTGGAGCCGGTGCCGACCAGGGGCGCGCCGAAGGTGTCGGGGTCGGGGTAGTCGGCGACCCAGCCGACGGCGTAGGCGTCGAGCTTGCCGCCCGCCCACCGCTTCTGGAAGTCCGTCCACTCGTAGCCCTTGACGGTGACCTTGAAGAGGCCGGTCGCCTCCAGCTGCTTCTTGATGTTCTGCGCCTCGGGTCCCGCCGCGCCGCGTCCCTCGGCGTAGCCGTAGGTGAAGGCGACGGGCAGGGTGACGCCCGCCGCGGTGAGCAGCGCCCGCGCCTTGTCGGCGTCCCGCTTCGGGTAGGCGTCGAAGAAGGACGTGGTGTGGCCGGTGATGCCGGTCGGGATGAGCGAGTAGAGCGGGTCGACGGTGCCCTCGTAGACGGTGGCGGCCAGTTGCTCCCGGTCCAGGAGCCAGGCGATGGCCTGCCGGACGCGGGTGTCGTGCAGCGGCGACGCGGCGCGGGTGTTGAGGTAGAGGTTGCGGGTCTGGGAGCTGTCGGACTCGGAGACCCGCTGGTCGGGGTCGCTCGCGGACAGCTTGGAGAGGGTCGCGGGCGGGAGCTGGCGGGTGGCGACGTCGATCGCCTTGCTCTTCCAGGCGCCCTGGAGGGAGGCCGCGTCGGCGTAGTAGCGCAGTTCGACGGGGCGCCCGGTGTCCTTGAGGTCGCCCTGGTAGCGGCGGTTGGGCGTGAGGACGGCCGTCTCGCCCCTGGTGTACGACGTGAGCGTGTACGGGCCGGTGCCGTCGACGGCGGTGCCGGTGCGCAGGGCGTCCTTCGGGTACTTCTCCCGGTCGACGATCGAACCGGCGCCGGTGGCCACCTTGAACGGGAAGGTGGCGTCGGGCGAGGAGAGCCTGAAGGTGACCTCCAGGCCGTCGGCGCTCACCGACTTGAGGGTGCTGAGCAGGGACGAGGGGCCGACGTCGGCGTGGATCGCGCGGACCCGGTCGAAGGAGAACTTGACGTCCTCGGCGGTCATCGCGCGCCCGCTCGGGAAGGTGAGCCCCGGGCGCAGGGTGCACCGGTAGGTCTTCAGGTCGGTCCCGTCGAAGCCGCACGTACGGGCCGCATCGGGGACCGGCTCGGCGGCTCCCGGCTCGAACGTCAGCAGTGACTGGAACACGTTGCTGAACAGCGCCCAGGATCCGGCGTCGTAGGCGCCCGCCGGGTCCAGCGCGGTGACCGCGTCGGTCGTGCCGACCGTGATCCTCTTCTCCGTGTCCTCCTGTTTCGGCAGCAGTTGCCAGCCGCCCACTCCAGCGGCGGCGAGTACCACCAGCGTCGCGATGATCCGCGTGCGCACCGAACGCATCGGCATGCCCTCCCCGGGCCCACAAGGGCCGCGAACGGCCCGCCCCACAGGCCACTCCCCTAGTGGCGAGGCTCACATAATCACATGGGTTTAGGTCGGCGGAAGGGGTTACCGGCAGATGAGAAAACACTTACCGAGCCGGTGTTTCCGGCGAGTTTCGGACAGCTCGCACCGAGGGCCCGCGCGGGGAGCGAGCGCGCGTCAGGCCCGGGTGGAGGCGAGCTGGATCATGGTGATGTCGGACGGCGCCCCGACCCGGGTCGGCGGCCCCCAGGCGCCCGCGCCCCGGCTCACGTACAGCTGGGTGTCGCCGTACCGGTCCAGGCCCGCGACGGTCGGATTGGCCGCCGCCGCGAGGAGGTTGCCCGGCCAGAGCTGGCCGCCGTGGGTGTGGCCGGAGAGCTGGAGGTCCACGCCGTGCTCGACGGCCTGGTGGATCTGGACCGGCTGGTGGGCGAGGAGCACACAGGCGCGGGCCGGGTCCCGGTCGCCGAGCGCCTTCGCGAAGTCCGGCCCCTGCCCCTCGCTCTCGCCCGCGACGTCGTTGACCCCGGCCAGGTCGAACCAGGGCAGCTCGGTGCGCGCGTTCTCCAGCGGCGTCAGCCCCAGCCGCCGCACCTCCTGGACCCACTGCGCGGCACCGGAGAAGTACTCGTGGTTGCCGGTGACGAAGTAGCTGGGCGCGTCGAGCCCGGCGAGCGGCGCCGCCGCCGGACCCAGGTCGCGCACACTGCCGTCGACGAGGTCCCCGACGACCGCCACGAGGTCGGGCTGCGCCGCATTGATCGTGTCGACGATGCCCTGGGTGAAGCCGCGGCCCAGGATCGGCCCGAGGTGGATGTCGCTGACCACCGCGATCCGGTAGCCGTGCGCGGCCCGCGGGAGTTTCGCCAGCGGCACGGTGACCCGCTTGATCCGGGGCCCGCGCAGCACGCCGTAGGTCCCGTACCCGACGGTCCCGACGGCCACCGCACCCGCGGCCCCGGCGACGACCCGCGAGACGAACAGCCGCCGGGAGAGGTCGGCGGGGGCGGTCGGGTCGGAGGCGGTCGGGTCGGGGGCGGGAGCCGCGACGGGGGTGGAGGGCGCGGCGGACTCGGGGGCGGGAGTCGCGGCGGACTCGGGGGCGGGGTGCGCGCCGGGCTCGGCGGGGGGCGTCGCCGGTTCGGGGGCGGGGCCTTCGGCAGTGACGGGGTCCGCCGGTTCGGGGGCGGGGTCTTCCGCGGTGGCGGGGCGGCGGCGCGGCGGATCGGGAGGCGCATCAGCAGGGGCCGCAGCAGCTCCCCGGCGAGGACCGTGAGCAGCAGGTACACGCAGAGCGCCAGCCACAGGAAGCCCGGCCAGCCGAGGGTGCGCTGGAGCCAGAACGGGGCGCC
>NZ_FMCI01000297.1 GCF_900091845.1 Streptomyces sp. SolWspMP-5a-2
GCCGTCGAACTGCTCGGCGGACAGCGAGTCGACGAGACCGTTGTCCCCGACTCCGGCCGCGTGCACGACCGCGAGCAGTCCACGGTCCGACACCAGCGAGCCCACCAGGCCCTGGACGGCGTCACGGTCGGAGACGTCGCAGGCGAGGATCTCGACGGCGGCGCCCGACTCGGCCAGTTCGGCCGCGAGTTCGTCGGCGCCGGGGGCGTCCATGCCACGCCGTGACGTCAGGACGACGTCCCGCACGCCACGCTCGGCGACCAGGTACCGGGCCACCACCGCGCCCAGACCACCCGTACCACCGGTGATCAGCACAGCACCCTCACCGTCCAGCGCGGGAACAACCTCCCCCGCCTCCGGCAACCGCGCCAGCCTCGGCACCAGCACCGCACCCGCACGCACCGCGACCTCGGACTCACCCGACACCACAGCCCCGACGGCCAACTCCACACCGCCCGCCGAACCATCCACGTCCACGACGGCGAAACGACCCGGGTTCTCGGCCGAAGCCGCACGCAACAGACCCCACACCGGAGCCTGCACCACATCACCCGCACCATCCACCGGCACCGCACCACGCGTCACGACCACCAGCCGCGACCCAGCGAACCGCTCCTCGACCAGCCACGAACGCACCACACCCAGCACACGGTCCAGCACCGCACGCACACCCACCGGAACATCCACCCCGGCATCAGGCACCACGTCCAGCACCACCACACCAGGCACCTCACCACCCGGCTCCACCACCTCCGACCACACAGCCCACTCAGGAGCCCCGGCAGCCGACGCGGCCACCGGCACCCACTCGGTGCCGTACAGCGCACCCGCGGTACCGGAGGCGGCACCGAGCTGCTCGGCCGAGACCGGGCGGCTCGCGAGGGAACCGACGGTCAGGACCGGGGCCCCGGTGACGTCGGCGATGGAGAGGGAGACCGCGTTGCCGTCCAGCTTGCGGACACGGACGCGGACGGCGGCGGCGCCGACGGCGTGCAGGGAGACGTCGTTCCAGGCGAACGGGACGACGGTGTCGCCGTCGACGTCGTTGAGGATTCCGGCGTGCATGGCCGCGTCCAGGAGCGCGGGGTGCAGACCGAACCGGCCCGCCTCCCGGGTCTCCGACTCGGGGAGCGCCACCTCGGCGAAGAGTTCGTCACCGCTCCGCCAGGCGGCCTTCAGCCCCTGGAAGACCGGGCCGTAGCCGTAACCGCGGTCGCTGAACACGTCGTACGCGTCCTCCACCGGCAGCACCTCGGCACCCGCCGGAGGCCACTCCGCCAGCTCGAACCCGGCGGCGACGGCCGCCTCGGCGAGGAAGCCGGACGCGTGGGTCGTCCAGGGCGCGTCCGACGCGGCCTCGGCGCGGGAGTAGACGGCGAACGTCCGGCGTTCGTCGATCTTCGGGCCCGCGACGACTCGGACCTGGAGGCCGCCGTCCTCGGGGAGCACCAGCGGGGTGGCGAGGGTCAGTTCCTCGACGGTGGCGCAGCCCGCCGCGTCGGCGGCGGCGAGGGCCAGTTCGACCAGGCCGGTGCCGGGCAGCAGCACCCGGCCGAGGACCACGTGGTCGGCGAGCCAGGGCTGCGCCTCCACCGAGAGGCGTCCGGTCAGGACGACACCACCGGAGTCCGGGAGCGTCACGACCGCGCCGAGCAGCGGGTGGTCCGCCGCGTCGACGCCGGCCGACCTCGGGTCCGCCGTGGTCGCGGCGCCGGCCTCGGGCCAGTAGCGCTCACGCTGGAAGGCGTAGGTCGGCAGGTCGACGGCGCGGGCGCCGGTACCGGCGAAGAAGCCCGCCCAGTCGACGGGGACGCCGGTGACGTGCAGGCGGCCGAGCACGGCGAGGGCGGTGACCTGCTCGTCGCGGTCCTTGCGCAGCAGCGGCACGAACACGGCGTCGCTGTCCTCGCCCGCACTGGTCCTGGCCATCCCGCTCAGGACACTGTCGGGGCCCAGCTCCACGAACCGGGTCACGCCCTCGTCGACCAGCGCGGTCACACCGTCGTGGAAGCGGACGGCCTCCCGGACATGGGTCACCCAGTAAGCGGGGCTGGTCAGTTCACCGGTCTCGGCCAGACGGCCGGTGACGTTGGAGACGACCGGAAGGCGGGGCTCCTCGAAGGACAGCCCCTCGACGACCTCCCGGAACGCGTCCAGCATCGGATCCATCAGCGGCGAGTGGAACGCGTGCGAGACCCGCAGCGCGCTCACCCGACGGCCCTGCTCACGGAAGTACGCGGCGATCGCCTCGACCGACTCCGCCACACCCGAAACCACCACGGACGTGGGCCCGTTGACCGCCGCGATCGACACACCCTCGACCAGGCGCGGCAGCACCTCGGCCTCCGTCGCCTCCACCGCCGTCATCCCACCACCGGCGGGAAGCGCCTGCATCAGACGACCACGAGCCGCCACCAACGCACACGCGTCAGCCAGGGAGAACACCCCGGCCACGTGCGCCGCCGCGACCTCACCGATGGAGTGACCGGCCACGAACTCCGGCCGCACACCCCACGACTCAACCAGCCGGAACAGCGCCACCTCGACCGCGAACAGACCCGCCTGCGCATGCACCGTCTGGTTCAGGACCTCCGCGTCCTCACCCCAGACCACCTCACGCAGCGGACGCTCCAGGTGCTGGTCCAGGAGAGCGCACACCGCGTCGAACGACTCCGCGAAGACCGGGAACCGCGCGTACAACTCACGCCCCATGCCCAGGCGTTGCGCACCCTGACCGGAGAAGAGGAACGCCGTGCGACCGGTTCCGATCGCGCCGTCCGTCACACCGGCGTCCGGCTCGCCTGCGGCGAGGGCCGTGAGGGCGGCGAGGGCCGTTTCGCGGTCGTCGGCGAGGAGCACCGCGCGGTGGTCGAAGGTCGCACGCTGCGTGGCCAGCGAGAACGCCACGTCCAGCGCGGACGAGTCCGCTCCACCGGCGGTCAGGAAATCACCGAGCCGGGCGGCCTGCGCCCGCAGCGCCTCCTGGGTACGACCCGAGAGCACCCACGGGACGACGCCCTGGACGACCGGGGCCGTCTCCGCGACGGCACGCTCCTGGACCCGCTCCTCGGGCTGTTCGAGGATCAGGTGGGCGTTGGTGCCGCTGATACCGAACGACGAGACACCCGCCCGGCGGACCCGTCCCGCACCCGACCACTCGTGATCGTCGGTGAGCAGTTCCACCGCACCAGCCGACCAGTCGACGTGGGAGCTGGGCGCGTCCACGTGCAGGGTGCGCGGCAGCATGCCGTGGCGCATGGCCATGACCATCTTGATCACACCCGCGACACCCGCCGCGGCCTGCGTGTGACCGAAGTTCGACTTCACCGAGCCGAGCAGCAACGGCGCCTCGCCGTCCGCCCGCTGACCATAGGTCGCCAGCAGCGCCTGCGCCTCGATCGGGTCACCCAGCGTGGTACCGGTGCCGTGCGCCTCGACGACGTCCACCTGGGAAGCGGAGAGACCGCCGCTGGCGAGGGCCTGCCGGATCACGCGCTGCTGCGACGGGCCGTTCGGCGCCGTCAGACCGTTCGACGCACCGTCCTGGTTCACCGCCGAACCCCGCACCACGGCAAGGACCTTGTGGCCGTTGCGACGCGCGTCCGAGAGCCGTTCGAGGACGACCATGCCGACGCCCTCGGACCAACCGGCGCCGTCGGCGGAGTCGGAGAACGCCTTGCAGCGGCTGTCGGGCGAGAGGGCGCCCTGGCGGGAGAACTCGATGAAGGCGGTCGGGGTCGCCATGACGGTCACGCCACCGGCGACGGCGAGGGAGCACTCCCCCGACCGCAGCGCCTGCGCCGCCCAGTGCATCGCGACCAGCGACGACGAGCACGCCGTGTCGACCGTCACCGCCGGGCCCTCGAAGCCGAACGTGTAGGAGACACGGCCGGACGCGATGCTGCCCGCGCTGCCGTTGCCCCGGTAGCCCTCGTACTGGTCGTCGGTGAGGATGCTGCCGTAGTCGTTGTACATGACGCCCGCGAAGACGCCGGTCTGGCTGCCGCGCAGGGTCGCCGGGTCGATGCCGGTGCGCTCGATGGCCTCCCACGTCGTCTCCAGCAGCAGCCGCTGCTGCGCGTCCGTGGCCACCGCCTCACGCGGGCTCATCCCGAAGAACTCGGGGTCGAACTCCCCGGCTCCGTGCAGGAATCCACCGGAGCGGGTGTACGTCGTGCCGGGCACTCCCCGGTCGGGGTTGTAGAGCGCGTCCACGTCCCAGCCACGGTCGGACGGGAACTCGGAGACCGCGTCGACGCCTTCGGAGACGACCCGCCAGAGGTCCTCGGGCGAGGAGACCCCGCCCGGGTACCGGCAGGCCATGCCGACGATGACGATCGGGTCGTCCGCCACCGACGGCAGCGCCGACACCGGGATCGCGGTCGCGGCCTCGGTGCCGAGGACGCTGTCCAGGAGGTGGCCGGAGAGCAGTTCGGCGGTGGGGTAGTCGAAGACGACGGTCGCGGGCAGCCGCAGGCCCGTGGCCGTGCCGAGCCGGTTGCGCAGTTCGACCGCCGTCAGCGAGTCGAAGCCGAGGTCCTGGAAGGCGCGGTTGGGGTTGACGGTCTGGGCACCGGAGTGGCCGAGGACGACGGCGATCTGCCCGCGCACCAGGTCGAGCATGGTCTCGCGGCGTTCCGTCTCGCCGAGCCCGGCGAGGCGGGCGGCGAGGCCGGTGGCCGTGGCCGAGCCCGCTCCGGCGGCGGTGCGCCGGACCGGGGTCCTGATCAGGCCGGTCAGCAGGGGCGGTATCTCGCCCTGGGCGCGGAGGGCGGGGAAGTCGAGGCGGACGGGGAGGACGACCGGCTCACCGGAGGCGAGGGCCGCGTCGAACAGCGCGACGCCCTCCTCCGCCGTGACCGCGGGCAGACCCGAACGCGCGATCCGCCGGCGGTCCGTCTCCGACAGTCCTTCCGTCATCCCGGCGTCCTGGGCCCACGGACCCCACACCAGCGAGACCCCGGGAAGCCCGAGACCACGCCGATGCCACGCCAACGCGTCCAGGAACGCGTTGCCGGCCGCGTACGCGCCCTGACCCGCGCTGCCGAACGTCCCCGCCACCGACGAGAACACCACGAACGCGTCGACGTCCGACGCCGCCCGGTGCAGGTTCCACGCCGCGTCCACCTTCGGACGCAGGACCTTCGCCATGCGCTCGGGGGTCAGCGACTCGACCGTGGCGTCGTCGAGGACGCCCGCGGTGTGCACGACGGCACGCACCTCGTACCGGGACAGCAGTTCGGTGACGGCGTCGAGGTCCGCGACGTCGCACGCCTCGACCGCGACCCGTGCACCCGACTCCGACAGCTCGGCCACCAACTCGGCGACACCGTCCGCGTCCTGGCCGCTGCGGCTGACCAACAGCAGGTCCCGCACCCCGCGTTCGGCGACCAGGTGACGGGCCACGATCCGGCCCAGACCACCCGTGCCACCCGTGACCAGCACCGTTCCCTCGGCGGGGAACTCGGGGGCCGGGGTGTCGGTCGGAACCGTCCTGGCCAGTCGCGGCACCTCGACGCGGGCCTCGCGCACGACGGTCTCGGGCTCGCCGGTCGCGGCGGCGGACGTCACCAGCGCGGTGTCCGCACCCTCCGCCAGGTCCAACAGGGCGAACCGGCCCGGGTGTTCCGACGTCGCGGAACGCACCAGACCCCACACCGACGCACCCGCCAGATCCACACCGTCCACCG
Organism: Streptomyces sp. SolWspMP-5a-2; assembly: GCF_900091845.1. Taxonomy (GTDB): domain Bacteria; phylum Actinomycetota; class Actinomycetes; order Streptomycetales; family Streptomycetaceae; genus Streptomyces; species Streptomyces doudnae. The sequence continues at coordinate 5,691 of NZ_FMCI01000297.1, forward strand.
CACCCGACGTCACGAACACCAACCGCGACGACGCGAACCGCTCCCCGGCCAGCCACGCACGCACCAGACCCAGCGCACCCTCAGCCGCAGCGTGCACACCCGCCACCACATCACCCGGAACACCCCCGGACACCGCGACCAGCACCGTCTCCGGAACCTCATCAGCGGCGGCAAGCGCGTCCAGGTCCGCGAAACGGACACCCGGCAGCTCCGGGAGGTTGTCGCCCAGGAGTGCCAACGGGCGCGTGTCGGCGGGGGCGGCTGCCGCCACCCAGTCGACGCGGTACAGGGCGTCGTGGAGCGGGGAGTTGAGCTGTGCCGTGGCCAGCGGGCGCACCGTCAGGGCCTGCACGGAGGCGACGGGTTCCCCGGTGGGGTCGGCGAGTTCCAGACCCATGGTGCCGTCGGCGTCCCGGGTGAGCCTGACCCGCAGGGCGGTCGCGCCGGACGCGTGGAGGCCGACGCCCGCCCAGGAGAACGGGACTCCGCCCCGGCCGTCGTCGTCGATCGCGAAGGCGTGCAGCGCGGCGTCGAACAGGGCCGGGTGGAGGCCGAAGGCGGCGCCGTCGGACTCGTCGTCGAGGGTGATCTCGGCGAAGAGGGCGTCACCCCGCCGCCAGGCGGCGCGCAGGCCGCGGAAGGCGGGGCCGTAGGCGAACCCGGCCTCGGCGAGGCGGTCGTAGCAGTCGGTGACGTCGATGGGGGTGGCGTCGCGCGGCGGCCACACCGTGGCGTCGAAGCCCGTGGGGGCCACGGCCTCGGGGGCGAGGACGCCGATGGCGTGGACGGCCCACGGGGTGTGCGCGTCGTCGTCCTCGGCGCGGGCGTGCACGCCGAGGGTGCGGCGGCCCTCCTCGTCCGGGGTGCCGACCCGCACCTGCACCTGGACCCCGCCGCGTGCGGGCAGGACCAGGGGCGCGGAGAGGGTGAGTTCCTCGACGGTCGCGCAGCCCACCTCGTCGGCGGCGCGCACGGCCATCTCCAGCAGCGCGGTGCCGGGCACCAGGACGGCGCCCTGGACGACGTGGTCGGCGAGCCACGGCTGGGTCTGCGCCGACAGCCGCCCGGTCATCACCAGGCCGTCTCCGTCGGCGAGTTCGACGGCGGCGCCGAGCAACGGGTGTCCGGCGGCGCCGAGTCCGGCGAAGCGCACGTCGCCCGGACGGGTCGTCGTGACGGCCGGCCAGTAGCGCTCGCGCTGGAAGGCGTAGGTCGGCAGGTCGACGGCGCGGGCGGCCGACCCGGTGAACAGGTCGGCCCAGCGGACCTGGACACCGGCGGTGTGCAGGCGGCCGAGGGCTTCGAGCGCGGTGGTCCGCTCGTCGCGGTCCTTGCGCAGCAGGGGTACGAGGACGGTGCCGGGCTCGTCGCCCGCGCTCTCGCGCGCCATGCCGGTCAGGACCCCGTCGGGGCCCAACTCAAGGAAGCGGGTGACACCTTGCTCGGCGAGGGTGCGGACGCCGTCGTCGAAGCGGACCGCCTCACGGACGTGGGTGACCCAGTACTCGGGGTCCTCCACCTGTCCGGGCTCCGCGAGGGCGCCGCTCACGTGCGAGACGAGCGGGATGCGGGGCGCGGCGAACGCCAGGTCCTCGACGACGTCGCGGAACTCGTCGAGCATCGGGTCCATCAGCGGGGAGTGGAAGGCGTGCGAGACGCGCAGCGCGCTGACCCGGCGGCCCTGCTCGCGGAAGTGCGCGGCGACCGCGTCCACGGCGTCCTCGGAGCCCGAGACCACCACGGAGGAGGGGCCGTTGACGGCGGCGACGGAGACGCTGCCGGTGAGGTGCGGGAGCACCTCGCCGACGGTGGCCTCGATCGCCGTCATCGCGCCGCCCTCGGGGAGCGCCTGCATCAGGCGGCCGCGGGCGGCCACCAGCGCGCAGGCGTCCGGCAGGGAGAAGACGCCGGCGACGTGGGCCGCGGCGACCTCGCCGATGGAGTGTCCGGCCACGAACTCCGGTCGCACGCCCCAGGATTCGACCAGGCGGAAGAGGGCCACCTCGACGGCGAACAGGCCAGCCTGCGCGTACGCGGTGCGGTTCAGGAGGTCGGCGTCGTCGCCCCAGACGACGTCGCGGAGCGGGCGCTCCAGGTGGGCGTCGAGTCCGGCGCACACGGCGTCGAACGCTTCGGCGAAGACCGGGAAGGCGGCGTGGAGGCCGCGGCCCATGCCGAGCCGCTGTGAGCCCTGGCCGGAGAAGAGGAAGGCCGTGCGGCCGGTTCCGGCGACACCGTCCACGACCGCGCCGGTCGGCTCGCCTGCGGCGAGGGCCGTGAGGGCGGCGAGGGCCGTTTCGCGGTCGTCGGCGAGGAGCACCGCGCGGTGGTCGAAGGTCGCACGCTGCGTGGCCAGCGAGAACGCCACGTCCAGCGCGGACGGGTCCGCTCCACCGGCGGTCAGGAAATCACCGAGCCGGGCGGCCTGCGCCCGCAGCGCCTCCTGCGTGCGGCCCGAGAGGAGCCACGGGAGGACACCGGTGGTGACCGGCGCCGTCTCCGCGACGGCACGCTCCCGGACCTGCTCCTCGGGCTGTTCGAGGATCAGGTGGGCGTTGGTGCCGCTGATGCCGAAGGAGGAGACACCCGCCCGGCGGATCCGCCCCTCGCCGGACCACTCGTGGTCGTCGGTGAGGAGTTCCACCGCACCGGCCGACCAGTCGACGTGGGAGCTGGGCGCGTCCACGTGCAGGGTGCGCGGCAGCATGCCGTGGCGCATGGCCATGACCATCTTGATCACACCCGCGACACCCGCCGCGGCCTGCGTGTGACCGAAGTTCGACTTCACCGAGCCGAGCAGCAACGGCGCCTCGCCGTCCGCCCGCTGACCATAGGTCGCCAGCAGCGCCTGCGCCTCGATCGGGTCACCCAGCGTGGTACCGGTGCCGTGCGCCTCCACCACGTCCACCTCGGACGCGGACAGACCACCGCTCGCCAGAGCCTGCCGGATGACGCGCTGCTGCGAGGGGCCGTTCGGCGCCGTCAGACCGTTCGACGCACCGTCCTGGTTCACCGCCGAACCCCGCATCACCGCAAGGACCTTGTGGCCGTTGCGCCGCGCGTCCGAGAGCCGTTCGAGGACGACCATGCCGACACCCTCGGACCAACCGACGCCGTCGGCGCCGTCCGCGAAGGAGCGGCAGCGGCCGTCCGCCGAGAGGCCGCCCTGGCGGGAGAACTCCACGAACGTCATCGGCGTGGACATCACCGTCACGCCACCGGCGACCGCGAGGGAGCACTCCCCCGAGCGCAGCGCCTGCGCCGCCCAGTGCATCGCGACCAGCGACGACGAGCACGCGGTGTCGACCGTCACCGCCGGACCTTCGAAGCCGAACGTGTAGGAGACACGGCCCGAGGCCACGCTGCCCGCGCTGCCGCTGCCCTGGTAGCCCTCGAACTCGGGGCCCGCCAGCAGGTTGGCGTAGTCGTGGTACATGACGCCCGCGAAGACGCCGGTCTGGCTGCCCCGGAGGGTGGCCGGGTCGATGCCGGTGCGCTCGATGGCCTCCCACGTCGTCTCCAGCAGCAGCCGCTGCTGGGCGTCCGTGGCCACCGCCTCACGCGGGCTCATCCCGAAGAACTCGGGGTCGAAGTCGGTCGCCCCGTCCAGGAAACCGCCCGAGCGGGTGTAGGTCGTGCCGGGGACCTCCCGGTCGGGGTTGTAGAGCGCGTCCACGTCCCAGCCACGGTCGGACGGGAAGTCCGCGACCGCGTCCACACCCTCGGACACCACGCGCCAGAGGTCCTCGGGCGAGGCGACCCCGCCCGGGTACCGGCAGGCCATGCCGACGATGACGATCGGGTCGTCCGCCACCGACGGCAGCGCCGACACCGGCACCACCGCGGTCGGCTCGACCGCGCCGAACAACTCGTCCAGCAGGTAACCGACCAGCGTGGACGCGGTCGGGTAGTCGAAGACGACCGTCGCGGGCAGCCGCAGCCCGGTCGACGTACCGAGCCGGTTGCGCAGCTCCACCGCCGTCAGCGAATCGAAACCGAGGTCCTGGAAGGCACGGTTCGGATCGACGGTCTGGGCACCCGCGTGCCCGAGCACCACCGCGATCTGACCACGCACCAGGTCGAGCAGCACCTCACGCCGCTCCTCGGCGCCCAGGGCCTCCAGGCGCTGCACCAGACCGGCCGTCGCGGCCGAACCACCGGCGGCCGAACGGCGCTTGCGGGTGCGGACGAGCCCGCGCAGCAGGTGCGGGATGTCGTCCTGGCCGCGCAGCGCGGCGAGGTCGAGGCGGACGGGGAGGACGACCGGCTCACCGGAGGCGAGGGCCGCGTCGAACAGCGCGACGCCCTCCTCCGCCGTCACCGCGGGCAGACCCGAACGGGCGATGCGCCGGCGGTCCGTCTCCGACAACGCCTCCGTCATCCCCGCGTCCTGCGACCACGGACCCCACACCAACGACACACCCGAGAGCCCGAGACCACGCCGATGTGCCACCACCGCGTCCAGGAACGCGTTGCCGGCCGCGTACGCGCCCTGACCCGCGCTGCCGAACGTCCCCGCCACCGACGAGAACACCACGAACGCGTCGAGGCCCTCGGTCGCCCGATGCAGGTTCCATGCCGCGTCCACCTTCGGACGCAGGACCCTCGCCATGCGCTCAGGGGTCAGCGACTCCAGCATGCCGTCGTCCAGGACACCCGCGGTGTGCACGACCGCGCGCACCTCGTACCGGGACACCAGCTCCGTGACGGCGTCGAGGTCCGCGACGTCGCACGCCTCGACCGCGACCCGCGCACCCGACTCCGACAGCTCGGCCACCAACTCGGCCACACCGTCCGCGTCCTGGCCGCTGCGGCTCACCAACAGCAGGTCCCGCACCCCGCGTTCGGCGACCAGGTGACGGGCCACGATCCGGCCCAGACCACCCGTGCCACCCGTCACCAGCACCGTTCCCTCAGTGGGGAGTTCGACGGCCTGTGCGTCGGTCGTGGCCAGCGCGCGGGTCAGTCGCGGTACCCGGACCTCGCCCGCGCGCACGGCGATCTCCGACTCCTCCACGGCGAGAGCCGCGAGAAGGGTCTCCCGGTCCGTGCTGTCGTCGGTGTCCAGCAGGGCGAAGCGGTCGGGGTGTTCCAGCGAGGCGGAGCGCACGAGGCCCCGCACGGGAGCGGCGCTCAGGTCGGTCGCGGCGACGAACACCAGCCGGGACGCGGCGAACCGCTCCTCGGCGAGCCACGCACGCACCAGGTCGAGCGCCCACGCGGCGGCCGCGTGCGCGCCGTCGACGACCTCGGCGCCGGTGTCGTCGGGGACAGCGACGAGGACGACGCCCGGGACGGCGTCGGCCGCGGCGAGGGACTCCAGGTTCTCGAACCGGGCGAAGCCGTCGGTCCCGTGGGGTGACGTCCGGTCGCCGAGCACCGCGACCGCGTCGGCCTCGACACGTACGCCGGTCGTCCGGGCCGTCGTCCAGTCGACGCGGTAGAGGGGGCGCGACGTGTCGGAGGGCGCGGCTCCGGAACCGGCCGCGCGGACGGTCAGGGACTCCACGGAGGCGACGGGCGCGCCGGTCGGGTCGGCGAGCCGGACACCGAGGGTGTCGTCCCCGGTGCGGGTCAGCCGGACCCGGAGCGCGGACGCGCCGGAGGCGTGGAGGGACACTCCCTCCCAGACGAACGGCACGCCGCTCGGGGCGTCCTCGTCGCCGAAGGCGAAGGAGGCGTGCAGGGCCGCGTCGAAGAGGGCCGGGTGCAGACCGAAGTCGGCGCCGTCGACGCCGTCGGGCAGGGAGACCTCGGCGAAGACGTCGTCACCGCGCCGCCAGGCGGAGCGCAGGCCCTGGAAGACGGGCCCGTAGCGGAGACCGGCCTCGGCGAGGCGCTCGTAGCTGTCGGTCAGGTCGACCGGGGAGGCGTCCTTCGGCGGCCACACGGCGGCGTCGAAGTCGGCGGGCGCCTCGGCCGGGGCGAGGACGCCGGTGGCGTGCGGGGTCCACGGCTGGCGTTCGCCGCCGTCGTCGTCCCGGGAGTGGATGGAGACCGGGCGGCGGCCCAGCTCGTCGGGCGCACCGACGCTGACCTGGATGCGCACCGCGCCGCGCTCGGGGAGCACCAGGGGTGCGGCCAGGGCGAGTTCCTCGACGGTGTCGCAGCCCGCCTCGTCGGCGGCGCGCACGGCGAGTTCCAGCAGGGCCGTGCCGGGGACCAGGACGGTCCCCTGGACGACGTGGTCGGCGAGCCAGGGGTGGGAGCGCGTCGAGAGGCGTCCGGTCAGCACCAGGCCGTCGGCGTCGGCGAGTTCGACGGCCGCGCCGAGCAGCGGGTGGCCTGCGGCGCCGAGGCCGGCCAGCCGGATGTCACCGGTCGAGGTGGTGGTCGCGGTGGGCCAGAAGTACTCGTGCTGGAAGGCGTAGGTGGGCAGGTCGACGGGTCGGCCGCCGGTGCCGTCGAGGACCGTGGCCCAGTCGGCGGCGGTGCCGAGGACGTGCAGGTGGGCGAGGGCTGTGAGGGCGGTGGTGACTTCGTCGCGGTCCTTGCGCAGCAGCGGCACGAACACGGCGTCCGTGTCCTGGCCCGCGCTGGTCCTGGCCATCCCGCTCAGGACACCGTCGGGGCCCAACTCCACGAACCGGGTCACGCCCTCGTCGACCAGCGCGGTCACACCGTCGTGGAAGCGGACGGCCTCACGGACATGGGTCACCCAGTAAGCGGGGCTGGTCAGTTCACCGCTCTCCGCGAGACGGCCGGTCACGTTCGAGACGACCGGCAGACGGGGCTCCTCGAAGGACAACCCCTCGACGACCTCCCGGAACGCGTCCAGCATCGGATCCATCAACGGCGAGTGGAACGCGTGCGAGACCCGCAGCGCGCTCACCCGACGGCCCTGCTCACGGAAGTACGCGGCGATCGCCTCGACCGACTCCGCCACACCCGAAACCACCACGGACGTAGGCCCGTTGACCGCCGCGATCGACACACCCTCGACCAGGTGCTCAAGCACCTCGGCCTCCGTCGCCTCCACCGCCGTCATCCCACCACCGGCGGGAAGCGCCTGCATCAGACGACCACGAGCCGCCACCAACGCACACGCGTCAGCCAGAGAGAACACCCCGGCCACGTGCGCCGCCGCGACCTCACCGATGGAGTGACCGGCCACGAACTCCGGCCGCACACCCCATGACTCGACCAACCGGAACAGCGCCACCTCGACCGCGAACAGACCCGCCTGCGCATGGACCGTCTGGTTCAGGACCTCCGCGTCCTCACCCCAGACCACCTCACGCAACGGACGCTCCAGGTGCTGGTCCAGGAGGGCACACACCGCGTCGAACGACTCCGCGAAGACCGGGAACCGCGCGTACAACTCACGCCCCATGCCCAGACGTTGCGCGCCCTGACCGGAGAAGAGGAAGGCCGTGCGGCCGGGTTCGGCGGCGCCGACGACGGCGGCGGAGTCGGCTTCGCCCACGCACACGGCGGCCAGGCCGCGCACGGCGGTCTCCCGGTCGTCCGTGAGGACCACGGCGCGGTGGTCGAAGGTGGAGCGCTGGGTGGCGAGGGAGAGCGCGAGGTCCACCGGGCGCAGCGCGGGGTCCGCCTCGACCTGGGCGAGGAGGCGGGCGGCCTGGGCCCGCAGTGCCTCGTCCGTGCGGCCGGACAGCGTCCAGGGCACGATGCCGGGGGCCAGGGAGGCGACGCCCTCGCCCGTGCTGGGGATCTCGGCGGCCGGTTCGGGCTGTTCGAGGATGACGTGGGCGTTGGTGCCGCTGATGCCGAAGGAGGACACACCGGCCCTGCGGAGGCGCTCGTCCCCGGACCACTCGCGGTCGTCGGTGAGGAGTTCCACGTCGCCCGCGGACCAGTCGACGTGCGTGCTGGGCGCGTCCACGTGCAGGGTGCGCGGGAGCATGCCGTGGCGCATCGCCATGACCATCTTGATGACGCCCGCGACACCGGCGGCGGCCTGGGTGTGGCCGAGGTTGGACTTGATGGAGCCGAGCCACAGCGGGCGGTCCCCGTCGCGGTCCTGGCCGTAGGTGGCGAGGAGGGCCTGGGCCTCGATGGGGTCGCCGAGGGTGGTGCCGGTGCCGTGCGCCTCGACGACGTCCACCTGGGAGGCGGAGAGACCGCCGCTGGCGAGGGCCTGCCGGATGACGCGCTGCTGCGAGGGGCCGTTCGGCGCCGTCAGACCGTTCGAGGCGCCATCTTGGTTGACCGCCGAACCCCGCACCACCGCAAGGACCTTGTGGCCGTTGCGCCGCGCGTCGGAGAGGCGTTCGAGGACGACCATGCCGACGCCCTCGGACCAGCCGACGCCGTCGGCGCCGTCCGCGAAGGAGCGGCAGCGGCCGTCGGAGGAGAGGCCGCCCTGGCGGGAAAACTCGACGAAGGTCGTGGGCGTCGACATGACCGTCACGCCACCGGCGACGGCGAGGGAGCACTCCCCCGAGCGCAGGGCCTGCGCGGCCCAGTGGAGTGCCACGAGGGAGGAGGAGCAGGCGGTGTCGACGGTGACCGCGGGGCCCTCGAAGCCGAACGTGTAGGAGACGCGGCCGGAGGCGATGCTGGGGGCGCTGCCGTTGGAGCGGAAGCCCTCGTACTGCTCGTCGGCGAGCAGGTTGCCGTAGTCGTTGTACATGACGCCGGCGAAGACGCCGGTCTGGCTGCCGCGCAGGGTGGCCGGGTCGATGCCGGTGCGCTCGATGGCCTCCCAGGTCGTCTCCAGCAGCAGCCGCTGCTGGGCGTCGGTGGCGGCCGCCTCGCGGGGGCTCATGCCGAAGAACTCGGCGTCGAAGGCGCCCGCCTCGTGCAGGAAGCCGCCGGCGGCGGTGTAGGTGGTGCCGGACGCGTCGCGGTCGGGGTTGTAGAGGGCGTCGACGTCCCAGCCGCGGTTGACCGGGAACTCGGTGACGGCGTCGACGCCTTCGGAGACGACCCGCCAGAGGTCCTCGGGCGAGGCGACCCCGCCCGGGTAGCGGCAGGCCATGCCGACGATGACGATCGGGTCGTCCGCCACCGACGGCAGCGCCGACACCGGGACCACGGCGGTCGGCTCGATCACGCCGAACAGCTCGTCGAGCAGGTAGCCGACCAGCGTGGACGCGGTCGGGTAGTCGAAGACGACCGTCGCGGGCAGCCGCAGCCCGGTCGACGTACCGAGCCGGTTGCGCAGCTCCACCGCCGTCAGCGAATCGAAACCGAGATCCTGGAAGGCACGGTTCGGATCGACCGTCTGGGCACCCGCGTGCCCGAGCACCACCGCGATCTGACCACGCACCAGGTCGAGCAGCACCTCACGCCGCTCCTCGGTGCCGAGGGCCGCGAGGCGCTGCACCAGTCCCGCGGTCGCGGCGGTGCCTCCGGCCGCGGACCGGCGGGCCCTGCGCCGGATCAGGCCGCGCGTCATGGGGTGCGGGTCGGCCTGCTCGCGCAGTGCGGCGAGGTCGAGGCGGACGGGCAGGACGGCGGGGACGCCGGTCGTGAGGGCGGCGTCGAAGAGGGCGGTGCCCTGCTCGGGGGTCAGCTCGGGCAGTCCGGCGCGGGCGATGCGGTGGACGTCGGTGCCGGAGAGGGTGCCGATCATGCCGGTGTCCTGGGTCCACGGGCCCCAGGCGAGGGAGGTCGCGGGCAGGCCGAGGGTGCGGCGGTGGCGGGCCAGGGCGTCCAGGAAGGTGTTCCCGGCCGCGTAGTTGGCCTGTCCCGGGCCGCCGAGGACGCCGGAGAGGGAGGAGAAGACGACGAAGGCGTCGAGGTCGAGGCCCTCGGTCGCCCGGTGCAGGTTCCAGGCCGCGTCCACCTTCGGACGCAGGACCCTCGCCAGCCGCTCGGGGGTCAGCGACTCGACGGTGCCGTCGTCGAGGACACCGGCCGAGTGCACGACCGCGCGCACCTCGTACCGGGAGAGCAGTTCGGTGACGGCGTCGAGGTCCGCGACGTCGCACGCCTCGACCGCGACCCGCGCACCCGACTCCGACAGCTCGGCCACCAACTCGGCGACGCCGTCGGCGTCCTGGCCGCTGCGGCTGACCAACAGCAGGTCCCGTACCCCGCGTTCGGCGACCAGGTGACGGGCCACGATCCGGCCCAGACCACCCGTGCCGCCGGTCACGAGGACGGTTCCGTCCGCGTGGCTCCAGTCCGGGCCCTCGGTCTCGCCCGCGGTCACCCGGGCGAGGCGGGGCACCAGGACGCCGTCCTCGCGCACGGCGGTCTCGGGCTCGCCGGTCGCGGCGGCGGACGTCACCAGCGCGGTGTCCGCACCTTCCGCCAGGTCCAACAGGGCGAACCGGCCCGGGTGTTCCGACGTCGCGGAACGCACCAGGCCCCACACCGACGCACCCGCCAGATCCACACCGTCCACCGCACCCGACGTCACGAACACCAGCCGCGACGACGCGAACCGCTCCCCGGCCAGCCACGCACGCACCAGACCCAGCGCACCCTCCGCCGCAGCGTGCACACCCGCCACCACATCACCCGGAACACCCCCGGACACCGCGACCAGCACCGTCTCCGGAACCTCATCAGCGGCGGCGAGCGCGTCCAGGTCCGCGAAACGGACACCCGGCAGCTCCGGGAGGCCGGTGCCGAGCAGGGCGGCCGGGGCGGCGTCGGCATCGGCGTCGGCGGCCGGGACCCAGTCGACCTGGAAGAGGGCGTCGCGGGTCAGGGCGTCCACGCCGGAGGGCGCGGCGGCGACGGCGCGCAGCACCAGGTTCTCGATGCTGGCGACGGGCGCGCCGCCCGCGTCGGCGACGGCCACGGTCGCGGACTCGTCACCGGTGCGGGTCATGCGGACCCGCACGGCGCGGGCCCCGGAGGCGTGCAGGCACACCCCTTCCCAGGAGAACGGGACGACGCCGCGGGCGAGCCCGGCGAGGGCCGAGATCTGGAGGGAGGCGTCGAGCAGCGCGGGGTGCAGGCCGAAGTCGGCGCCGTCGACGCCGTCGGGCAGGGCGACCTCGGCGAAGACGTCGTCACCGCGCCGCCAGGCGGCCCGCAGGCCCTGGAACAGCGGACCGTAGACGTAGCCGCCCTCGGCCATGCGCTCGTAGAGGCCGGTGATGTCGAGGGGTTCGGCGTCGGCGGGGGGCCACACCGTGGTGTCGAAGTCGAGGGTGCGCTCGCCGGGGGCGAGGACGCCGGTGGCGTGCTCGGTCCAGGAGTGCTGGTCGTCGGCGCCCTCGACGCGGGAGCGTGCGGTGAGGGTGCGGCGGCCGGTCGGGTCGGCGGGGCCCACGTGCAGGTGGAGCTGGACGCCGCCCTGGGCGGGCAGGATCAGCGGGGCGGCGAGGGTGAGTTCCTCGACGCGCTCGCAGCCGACCTCGTCACCGGCCCGGACGGCGAGTTCGACGAAGGCGGTGCCGGGCAGCAGGACGTTGCCCATGACGGCGTGCTCGGCGAGCCAGGGGTGGGTGCGCAGGGAGAGCCGGGTGGTGAGCAGCAGGCCGCCGGAATCGGAGAGTTCGACGGCGGCACTGAGCAGGGGGTGTCCCGCGGCCCTGAGTCCGGCGGACTCCACGTCGGCGCCGACGGTGACGCTGGGCACGGGCCAGTAGCGCTCGTGCTGGAAGGCGTAGGTCGGCAGGTCGGTGAGCCGGGCGCCGGTGCCGTCGAGGACGGCGGTCCAGTCGACGGCGGTGCCGGTGGCGTGGAGCCGGGCGAGTGCGGCGAGGGCGGTGGTCTCCTCGTCGCGGTCCTTGCGCAGCAGCGGCACGAACACGGCGTCGCTGTCCTGGCCCGCGCTGGTGCGCGCCATCCCGGTCAGGACGCCGTCGGGGCCCAGCTCCAGGAAGCGGGTCACGCCCTGCCCGGTGAGGGCGGTGACACCGTCGTGGAAGCGGACGGCCTCACGGACATGGGTCACCCAGTAAGCGGGGGTGGTCAGTTCACCGGTCTCGGCGAGGCGGCCGGTGACGTTGGAGACGACCGGCAGGCGGGGTTCCTCGAAGGACAGCCCCTCGACGACCTCCTGGAACGCGTCCAGCATCGGGTCCATCAGCGGAGAGTGGAAGGCGTGCGAGACCCGCAGCGCGCTGACCCGACGCCCCTGCTCACGGAAGTACGCGGCGATCGCCTCGACCGACTCCGACTCGCCTGAAACCACCACGGACGTGGGCCCGTTGACCGCCGCGATCGACACACCCTCGACCAGGTGCTCAAGCACCTCGGCCTCCGTCGCCTCCACCGCCGTCATCCCACCACCGGCGGGAAGCGCCTGCATCAGACGACCACGAGCCGCCACCAACGCACACGCGTCAGCCAGGGAGAACACCCCGGCCACGTGCGCCGCCGCGACCTCACCGATGGAGTGACCGGCCACGAACTCCGGCCGCACACCCCACGACTCGACCAACCGGAACAGGGCGACCTCGACCGCGAACAGACCCGCCTGCGCATGGACCGTCTGGTTCAGGACCTCCGCGTCCTCACCCCAGACCACCTCACGCAACGGACGCTCCAGACGCCCGTCCAGCTCCGCGCACACCGCGTCGAACGACTCCGCGAAGACCGGGAACCGCGCGTACAACTCACGCCCCATGCCCAGGCGTTGCGCGCCCTGACCGGAGAAGAGGAACGCGGTGTAGCCGGTGCGGGTGGTGTCCTCGACGACCGCGGGGTGGGGTTCGGCGGCGGCGAGGGCGGCCAGGGCGGCGGCGGTGGTCTCCGGGTCGGTGGCCAGGACGACCGCGCGGTGCGGGAAGGGGGCGCGGCTGGTGGCGAGGGAGAGCGCGATGTCGGCGGGGCGGGGGCGCGGGGTGGTGGTGAGGCGGTCGCCGAGGCGGCCGGCCTGGGCGCGCAGGGCGGTGGCGGAGCGGGCGGAGAGCGGCCAGGGGGTGACGGCCGGTTCGACGAGGGCGGCCGGGACGGTGGCGGGCGCCTCGTCGGCGGGGGCGTCGGCGGCGGGGGCGTCGGTCTCCTCCGCCGGTGCCTCGGTGGCCTGTTCGAGCAGGACGTGGGCGTTGGTGCCGCTGATGCCGAAGGCAGAGACGCCCGCGCGGCGGGGGTGGTCGGCGTCGGGCCAGTCGGTGGCCTCGGTGAGGAGGGCGACGGAGCCGGACGTCCAGTCGACGTGGGTGGTGGGGGTGTCGACGTGCAGGGTGGCGGGCAGCAGGCCGTGGCGCATCGCCATGACCATCTTGATGACACCGGCGACACCGGCGGCGGCCTGCGCGTGGCCGATGTTCGACTTGATGCCGCCGAGGTGCAGCGGGCGGCCCTCGGGGCGGTTCTGGCCGTAGGTGGCGAGGAGGGCCTGCGCCTCGATGGGGTCGCCGAGGGTGGTGCCGGTGCCGTGCGCCTCGACGGCGTCGACCTGGTCGGGGGCGAGGCGGGCGTCGGCGAGGGCGGCCTGGATGACGCGGCGCTGCGAGGGGCCGTTGGGGGCGGTGAGGCGGCTGCTGGCGCCGTCCTGGTTGACGGCGGAGCCGCGCACGACGGCGAGGACGGGGTGGTTGTTGCGGCGGGCGTCGGAGAGCCGCTCGACGAGGAGGACGCCGACGCCCTCGCCCCAGGAGGTGCCGTCGGCGGAGTCGGCGAAGGGCTTGCAGCGGCCGTCGGCGGCGAGGCCGCGCTGGCGGGAGAACTCGGTGAAGAGTTCGGTGGTCGGCATCATGGCGACGCCGCCGGTCAGGGCGAGGGAGCACTCCCCCGCGCGCAGGGCGCGGACCGCGAGGTGCAGGGCGACGAGGGAGGAGGAGCAGGCGGTGTCGACGGTGACCGCGGGGCCTTCGAGGCCCAGGGTGTAGGAGATGCGGCCGGACAGGACGCTCATGGCGCCGCCGGTGAGGTTGTGTCCCTCGGTCTCGTCGGCGGTGCGGGCCAGCGAGCCGTAGTTGGTGTCGGCGCCGCCGACGAAGACGCCGGTGTCGGTGTTGCGGAGCGCGGCGGGGCTGATCCGGGCGCGTTCGACGGCCTCCCAGGCGGTCTCCAGGAGGAGGCGCTGCTGCGGGTCCATGGCGAGGGCCTCGCGCGGGGCGATGCCGAAGAGGTCGGCGTCGAACTCGGCGGCGCCGTCGAGGAATCCGCCCTCGCGGACGTAGCTCTTGCCGGGGGTGCCCGGGTCCGGGTCGTAGAGGCCGTCCAGGTCCCAGCCGCGGTCCGCGGGAAGCGGGCCGACGGCGTCGGTGCCGTCGGCCACCAGGCGCCACAGGTCCTCGGGCGAGCGGACCCCGCCGGGGAAGCGGCAGGCCATGCCGATGACGGCGATGGGCTCGCTCTCCCGTGCCTCGACCGACTCCAGCCGCTGCCGGGTGCGGCGCAGATCGGCGGTGACCTTCTTGAGGTAGTCGCGGAGCTTGGCTTCGGAGCTTGCCATGGGGTGGTTCCTCTGAGTTCGAGAAGGACGCGGTGGCCGGACCTGGAGCGGGAGCGGTGCCGCCGACGCGCGGTGCGGGCGCGTCGGCGGTCACGGCGGCTAGGCGAGCCCGAGTTCGTTGTCGATGAGGTCGAACATCTCGTCGTCCGTGGTGGTGTCGAGGTCGGCGGCGTCCTCTTCGGTGTCCTGGGTGGAGTCGAGCTTCCACTGGAGGGCCTTGAGGCGCTGGGCGAGCCGGGCGCGGTCCTGGTCGTCGAGGTCGGCGCCGCCGACGGCGGCTTCCAGGACGGCCAGTTCGGCGAAGACGGCCTGGTCCGGTTCCCCGGCTCCGGCGCCGAGTTCGGCGCCCAGGTGCTGGACCAGGGCGGCCGGGTCCGGGTGGTCGAAGATCAGGGTGCTGGGGAGGGTCAGTCCGGTCTCGGCGTTGAGGCGGTTGCGGAGTTCGACGGCGGTCAGCGAGGACATCCCGAGGTCGAGGAAGCCGCGGCCCGCGTCGAGGGACTCGGCGGAGGCGTGGCCGAGGACGGCGGCGACGTGGGCGAGGACGGTGCGGTGCAGGAGTGCCTGCCGCTGGGGTCCGTCGAGGGCGGCGAGCCTGGCCCGGAAGTCGGCCGGTGCGGCGGTGCCGGTGGCGGGGGCCGCCGCGGTGCGGCGGGCGGCCGGGCGGGCGAGGGCGCGCAGCAGCGGGGGCGCCTCGTCGGCGCGCAGGGCGCGGGTGTCGAGGCGGACGGGGACCAGTTGGGCGGTGTCGAGGAGGGTCGCGGTGTCGAGGAGGCCGAGGCCCTGGTCGGCGGTGAGGGGGCGGATGCCGGAGCGTGCCAGGCGGGCGAGGTCGGCGTCGCCGAGGGCGCCGGTCAGGGCGGAGCGGTCCTCCCAGAAGCCCCAGGCGAGGGAGTGGGCGGTGAGGCCGCGGGCCCGCCGGTGCTGGGCGAGGGCGTCGAGGAAGGCGTTGGCCGCCGCGTAGTTGGCCTGTCCGGGGCCGCCGGCGATCCCGGCGTAGGAGGAGAACATCACGAACGCGCTGAGCTTGAGGTCGCGGGTGAGGTGGTGGAGGTGCCAGGCGGCGTCGGTCTTGGGGCGCAGGACCGTGGTGAGGCGTTCGGGGGTGAGGGTGTCGAGGAGTCCGTCGTCGAGGACACCGGCCGCGTGGACGACGGCGGTGAGGGGGTGTTCGGCGGGGACGGCGGCCAGGACGCGGGCGAGCTGGTCGCGGTCGGCGGTGTCGCAGGCGACGATGTCGGTCTCGGCGCCGAGGGCGGCGAGTTCGTCGCGCAGGGCGTCGGCGCCGGGGGCGTCGGGGCCGCGGCGGCCGGTGAGCAGCAGGTGCCGTACGCCGTGCCGGGTGACGAGGTGGCGGGCGACGAGGCTGCCGAGGACGCCGGTGCCGCCGGTGATGAGGACGGTTCCCGCGCCGGTGCCGTCGCCCCAGGGCGCGGTGGCGGTGGGCGCGGGGGCGCCGTCGGGGTGGTCGGCGCGTATCAGGCGCGGCACGGTGACGGTGCCGGCGCGGACGGCGAACTGGTTCTCGCCGGTGCGGTCGGCCGCGGTGACGGCGTGCGCGAGGGCGGTGGTGGAGCTGTCGTGTCCGTCGCTGTCGGCGAGCAGGAAGCGGCCGGGGTGTTCGGTCTGCGCGGAGCGCAGCAGGCCCCAGGCGGTGGCGTCGGCGAGGGCGGGGACGGTGTCGTCCGGGCCGGTGGCGACGGCGCCCTCGGTGAGCAGCAGGAGCCGGGTGGCGGCGAAGCGGGGTGCGCGCAGCCAGTCGGTGGCCAGGGCGAGGGCGCGGCGCGCCGAGGTGTGCGCGGCGATGGCCGGGTCGTCGTCGGTGTCGTGGCCGTGGGCGGCGACGACGAGGGCGGGGTGGGGGGTGTCGCCGGAGTCGAGGGCCGCGGTGAGGTCGGCGAGGTCGCGGTGGACGCTGACGGTGACGCCCGCCTTCTCCAGGGCGGCGCTGAGGCGTCCGGGGGTGCCGAGGACGGCCCAGGTGCCGGTGGCGTCGGTGGTGCCGTCGGCGGTGTGCGGGGTCCAGACGACGCGGTGCAGGGCGTCGGGCGCGGTGGTGGCCGGGAGCCGGTCCTGCGTGGCGGGCCGGGTGGTGACGGTGCCGGTGAGGACGGGGGCGCCGGCCGGGTCGTGGGCCTGCACGGTCCAGGTGGCGTCGGCGCCGGGGGTGAGGCGGACCCGGAGGCGGGTGGCGCCGTCGGCGTGCGTGGTGACGTCGTGCCAGGCGGCGGGCAGGTGGGGGGCGGTGGCGTCGTGGGGGGTGGCGGCGAGGGCCAGGAGTCCCTGGAGGAGCGCCGGGTGGAGGCGCAGGCGGGCCGCGTCGGCGTGGGCCGACTCGGGGAGTTCGACGTCGGCGAGGACGGTGTCGCCGGTGCGCCGCAGGGCGCGTACGGCGGTGAAGGGGTCGGCGAGGTCGAGTCCGGCGCGGTGGACGGTGTCGTGGGCGGCGCCGGTGGTGTCGTCGTCGGCCGGTTCGCCGGTGGGCCAGGGGTCCCCGGCGGGGGTGGCGGCGGCGGTCGCGCTCAGGGTGCCGGTGGCGTGGGTGGTCCAGGGGGTGTCGGGGTCCTGGGTGCGGGGGCGGGAGTGGACGGTGAAGGCGCGGCTGTCGGTGTCGCCGGGGGTGTCGGAGACGGTGAGCTGGAGTTCGACGGCGCCGTCGTCGGGGACGGCGACCGGGAGGTGTTCGTCGAGGGCGGCGACGACCGGGAGGCCGGTCTCGTCACCGGCCCTGACCGCCCAGTCCAGGAGGGCGGTGGTGGGTACGACGGCGGTGCCGTGGACGCGGTGGGCGTCCAGCCAGGGCTGTGCGGCGAGGGAGAGCGCGCCGGTCAGGACGGCTCCGCCGGAGGCGAGCCGGACGGCGGTGTCGAGTCCGGCGGGGTCGGCCTGCGCGTCGGTGGCCTCCAGCCAGTACCGCTCGCGCTGGAAGGCGTAGGTGGGCAGGTCGACGGGGCGGCCGTGGGTGACGGCGGGGCTCCAGTCGACGGGCAGGCCCGCGACGTGGGCGGCGGCGAGTGCGGTCAGCACGCGGGCGGTGCCGCCGTCGTCGCGGCGCAGCGAGCCGAGGACGACGGCCTCGGTTCCGGTGGCGGCGGCGGTGTCCTCGATGCCGACGGTGAGGACCGGGTGCGGCGCGCACTCGACGAACACGTCGTGGCCCTGGTCGAGCAGGGCGCGCAGGGAGTCCTCCAGGCGGACCGTGGAGCGCAGGTTGCGGTGCCAGTAGGGGGCGTCGAGCGCGGTGCCGGGGAGCCAGTCGGCGGTGACGGTGGAGAAGAACGGGATGTCGCCCTCGCGGGGTTCGACGCCGTCGAGGGCGGCGGGCAGGCTCTCGGCGAGCCGGTCGACGTGCGCGGAGTGGGAGGCGTAGTCGACGGGGATGCGGCGGGCGCGCACGCCCTGGGCCTCGCAGGTGGCGAGGAGGGTGTCGAGGCCGTCGGTGTCGCCGGAGACCACCACGGACGTGGGGCCGTTGACGGCGGCGACGGAGACGCCGGGCAGGTCGGTGAGGAGGGCGGTGACCTCGTCGTGCGGGGCGGTGACGGCGACCATGCCGCCGTGTCCGGAGAGTTCGCGGGCGATGGCGAGGCTGCGGACGGCGACGATCTCGGCGGCGTCGGCGAGGGAGAGGGCGCCGCTGACGGCGGCGGCGGCGATCTCGCCCTGGGAGTGGCCGAGGACGGCGGCGGGCTTGAGCCCGTGGGCCCGCCACAGCGCGGCCAGGGAGACCATCACGGCCCAGGTGGCGGGCTGGACGACGTCGACCCGGTCGAACGTGGGGGCGCCGTCGGCCTGGCGCAGCACGTCGGTGAGGGACCAGTCGACGTGCGGGGCGAGGGCGGCCTCGCAGGCGGCGACGCTCTCGGCGAACACCGGTGAGCTGTCGAGGAGTTCGGCGCCCATCCCGGCCCACTGGGAGCCCTGGCCGGGGAAGACGAGGACGGGCCTGCGGTCGCGTCCCGCGCCCCGGCCGCCGCTGACGACGTGCGCGGAGGGGGCGCCGTCGGCGAGGGCGGCGAGTCCGGCGCGGAAGTCGCCGGGGGCGGTGCCGATGACGACGGCCCGCTTCTCCAGCAGGGCGCGGCGGGTCAGCAGGGAGTGCGCGATGTCGGCGGGGTCGGTGTGCGGGTGGGCGTCGAGGTGGGCGAGGAGCGCCTTGGCCTGGCCGCGCAGGGCGGCGTCGCCGCGGGCGGAGAGCAGCCAGGGCAGCGGGCCGGTCGTGGTGGCGCCGGGTGCCGTGGCCGGCGCGTCCGGGGTCGCGGGCGCCTCTTCCAGGATGACGTGGGCGTTGGTGCCGCTGATGCCGAAGGAGGAGACGGCGGCGCGGCGCGGCCGGGACGCGGTGGGCGCGGGCCACTCGGTGGCCTCGGTGAGCAGCCGGACGCCGTCGCCCTCCCAGTCGACGTGCGGGGTGGGCGCGTCGATGTGGAGGCTCTTGGGGAGGGTGCGGTGGCCGAGCGCCAGGACCATCTTCATGACACCGGCGACTCCGGCGGCGGCCTGGGTGTGGCCGAGGTTGGACTTGACGGAGCCGAGCAGCAGCGGGTGGCCGCCGTCCCGGTCACGGCCGTAGGTGGCCAGCAGGGCCTGGGCCTCGATGGGGTCGCCGAGGCGGGTGCCGGTGCCGTGCGCCTCGACGGCGTCGACCTCGGCGGCGCTGACGCCCGCGTCGGCGAGGGCCTGGCGGATGACGCGCTGCTGGGCGGGGCCGTTGGGGGCGCTGAGACCGTTGGAGGCGCCGTCCTGGTTGACGGCGGAGCCGCGGATCACGGCGAGGACCTGGTGGCCGTTGCGCCGGGCATCGCTGAGGCGCTCGACGAGGATGACGCCGACGCCCTCGGCGAAGCCGGTGCCGTCGGCGGCGGCGGCGAAGGGCTTGCAGCGGCCGTCGGCGGCGAGGCCGCGCTGGCGGGAGAAGTCGACGATGATCTCGGGCGACGACATCACGGTGACGCCGCCGGCGAGGGCCATGGTGCACTCGCCGCGCCGCAGGGCCTGGAGCGCCATGTGGAGCGCGACCAGGGAGGAGGAGCAGGCGGTGTCGACGGTGACCGCGGGGCCTTCGAGGCCGAGGGTGTAGGCGACGCGGCCGGAGACGATGCTGTTGGCGTTGCCGTTGTTGACGTACCCGGCGATCTCGTCGGGGACGTGGCGGACGCGCTTGAGGTAGTCGCTCGAGGAGAGTCCGGCGAAGACGCCGGTGCGGGTGCCGCGGACCGAGCGGGGGTCGATGCCGGCGCGTTCGAAGGTCTCCCAGGCGGTCTCCAGGAGGAGGCGCTGCTGCGGGTCCATGGCGAGGGCCTCGCGCGGGGAGATGCCGAAGAAGTCGGCGTCGAAGTCGGCGGCGTCGTGCAGGAATCCGCCCTCGCGGGTGCGGGAGCTGCCCTCGTGGGCGGGCACGGCGTCGTAGAGGGCGTCGAGGTTCCAGCCGCGGTTGGCGGGGAACGGCGCGATGGCGTCGGTGCCGTCGGCGAGGAGCTGCCACAGCTCCTCGGGCGAGCGGACGCCGCCGGGCAGGCGGCACGCCATGCCGACGATCGCGAAGGGCTCGTCGTCGCCGAGCGGGGCGGCGGCCGGGGCTGCCGCGGCGGGCGCGGCGGTGAGGCCGTCGAAGAGTTCGTCGTCGAGGAAGGCGGCGAGTTCGGCGACGGTCGGGTGGTCGAAGACGAGGGTGGCGGGCAGCCGCAGGCCGGTGGCGCCGCTGAGCCGGTTGCGGAGTTCGACGGCGGTCAGGGAGTCGAACCCGAGGTCGCGGAAGGCGCGTTGGGCGTGGAGCAGGTCGGGGTCGGCGTGGCCGAGGACGGCCGCCGCGTAGGTGCCGACGAGGTCGCGCAGGGCGGTGCGGCGGTCGTCGGGGGCGAGTCCGGCGAGGCGTCCGCGGAGCGCGTCGGTGCCGGTGGCGCTGCCCGCGTCGGCGGTGCGGCGGACCGGGCCGCGGTACAGGGCGCGCAGCAGGTGCGGTATCTCGTCGCCCGCGGCGCGGAGTTGGCCGGTGTCGAGGCGGACGGGCACCAGGTGCGGGCGCTGTTCGGTGAGGGCGGCGTCGAAGAGGGCCATGCCGTCGGCGGCGGAGAGGGGCAGGACGCCGGAGCGGCGGACGCGGGCGAGGTCGGTGGCGTCGAGGTGGCCGGTGAGGGCGCTGGTGTCGGCCCACAGGCCCCAGGAGAGGGAGGTGGTGGGCAGGCCCGCGGCGCGGCGGCGGTGGGCGAGCGCGTCGAGGTAGGTGTTGGCGGCGGCGTAGTTGGCCTGTCCGGCGTTGCCGAAGACTCCGGCGCCCGCCGAGAACAGCACCAGGTCGGCGAGGTCGAGGTCGCGGGTGAGGCGGTCGAGGTGGCGTGCGGCGTCGGCCTTCGGGGCGAGGACGGTGCGCAGCCGGTCGGGGGTGAGGGCTTCCAGGGCTCCGTCGTCGACGGCGCCCGCGGCGTGCACGACGGCGGTGAGGGGGTGTGCGGCGGGGACGGCGGCGAGGAGCGCGGCGAGGGCGTCGGGGTCGGCCGCGTCGCAGGCGGCGACGGTGACGTCGGCGCCGGACTCGCGCAGTTCGGCGGCGAGTTCGGTGGCGCCGGGGGTGTCGGGTCCGCGCCGTCCGGTGAGCAGGAGGTGGCGCATGCCGTGCCGGGTGACGAGGTGGCGGGCGAGGATGCCGCCGAGGACTCCGGCGCCGCCGGTGATCAGGACGGTGCCCTCGGGGTCCCAGGCGCGCGGCAGGGTGAGGACGATCTTGCCGTAGTGCTTGGCCTGCGCCATGTGCCGGAACGCGGCGCGGGAGTGGCGCACGTCCCAGGTGACGGTGGGCAGCGGGGTGAGGGCGCCGGTCGCGAAGAGGTCCGTGAGGTCGCGGAACATCTCCTGGATGCGGTCCTCGCCCGCCTCGCGCAGCTCGTACGCCTGGTAGAGGGCGACGGCCGGGTGGTCGGCGACGACCTGCGCGGGGTCGCGGACGTCGGTCTTGCCCATCTCGACGAGGCGTCCGCCGGGGGCGAGCAGGCGCAGGGAGGCGTCGATGAAGTCGCCCGCGAGGGAGTTGAGGACGACGTCGACGCCGCGTCCGCCGCTGGTGGCGCGGAAGCGGTCCTCGAAGTCGAGGGTGCGGGAGGAGGCGAGGCGGTCGGCGGCCCAGCCGTCGGCGCGCAGCAGGGTGCGCTTGTGGTCGCCCGCGGTGCCGTAGACGTCGGCGCCCCAGTGCCGGGCGAGCTGGGCCGCGGCCATGCCGACGCCGCCCGCGGCGGCGTGCACGAGGACGGACTCGCCCGCCTCCAGGTGGGCGAGGTCGCGCAGCCCGTAGTAGGCGGTGAGGTAGGCGACGGGCACGGAGGCGGCCTGGGTCCAGGTCCAGCCGTCGGGGACGGGCGCGACCATGCGGGCGTCGGCGACGGCGTGGGTGGCGAAGCCGCCGGTGACCAGGCCCATCACGCGGTCGCCCGGGGCGATCCCGGTGACGCCGGGTCCGACGGCGGTGACGACACCGGCGGCCTCGGCGCCCAGCAGGACGGCGGGTCCCGGGTACATGCCGAGGGTGTTGAGGACGTCGCGGAAGTTGAGTCCCGCGGCGCGCACCTCGATGACGAGGTGTCCGGCGGCGGGCGTGGTGAGGTCCTCGGGGCAGGGCACGAGGTCGAGCTTGTCGACGGAGCCCTTCTCGGGGATGTCGAGCCGCCAGGTGTCGGTGCCTGCGGGCACGGTGAGGACGTCGTCGCCGCGGGGGCGGGTCAGGCGCGGGGCGTAGGCGGCGCCCTGGCGGAGGGCGAGCTGCGGCTCCCCGGCGGCGAGCGCGGCGGGCAGGGCGAGCCAGGAGTCGGTGTGCGGGTCGAGGTCGGCGAGGACCAGGCGTCCCGGGTACTGGGCCTGGGCGGACCGCACCAGTCCCCAGACGGCGGCGCCGCGCAGGTCGTGGGCGGGGTCACCGGTGCCGGTGGCGACGGCGCCGCGGGTGACGACGACCAGCGGGGTGGCGTCGGTGCGGTCGTCGGCGAGCCACTCCTGCACGGTGGCGAGGACGTCGTCGAGGACGGCGTCGGGGACGTCGGACGCGGTCTCCCCGTCGGCGGCGGTCCCGGCGAACAGGACGGCCACGGAGGGCAGGTGCTCGACGGCGTCGGCGACGGTGGCGTGGCGGGGCAGCGGGTCGCCGCTGCCGTCGGGCGCGGTGGGCGCGGCGGCGGGTCGCGAGGGCG
>NZ_FMCI01000077.1 GCF_900091845.1 Streptomyces sp. SolWspMP-5a-2
CCGACGGTTCCGACTCTATCAGATCCTTTCGGGCCTGATTCCCAGTCAGCGGGCTTCGTCTTCCGGGCTGTTGGGCCCTTCCGACGTCCCAAACCTTAGCGGATCCGTCCGGCGATTCCCAATCGGGCCGCCGAGCCCCTATTCGAATTGAATTCGGGCACGCCGAAATCAACCCGTGCGGGAGATCGTGCTGAAAGTGTGGGGTTGCCGCTGTGAGCGGCTGAGGTGCTGCCGGAGGACCGTGACGGCCCCGTGGCAACCCGAAGAACTATACGGACCGGCGAGAGGCGCGTCAAGCACCGCCTGTCAAGATCTTTTCGGCGGATCGCGGGGCGCTGTCAGTCCAGGTCGGTGAGGCGGCCGCCGGCGTCCGGCTGGGCGTGTTCCACCCGGCGGAGCAGGCGGGTCAGGACCTCGCCGAGGACCACGCGCTCCTCGGCGGCCAGGTCCTGGAGCAGGTCCTCCTCGAAACCGGAGGCGAGGCGCATGGCCTCCAGCCACTTCTCGCGCCCCTCCGCGGTCAGCTCCACGATCACCCGGACCCGGTTGGACTCGTCGCGCTCCCGGGTCACCAGGCCCTCCGCGACCATGCGGTCGATGCGGTGGGTCATGGCGGCGGGCGTCAGGCCGAGGCGCTTGGCCAGCTCGCTCGGGCCGAGGCGGTAGGGGAGGCCGGAGAGGACGAGTGCCTTGAGGACCTCCCACTCGGCGTTGCTGATGCCGAGGGCCGAGGTCTGGCGGCCGTAGGCGACGTTCATCCGGCGGTTGAGCCGGGACAGCGCCGAGACGATCTTCTCGACCTGGGGGTCGAGGTCCTGGAACTCGCGCTGGTACGCGGCGATCTGCTCGTCGAGGGTCGGTTCGCTGCCGAGGTTGCCGGGGGTGTCGCCCATCACCGCAGTATGGCACGTGGCCGCTTGGTATTGAAGTTCTTCTAGGTGTACTGTTTACCTTCGAACTTTAGCTTCGAAGTCTTCCGTACTAAGTGATGGCGGACTTCAACTACCTGAGAGAGGTGACCGTGACCAGGGCGAGGGGCGCTGTGATGCGCCGGATCCACGTGGGCAACGCACTCAGCGCGTTCGGGCTCGGCTTCACCGTCCCCTACCTGTACGTCTATGTGGCGCAGGTGCGGGGACTCGGAGCCATGACGGCGGGGCTCGTCCTCGCCGTCTTCGCCGTGGCCGCGCTCGTCGTGCTGCCGTTCGCCGGGCGGGCCATCGTCCGGCGCGGGCCCCTGCCGGTCCTGCTCACCGCCCTGGTCACCGCCTCCGCCGGCGCAATGAGCCTCGGGCTCGCGGGGAACGCGACGGCGGTGCTGCTGTCGGCGGCGGCGCTCGGGGCCGGGCAGGCCGTGATGCAGCCGGCGCTCGCCACGATGATCGTCGACTCCTCGACGACCGAGAACCGCTCGCGCGCCTTCGCCACCCAGTTCTTCCTGCAGAACCTGGGGCTCGGCGTCGGCGGGCTGATCGGCGGGCATCTGGTGGACACCACCCGGGTCTCCTCGTTCACGCTGCTGTTCGCGATCGAGGCGGCGATGTTCCTGGTGCTGGTCGCGGTGCTGGCGACGGTGCGGATGCCGCGCGCCCCGCGGGTCGGGGACGCGCCGACCGGGTCGGGCCCGGGGAGCTGGAGGAGTCTGCTCGGGAACCGGGCGATGGTGCAGCTGTGCGTGCTGGGCTTCGTGCTGTTCTTCGCCTGCTACGGGCAGTTCGAGTCGGGGCTGAGCGCGTACGGGGTGGAGGCCGCCGGGATCTCGACGTCCGCGCTGGGGACCGCGCTGGCCGCCAACACGCTGATGATCGTCGTCGCGCAGTTCGCGGTGCTGAAGTTCGTCGAGCGGCGGCGGCGGTCGCGGGTGATCGCGGCCGTGGGGCTGATCTGGGCCGTGGCGTGGGTCGCGGCCGGGTTCGCCGGGCTCGGGCACGGCAGCCAGGAGATGGCGACGGCCGCCTTCGTGTCGACGTACGCCCTCTTCGGGCTCGGGGAGGCGATGCTGTCGCCGACCGTGGCCCCGCTGGTCGCCGATCTGGCGCCGAGCGGTCTCGCCGGGCAGTACAACTCCGCGTTCGCCCTGGTGAAGCAGCTCGCGCTGGCCGTCGGTCCGGCGGTGGGCGGCCCGATGGGGGCCTCGCTGCACGCGCCGTACATCGTGACGTTCCTGCTGTTCTCCCTCGGGATCAGCGTCCTGGCCCTGCGGCTCGGGCGGCGGCTCACCGACGTCCAGGACCAGCCGTGGCTGGTGCGCAGCCGGGTCGTGGTGCGCGGGCCGCAGGCACCGGAGGCCGTGGCCGCCGAGGCCTGAGCCAGCGAGTCACCCCTTGGGGAGCACGAACTCGCACCACACCGCCTTGCCGCCGCCCGGGGTCCGGCGCGAGCCCCAGTTCGTGGCGATCGTCGCGACGATGGCGATGCCCCGGCCCGACTCGTCGGCGGGCTCGGCGCGGCGGCGGCGCGGGAGGTGGTCGTCGCCGTCCGTCACCTCGATGATCAGGCGGCGGTCGGTGCGGCGCAGGCGCAGCCGCATCGGCGGGATGCCGTGCTGGAGGGAGTTGGCGACGAGTTCGCTGGCCGCCAGGACGCCGAGGTCGTGCAGTTCGGCCGGGAAGCGCCAGCTCGTCAGGACGCCGGAGGCGAAGGCACGCGCGCGGGGCGCCGCCTCGATGCCGCCGAGGAGTTCCAGGGCCGCGTTGCGGAACAGCTCGCCCGCGGGGCCGGTGCGGGCGGGGTGCTGGAGGACCAGGACGGCGACGTCGTCGTCGTGGTCCGCGGTGACGCCCGCCGAGCGGACCAGGCGGTCGCAGACGACCTGCGGGGTGCCGGTGGCGCCGGCGAGGGCGCGCTCCAGGGCGGCGATGCCCTCGTCGATGTCCTGGTCGCGGCGTTCGACCAGGCCGTCCGTGTAGAGGACGGCGGTGGACCCCGGGCCGAGCGCGATCGAGCCGGAGGCGTGCATCCAGCCGCCGGTGCCGAGCGGCGGTCCCGTGGGTTCGTCGGCGCGCTGGACGGTGCCGTGCTCGTCGCGCACGAGGATCGGCAGGTGGCCCGCGGAGGCGTAGACCAGCCGTCCCTCGTTCGGGTCGTGGATGGCGTAGACGCAGGTGGCGATCTGGTTGGCGTCGATCTCGGCGGCGAGGCCGTCGAGGAGCTGGAGCACCTCGTGCGGGGGCAGGTCGAGGCGGGCGTAGGCGCGGACGGCGGTGCGCAGCTGGCCCATGACGGCCGCCGCGCGCACCCCCCGGCCCATGACGTCGCCGATGACCAGGGCGGTGCGGCCGCCGCCCAGGGTGATGACGTCGTACCAGTCGCCGCCGACGGCGGTCTCGGTGCCGCCGGGGTGGTAGGTGGCGGCGATGCGCAGGTCGTCGGGTTCCTCCAGCTCCTGCGGGAGGAGGGAGCGCTGGAGGGTGACGGCGGTCTCGCGCTGGCTGCGTTCGCTGGCGCGCAGGCGTTCGGCGGCCTCGGCGTGGTCGGTGACGTCGGTGGCGAAGACGAGGACCGCGCCGCCGTCCTGGTCGCCCTCGGTGACCGGGGTGCAGGTGAAGGTGTAGGAGCGGCCGTCGGGGGCCTTGCGGGACTTGAGGGTGCGGGGCCTGCCGCTGCGCTGGACCTGGTCGAGGAGCGGGAGCAGGCCGAGCTGGTCGAGTTCGGGCAGGGCGTCGCGGACGGGTTCGCCCAGGGGGCGGACGCCGAAGGCGGCCACGTAGGCGTCGTTGACGTACGCGACCCGGTGGTCGGGGCCGTGCACCAGGGCGACGAGGGCGGGGACGCGGTCGAGGACGTCACGGACGGGGAGTTCGTCGACGGCGGGGATGTGCGGGTGCCCGTCGGTGAGGTGTTCGGCGCGGGCCGCGGGGACGGCGCCCGCGCTCTCCGCGCGCCGGTCGGGGGTGGCCGGACGGTCGGTCCGCGCTGCCGCGCGGCGCTGCGTTCCGGGAAGCCGGGCGCTCCAGCGCGTGAAGTTCACGAATCCTTGCCTCGTGTCGTCGTCTTCGGCCGGCTCCGGACCCGGGCGTGGGTCCGGTGCTCGGCACCCCGGGGGTGCGGGCGGCTCTGGTGGGGACAGCCTCGTGGTGCGAGGGGCGAGCGGGCGCTCGTCGCCGGTGCGGGGATCAGTCTGGCAGTGCGAGCGGCCGGGGCGACATCCGTCAGACGCCCCACATGCCGTGGGAGTTCCCCGGTCGGGTCAGGACGACCCCTTCGGGTCGGTAGAAGGCTTTCCACCGGCCGCGCGTTCGAACTCGGCACGGGGATGTTCGAGTGAACCGAGCGAGACGATCTCCCTCTTGAAGAGACCGGAGAGCGTCCATTCGGCCAGGACCCGGGCCTTGCGGTTGAAGGTGGGGACCCGGCTGAGGTGGTAGGCGCGGTGCATGAACCAGGCAGGGTAGCCCTTCAGCCTGCGCCCGCGGATCTGCGCGACGCCCTTGTGGAGGCCGAGGGAGGCGACGGCGCCGACGGAGGTGTGCGCGTACGTCTGCAGTTCCTCGCCGCGCAGGGCGTGGACGATGTTGTCGCCGAGGACCCTGGCCTGGCGCAGCGCGTGCTGCGCGTTGGGGGCGGTGACGGTGCCGGGTTCCGCGGTGACGTCGGGGACGGCGGCCGCGTCGCCCGCGGCCCACGCGTGCGTGACGCCCTCGATCGTCAGCCGGGCGGTGCATTTCAGCCGTCCCCGGTCGGTGCGCGGAAAGTCGGTCGCGGCGATCAGGGGGTGCGGCCTGACGCCCGCGGTCCACACCACGGTGCGGGTCGGGAAGCGGGCGCCGTCGCTGAGGACGGCGATCCGGTCGGCGCAGGACTCCAGGCGGGTGGTGAGGCGGACGTCGATGTTGCGGCGGCGCAGTTCGGTGAGGGTGTAGCGGCCGAGCTCCTCGCCGACCTCGGGCAGGATGCGGTCACTGGCCTCGACGAGGATCCACTTCATGTCGTCGGGTTCGACGTTGTGGTACGAGCGGGAGGCGTACCTGGCCATGTCCTCCAGCTCGGCGAGCGCCTCCACGCCCGCGTAGCCGCCGCCGACGAAGACGAAGGTCAGGGCGGCGTCGCGGACGTCGAGGTCACGGGTGGAGGAGGCGATGTCCATCTGTTCGATGACGTGGTTGCGCAGTCCGATGGCCTCCTCGACGGTCTTGAATCCGATGCCGTGGTCGGCGAGGCCGGGGACGGGCAGGGTGCGGGCGACGGAGCCGGGGGCGAGGACGAGTTCGTCGTACTCGATCTGGTCGGGGCCGGTGCCCTCCTCCTGGGTGGCGAGGGTGGTGAGGTGCGCGGTGCGTTTGCCGTGGTCGAGGGCGGTGACCTCGCCGACGAGGACCCGGCAGTGGACGAGGACGCGGCGCAGCGGCACGACGACGTGGCGCGGGGAGATGGATCCGGCCGCCGCCTCGGGCAGGAACGGCTGATAGGTCATGTAGGGGTCGGGTGTGACGACGGTGATCTCGACCTCGCCCCTGCGCAGTTCGCGTCCCAGCTTCCGCTGGAGGCGCAGCGCCGTGTACATCCCGACGTAGCCGCCGCCGACAACGAGAATGCGCGCACGTTCCTTCACCATCCCATGACGCACCCGGCGCTGCGGTTTGTCCACAGCCTCGACCATCTGTATGACTGCGGGCCGGGGACCTCCACAGTTGGCCGGATTGCCGGAGTACCCCTCGCAGCCGCAGGTCAGCGGGGTGACCGGGGGCGCGGGGCGGGGTGCATTCCGGGCGTATGCGACCCGTACTCCGATCGGGGGGCGCTCCGTGCGGAACCTGCCCCTTCTGAATTGACCCCCACTCAACTATGTTCGTCTGTCGACGGGGTGTAGGGGGTGCGCTCATCGGGTCCGCGACGGGCGGGCGCGAGACACGGGCTTGTTCCTGAGCCTCGGCTTGCAATGGCGGGGAGTCTCCGGGGGGAGACGTCATTACCGGGGGATCATTCATGAGTATTCAGGAATCTCATTGGTCGACCGCAGCCGCTCTCGCAGCGAGCGGCATGGTGGGCGCGGCGGGCGGTGGGCGCGGGGAGTCCTCGCGGTCGGCGCCGCTGCGTGTGGACGCACAGCGCAATCTGGAGCACGTCCTGCGGGCGGCGCGCGAGGTCTTCGGCGAGCTGGGGTACGGCGCTCCCATGGAGGACGTGGCGCGGCGGGCCCGGGTCGGGGTGGGGACCGTGTACCGGCGGTTCCCGAGCAAGGACGTGCTGGTGCGGCGGATAGCCGAGGAGGAGACGTCCCGGCTGACCGAGCAGGCGCGCGCGGCGCTCGGGCAGGAGGACGAGCCGTGGTCGGCGCTGTCGCGCTTCCTGCGGACGTCGGTGGCCTCGGGCGCCGGACGGCTGCTGCCGCCGCAGGTGCTGCGGGTGGGGGTCGCGGACGAGCAGGGCGGTGCCGGTGCCGACGAGGCGCGGGTGCCGCAGCAGCGCAGCCAGCCGGCCTCGGGCGAGCTGCGGCTGGTGCAGGACAGCGGGCCCTCGGTGCTTCCGGACGACGACACGGGCGCCGCGGCGCTCCTGGAGGTCGTGGGGAAGCTGGTCGACCGGGCGCGCGCCTCGGGCGCGCTGCGGCCCGACGTCTCGGTGTCGGACGTCCTGCTGGTGATCGCCACGGCGGCGCCCGCGCTGCCGGACGCGGCACAGCAGGCGGCGGCGTCGGCGCGGCTGCTGGACATCCTGCTGGAGGGGCTGCGGTCCCGGCCGATGTGACGGTGAGCACCGGTCACGGTGAGCACCGGTCACGGTGAGATCCGGCCGGGGTGACGACCCGGCCGGGGTGCGGACGTCGGTCTCCGTTGACGGCGGGTGACTCGAAGGGGTGACGGTGGAGCGCGGGCCGGTGCGGGTCCGCGCGCCCGGCGCGAGCCGGGAACGCACCGGACAATTCGGGCCACTCGCCGAACGGGCCTGGCCGGCGGGGCGCTTGATCCTTCCCCGAACGGGTGACGCTTAGTACCGCCGAACGGCAAGTCCCCACGGACGAGTGGTCAGGGCACCCGCGCCCGTCCTGAACAAAAGCCAATATGGCACTCTGACCCGGTGTTCGGGACTGGCAGTGCAGGCGGCGGGGGCTTTCCGCGATGAGCGTTGACGGGCGGGACGGCGACTCCTGGGGCGGGTCGCGGGGCGACGGCGGGGACGACGGCGCCGAGGAGTTCGGCGCGACCCCCCAGGTACCGAGCCAGGGCGGCCGGGGCGGCACACCCCGCGGCGGGCCCGCATCCGGTGGCACGACCGCGCCCGGCGGCGAGCACCCGCCCGGCGGCGCACCTGACACCGACGGCCCCCGAGCCGACGAGCCCCGTGCCGCCGGTTCGGCCGCCGGTCCCCGTGCCGACGGTCCCCGTGCCGACGGCCCTCATGACGACGGCGCCCCCGCGGACGACCCCGGCTCCACCGCGCCCCGCTCCGCCGCGCCATGGCCCTCCGATCCTCGGCCCTCCGAGCCCCGACCCTCCGCGTCCCACCCCTCCGCCTCGCGCGACGGCGATCTCCAGGGTGGTGATCCGGCCGGGGCGGGGGGCTTCGCCGAGGAGACCGTGCCCGCGCAGCGCGACCGGCGCGAGGACGGCGGGGTGCTGCCGCCGCCCCGCGAACTGCCGCCGTCCGACGCCGAACTGATCGGGTGGATGCGCGGCGGCGACGACAGCGCCTACGAGGAGCTGTTCCGCCGTCACGCGGACGCCGTGCGCCGGTACGCCCGCACCTGCTGCCGGGACGCCCACACCGCCGACGACCTCACCGCCGAGGTCTTCGCCGCGATGCTCCAGGCGGTGCGCGGCGGCTCCGGGCCCGAACAGTCCGTCCGGGCCTACCTGTTGACGTCGGTGCGCCGGGTGGCCGCCCGCTGGACGAAGTCGGCGCGGCGGGAGCAACTCGTCGACGACTTCGCGGTGTTCGTCGGCCAGGCCGCCGGGTCCGAGGCGTCCGACGACGACACCCTCGACCTCGGCGCCGACGTGCGCGCCCTGCACGAGGCCGAGCGGTCCATGGCGATGCGGGCCTTCCGGTCGCTGCCCGAGCGGTGGCAGGCGGTGCTCTGGCACACCGAGGTCGAGGACGAGTCGCCCAGCGAGGTCGCCACCCTCTTCGGGCTCGACGCCAACGGCACCCGGGTGCTCGCCAGCCGGGCCCGCGAGGGCCTCAAGCAGGCGTACCTGCAGGCCCACGTCAGCGCCACGCTCGCGGGTGACGCGGAGTGCGCCCGCTACGCCGACCGGCTCGGCGCCTACGCCCGCGGCGGGCTGCGCACCCGGGCCGAGCGCGGACTGCGCAAGCACCTGGAGGAGTGCGCCCAGTGCAGGCTGGCGGCCGGTCAGATCAAGGAGGTCGCCAACGGCATCCCGGGGGTCGTGCCGATCGCCGTCATCGGCTGGTTCGGCGCGGCCGGGTACGCCAAGGCCGCCGCGTTCATCGCCGGGGGCGCGGGCGCCGGTGCGGCCGGGGTCGC
>NZ_FMCI01000270.1 GCF_900091845.1 Streptomyces sp. SolWspMP-5a-2
GGGACGGGCGCGGGCGACACCGGCGCCGGGAACACCGGCGCGGGCACCATCAGCTGCCCGGACGTCGCCTCGCGACTGCCCGCCGTCCCGGCCACCGCGCAGGCCGAGGTGGACCGCAACCTCACCCTGCTCCAGACCCAGATCGACGAGGCCAACAAGCGCCTCGTGGACACCGTCGGACAGGGCGGACCCAACTTCGTCGACAACGCGATCCTCGGCCCGCTGAAGGACAAGCGCGCCTCGACCATCGACCGCATCGCCCTCTCCATCGGGCGCACGGCCGCCAAGCCGACCGGGCTCGACTCCCTGGCCGCCTGCACGCTCACCCCGTGACGTGACAGGCGCTGTGGCCGCCCCGCTCCACGCCGGCCGGGGCGGCCACGGCGGGGCCCGCGCACGCCCCGAGGCGCGCTCGCGCGCGGGCGGGGTCAGGACGTGCGGGTCCGCGCCCCCTGACCCCCGGCCGTCCGCCTGGACGGCCCATTCGCGCTGCCGCGGGCGTCCGCCGCCCCTACCGTCGTAGCCATGCGCCCCGTCGTCGCCCTCGCTCTCGCGTCCGCGTCCCTCCTCGCCCTCGGCGCCCTGCCCGGCGCCGGACCCGAACTCCCCGAGCGGCTGGCCGACACCGGGGGCGGCAGCCAGCTGATCACCGCCGTGGCGGACAGCACCGACGCCACCGCCGGCACCCTCGACTGGTGGGACCTGCGCGACGGGCACTGGACCAGGACGGGCTCGGCACCGGCCCGCTTCGGGGCCAACGGGCTGGTCGAGGGCACCGCGCGGAAGCAGGGCACCGACACCACCCCGACCGGCCTGTACGACCTGCCGTTCGCCTTCGGGGTCGAGGCGCCGCCTGCGGGCACCCGCTTCGCCTACCGTCCCGTCGGCCCCGAATCCTGGTGGTGCGAGGACAACGCCTCGCGCTCCTACAACCGCTGGACCGACCCGCGCCCCGCCGACTGCCGGGCCGCCGAGTCCGAGCAGCTCGCCGCGTTCCCCACCCAGTACGCCCACGCGCTCGTCGTCGGCTTCAACTACGACCGGCCCGTCCGTGGCCGCGGCGCCGGGATCTTCCTGCACGTCAACGGGCGTGCGGCGACGGCCGGTTGCGTGTCGGTCCCGGCGGACGCGATGCGCCGGGTGCTCCAGTGGGCCGACCCCGCGCGGGCGCCGCACATCGCCATCGGCACCACCGGCGGCCCCACCGCGATCACCCGGTACTGAACGGGCCGCGGGCGGCGCCCCGCGGGCCTCCCGCGCCGTCCGCACAGACTCGGCGCGCGGCTGAACGCACCCGCGCCGCGGCACGTATTCCAGGGCCGAGGGACCACGCCGACCCCCTTGCGCCCGTTCCCGGAGGAATCGTGACCACCACGCTCGCAGGCGGCCGGGCCGCCCGCCGCCAGACGATGCGCCGCATCCGCCCGCGCCGCTCCCCGGCGACCGTCCTGCTGCTCGTCGTCTGGGCGGGCGCGGCCGCCGTGCTGGGGCTGTGGTGGAACAACACCCCGTCGATAGCCGACGACACCAGCAGGATCCTCAACGCGGGCCGGATCACCGGGCTGCTGGCCGGATACCTGATGGCACTGGTCGTGCTCCAGATGGCCCGGGTGCCCGCGCTGGAGCGCCGGGTGGGCTCCGACCGGGTGGCGCGCTGGCACGCGATGTCCGGCCGCTACACGGTGAGCCTGGTGGTCGCGCACGTCTTCCTCACCATGTGGGGGTACGCGCTCCAGGGCGGCCGGACGGTCTCCGACGTCGTGCGCCAGACCGTCGACAGCGTCAACCAGCTTCCCGACATGGGCAAGGCGGCCATCGGCACCGGGCTGCTGTTCCTGATCGCGCTGATCTCGGTCGGCGGCATCCGCAGGCGGCTGCCCTACGACGCCTGGTACCACGTGCACCTGCTCACCTACGCGGCCGTGTTCCTGACGTTCTGGCACCAGATCAGCACCGGCAACGACTTCGCCGTCGAACCGGTCGCCAAGACCTTCTGGTACGGGCTGTACGGCGTGGTCACCGCGCTGGTCCTCTGGTACCGCATCCTGACGCCGATCCGGCTGAACCTGCGGCACCGGATGCGGGTCGAGGCCGTCATCGAGGAGACGCCCGGCATCGTGTCGGTGCTCATCGGCGGGCGGAAACTGCACCGGATGGGCGCCCAGGCGGGCCAGTTCTTCCGCTGGCGGTTCCTCGCGCCCGGCATGCGGTTCAGCTCCCACCCGTACTCGCTGTCGGCGGCGCCCAGGCCCGGGATGCTGCGGATCACCGTGAAGGCGATCGGCGACCACAGCGCGCGGCTGCGGGAGCTGACGCCCGGCACCCGGGTGTGGGCCGAGGGCCCGTACGGCGCGCTGACCGCGCAGCGGCGCAGCCGGGGCAAAGTGCTGCTGGTGGCGGGCGGTGTCGGCATCACGCCGATGCGGGCGCTGTTCGAGACGCTGCCCGGCGCTGCGGGCGACATCACGCTCCTCTACCGGGCCAACACCACCCAGGACCTGGCCCTGTGGGACGAGCTGGCGGCGATCGCCGAGGACCGCGGCGCCCGGCTGATGTACGCCGTCAACAGTCCGGACGGCGAGCGTCCGGACATCTCCGCCGACCGGCTGCGGCAGAAGCTGCCGGACATCGAGCAGCACGACGTGTTCATGTGCGGGCCCGCCGGGTTCGCGCAGTCCGTCTACGAAGCACTGCGCGGTGCGGGTGTGCCCGCCCGCCGCATCCATCACGAGTCGTTCGAGATGTGAGCGACGGGATCCCAGGAGCGCGAAACCGATGAGGAAGTCTCACCCCGTCCGGCGTGTCGTGCTGGCCACCGCCGCCACCGTCTCCGCCGTGGTGCTGCTGCTGTCGCTGAAGCCGTCGTCCGATCCGGGCGGCGCCGAGGCGGCGGGCGCGGTTCCGCAGCAGACCTCGGCGGCCCAGGAGTCGCCGCAGGGCGGAGCCGCCGCGGCCGGACAGACCACGGTCACCGGGGACGCGGCCCAGACGCAGTACGGGGCCGTGCAGGTCCGGCTGACCGTCAGCGGCGGGAAGATCACCAAGGCGGAGGCGGTGCAGGCGCCCAGCGGCGGCACCAGCACCCAGAAGACCGAACTCGCCGTGCCCAGACTGAACCAGGCCGCCGTCGCCAGGAGCAGCGCCGACATCGACTCGGTCTCCGGCGCCACCTACACCAGCACCGGCTACAAGCAGTCCCTCCAGTCGGCCCTGGACAAGGTGAAGGCGGCGCAGGCGGCGGGCGCCTCGCAGGAGGCGGGCGCGGGCACCTCGCCGGGCGCGGGCACCTCGCCGGGCGCGGGCGCCTCGCCGGGCGCGGGGGCCGCGCAGGTCAGGACGCTGACCGGGGCCGCGGCCCAGACCCAGTACGGGCCCGTGCAGGTCAGGATCACGGTCAGCGGCGGGAAGATCACCAAGGCGGAGGCGGTGCAGGCGCCCAGCGGCGGCACCAGCACCCAGAAGACCGAACTCGCCGTGCCCAAGCTGAACCAGGCCGCCGTCGCCAGGAGCAGCGCCGACATCGACTCCGTCTCCGGCGCCACCTACACCAGCACCGGCTACAAGCAGTCCCTCCAGTCGGCCCTGGACCAGGCCGGTGGTTGAGACGGTGGCCGGACCGGCAGAGACACCCGCCGCGGTACGGCACGCGGAGGAGGTCATGGGGACCGTGTTCTCCTTCGACGTCCGGGGCGGGGAGCCCGGTGCGGTGCGCGCGGCGCTGGAGGCGGCTGTCGCCGCACTGCACCGGGCGGACGGGCTGTTCAGCACCTACCGCGACGACAGCCAGGTGTCCCGGCTGGCCCGCGGTGAGCTGACGGTCCAGGAGTGCGACCCCGAGGTCGCCGAGGTGCTGGAGCTGGGCGCGCGGGCGGAGCGGGAGAGCGACGGCTGGTTCAGCACGTCCTACCGGGGCGCCCTCGATCCCACCGGCATCGTCAAGGGCTGGGCGGCCGAGCGGGCGGCGCGGCTGCTGCGGGCGGCGGGCGCGACCGGCGTGAACGTCAACGGCGGCGGGGACGTCCAGGTGCTCGGCGTGCCGGGGGCGCACCGCCCGTGGCGGGTCGGTGTCGCGGACCCGCTGCGTCCCGGCGGTCTCGCGGCGGTGATCTCGGCGGCCGGCGCGGACCATCTGGCGGTGGCCACGTCCGGTACGGCGGAACGCGGCGACCACATCGTGGACCCGCGCACCGGCCGCTCGGCGGTCACCGACCTGGTCGCGGTGACGGTGGTGGCGCCCAGTCTGACCTGGGCGGACTGCTGGGCGACGGCGGCCTTCGCGATGGGGTCGAGGGCGGGCCTGCGGTGGCTGGAGTCGCTGCCGGACGTGGAGGCGCTGCTGATCACGGCGGGCGACGAGGTCCGCTGCACGGACGGCCTGGCGTCCCGGCTGGGCTGACCCCGGGCCGGGCCCGCCGCCCGGAGCCGGGGCCTGTCGTGTGGATCATGCGGCACACGCGTCAGCGGCGGACGGAGAGGGACACGGCGTGCCCTCCGCTCGCGTGCGCGGCGGACGCGGGCGCCCTCTCCCCGCCCGCCGCCGTGTCCTCAGTGGCCGTTCTGGGCCAGCCGCAGCATGTGTTCGGCGAGGGCCTGTCCCCCGGTGGCCTCGCGGCTGATCAGCATCAGGGTGTCGTCCCCGGCGATCGTCCCGAGGATGTCGTGGAGTTCGGCCTGGTCGATGGCGGAGGCGAGGAACTGCGCGGCCCCGGGCGGGGTGCGCAGCACGACCAGGTTCGCGGACGCCTCGGCGGAGATGAGCAGTTCCTGCGACAGCCGCCGCATCCGCTCTTCCTTGGCCGACTCCCCCAGCGGCGCCCGCGGGGTGCGGAACCCGCCCTCGCTCGGCACCGCGTAGATGAGGTCGCCGTCGGTGTTGCGGATCTTGACCGCGTT
Organism: Streptomyces sp. SolWspMP-5a-2; assembly: GCF_900091845.1. Classification (GTDB taxonomy): domain Bacteria; phylum Actinomycetota; class Actinomycetes; order Streptomycetales; family Streptomycetaceae; genus Streptomyces; species Streptomyces doudnae. Next base: position 4,894 of record NZ_FMCI01000270.1, read on the forward strand.
CAGCTCGTCGAGGTCGCGGGAGAGCGTGGCCTGTGTGACGCTCAGTCCGTCGTCGGCCAGCAGCTTCGCCAACTGGCTCTGCGAGCGCACCGGTTGGCGGTTCAGGATGTCCACGATCCGCCGGTGCCGCGCGGTGCGGGTCTGCGGTACGGCGGACCCCGCGTGCTGCGGGTCGTCCTGCGGCTGGCTCATCGTCGTCCCATTCCCCGGCTCATACGTCCGCGTCCGCGCTGTCGAGGATGCCGGGCAGCGCCCGGAGGAACGCGGCCACCGCGTCGTCGCCGAGGTTCAGCGGGGGCATCAGCCGGACGACGTCGGGGGCGGGGGCGTTCACCAGGAATCCGGCCTCCTGAGCCGCCTGCTGCACCTGGGGCGCGTGGGGCTCGGTGAGCACGATACCCAGCAGCAGGCCCGCGCCCCGGACATGCGCGACCTTCGGGTGGCCGAGGCCCTCGATGCCGTCCCGCAGGGCGCCGCTCTGCCGCTTGACGTTCTCCAGCAGTCCCTCGTTCTCGATGGTGTCGAGGACGGCGAGTCCGGCGGCGCAGGCGACCGGGTTGCCGCCGAACGTGGTGCCGTGCTGGCCGGGCCTGAGCAGGTCGGCCGCGCGGCCGAAGGCGACGGTCGCGCCCAGCGGCAGTCCGCCGCCGAGGCCCTTGGCGAGGGTGACGACGTCGGGCAGGACGCCCTCGTGGGCCTGGTACTCGAACCAGTGCCCGGTGCGTCCGACACCGGTCTGCACCTCGTCCAGGACGAGCAGGGACCCGGTCGCGGCGGTGATCGCGCGGGCCGCCTTGAGGTAGCCGGGCGGCGGGACGACGACGCCGTTCTCGCCCTGGATCGGCTCGATGACGACGAGCGCGGTCTCCTCGGTCACGGCGGCGGCGAGCGCCTGCGCGTCGCCGTACGGGACGTGGGTGACGTCACCGGGCAGCGGCAGGAACGGCTGCTGCTTGGCGGGCTGGCCGGTGAGCGCGAGGGCGCCCATGGTGCGGCCGTGGAAGCCGCCGTGGATGGCGACCATGTGGGTGCGGCCGGTCAGCCGGCCGATCTTGAAGGCGCCCTCGTTGGCCTCGCCGCCCGAGTTGCAGAAGTAGACCCTGCCGTCCCGGCCGAAGAGTTCCAGGAGCCGTTCGGCGAGGGCCACGGGCGGTTCGGCGATGAAGAGGTTGGAGACGTGGCCGAGGGAGGCGATCTGCCGGGTGACGGCCTCGACGATCGCGGGGTGGGCGTGGCCGAGCGCGTTGACCGCGATGCCGCCGACGAAGTCGAGGTACTCGGTGCCGTCGGCGTCCCAGAGCCGTGCGCCCTCGCCGCGCACCAGCGGCAGCCGCGGGGTGCCGTAGTTGTCCATGAGCGAGCCCTGCCACCGCTGGGTCAGCTCCGCGTTGCTCCCCGTGCCGGTCATTCCGCTTCCCCCTGCTGCTCGTCGGGCACGACCATGGTGCCGATGCCCTCGTCGGTGAAGATCTCCAGCAGGATCGAGTGCTGGACCCGGCCGTCGATGACCCGGGCGGTGGTGACGCCGTTGCGCACGGCGTGCAGGCAGCCCTCCATCTTCGGCACCATGCCGGACGACAACTCCGGCAGCAGCCGCTCCAGTTGGGACGCGGTGAGCCTGCTGATCACCTCGTCGGAGTGCGGCCAGTCCTCGTAGAGGCCCTCGACGTCGGTGAGGACCATGAGGGTCTCGGCGCCCAGTGCCGCAGCGAGTGCCGCAGCCGCCGTATCAGCATTGACGTTGTAGACATGTCCGTCGTCCTGACCACGGGCGATGGAGGAGATGACGGGGATGCGGCCGTCGGCGAGCAGGGCCTCGATCGCGCCCGTGTCGATCGCGGTGATCTCGCCGACCCGTCCGATGTCCACCGGCTCGCCCTCGATCAGGGGCCGGTGCCTGACGGCGCTGATGGTGTGCGCGTCCTCGCCAGTCAGCCCGACGGCCAGCGGACCGTGCTGGTTGAGCAGGCCGACCAGTTCGCGCTGCACCTGGCCCGCGAGGACCATCCGGACGACGTCCATCGCCTCGTCGGTGGTGACGCGCAGCCCCGCCTTGAACTCGCTGACGATGCCGTGCCGGTCGAGGGCGGAGCTGATCTGCGGTCCGCCGCCGTGCACGACGACGGGCTTGAGCCCGGCCTGCCGCAGGAAGACCACGTCCTGCGCGAAGGCGGCCTTCAACTCCTCGTCCACCATGGCGTTCCCGCCGAACTTGACGACGACGACGCGGCCGTTGTGCCGGGTCAGCCAGGGCAGCGCCTCGATGAGGATCTGCGCCTTCGGCAGCGCGGTGTGCTTACGGGTGCTCATGAGGAGTAGGCGCTGTTCTCGTGGACGTAGTCGGCGGTGAGGTCGTTGGTCCAGATGGTGGCGGTCTCGGTGCCGGCCGCGAGGTCGGCGACGATGTGCACCTCGCGGTAGCGCATGTCGACCTTCTCCCGGTCCTCGCCGACGCCGCCGTTCTTGCAGACCCAGACGCCGTTGATGGCGACGTTGAGCCGATCGGGCTCGAAGGCGGCCCGGGTGGTGCCGATCGCGGACAGCACCCGGCCCCAGTTGGGGTCCTCGCCGTGGATGGCGCACTTGAGGAGGTTGTTGCGGGCGACGGAGCGGCCCACCTCGACGGCGTCGTCCTCGGTGGCGGCGCCCCGGATCTCGACCTTGATGTCCTTGCTCGCGCCCTCGGCGTCCCGGATGAGCTGCTGTCCGAGGTCGTCGCAGACGGCGCGCACGGCCTCGGCGAACTCGGCCTCGTCCGGGGTGACGCCGGAGGAGCCGGAGGCGAGCAGCAGCACGGTGTCGTTGGTGGACATGCAGCCGTCGGAGTCGACGCGGTCGAAGGTGACCCGGGTGGCCGCCCGCAGCGCGCGGTCCAGCGGTTCGGCGTCCACGGCGGCGTCGGTGGTGAGGACGACGAGCATGGTGGCGAGGCCGGGGGCGAGCATGCCCGCGCCCTTCGCCATGCCGCCCACGGTCCAGCCGTCGCGGGTGACCACGGACGTCTTGTGGACGGTGTCGGTGGTCTTGATGGCGATGGCCGCCTTCTCCCCGCCGTGCTCGGAGAGCTGCCCGGCGGCCGCGTCGACGCCCGGGAGCAGCTTGTCCATCGGCAGCAGGACGCCGATCAGGCCGGTCGAGCAGACGGCGACCTCGATCGCGCCGCGCCCGAGGGCCCCGGCGGTCCGCTCTGCGGTGGCGTGGGTGTCCTGGAAGCCCTTCGGACCCGTGCAGGCGTTGGCGCCACCGGAGTTGAGGACGACCGCGGAGACCTGGCCACCGGCGAGCACCTGCTCGGACCAGAGGACGGGCGCGGCTTTCACCCGGTTGGAGGTGAAGACGCCCGCGGCGGCGCGGCGCGGACCGTCGTTGACCACGAGGGCCAGGTCCGGGTTGCCGTTCTGCTTGATCCCGGCGGCGATGCCCGCCGCCCGGAAGCCCTTGGCTGCCGTCACGCTCACTGCGTCTCCTCGTTCGCTCCCGCGCCCGCGCGGCGCGGCGGTGGGGCCATCGTGGTCGGGCGCGGCCGGGTGGCCGCGCGCGCGTCGCTCACGGGGCGAGCCCGATGGTGGAGAGCCCGGTCGACTCGTCGAGTCCCAGGGCCAGGTTCATGCTCTGCACGGCACCGCCCGCGGTGCCCTTGGTCAGGTTGTCGATGGCGCTGATCGCGATGATGCGGCCCGCCGCCCCGTCCAGGGCGACCTGCACCTGAACGGCGTTGGAACCGTGGACGGACGCCGTGGCGGGCCACTGGCCCTCGGGCAGCAGGTGCACGAACGGTTCGTCGGCGTACGCCTTCTCGTAGGCGGCGCGCAGCGACTCGGCGGTGGTGCCGGGGCGGGCCTTGGCGCTGCACGTGGCAAGGATGCCGCGGGGCATCGGCGCGAGGGTCGGCGTGAAGGAGACGGTGACGGGCTCGCCCGCGACCGCGCCGAGGTTCTGGATCATCTCGGGGGTGTGCCGGTGGCCGCCGCCGACGCCGTAGGGCGACATGGAGCCCATGACCTCGCTGCCCAGCAGGTGCGGCTTGGGCGCCTTGCCCGCGCCCGAGGTGCCGGACGCGGCGACGATCACGGCCTCCGTCCCGGCGAGACCGGCGGCGTACGCGGGGAAGAGCGCGAGGGTGGCGGCGGTCGGGTAGCAGCCGGGCACCGCGATGCGCCTGGACCCGGCCAGCGCGGTGCGGGCGCCGGGCAGTTCGGGCAGGCCGTAGGGCCAGGTCCCGGCGTGCGGGGAGCCGTAGAAGCGTTCCCAGTCGGCGGCGTCGCGCAGCCGGAAGTCGGCGCCCATGTCGACGACGAGGACATCGGGTCCGAGCTGCTCGGCGACGGCGGCGGACTGGCCGTGCGGCAGCGCGAGGAAGACGACGTCGTGTCCGGCGAGGACCTCGGGGGTCGTCTCGGCCAGCACCCGCCCGGCCAGCGGCAGCAGGTGGGGCTGGAGCGCGCCGAGCCGCTGCCCGGCGTTGGAGTTGCCGGTCAGGGCCCCGATCTCGACCTCGGGGTGGGCGAGGAGCAGCCGCAGGAGTTCGCCTCCCGCGTACCCGCTCGCCCCGGCGACCGCCGCACGTACCGTCATGTCGTCCTCCTCTGGATGGCATGACTATACGTACAGCTGCACGTTTATGCAATCTTTCGCCGGGGAGCGCCCGACGTCACCGCCACGGCCGGCCCCCTCCACCAGACTCCCCCGCCCGGCGCCCCTCGACGCGCGCGGGCCCCGGCGGAACGGACCGGACCGTCGCCGACCCGGGCGGGCTCACACCGGGACCATGATCCGGCGGGAGACGAGGAAGGTCACCGGGATCGCCGCCACGGAGGCGAGGAGCGGGGCACAGGCGCTGCCGAGGTGCGCGACGTCGACCAGGAGCCACACGCCCGCCGTCGTGACCACGAAATTCGCCGCGTTGGAGAGCGGGAACAGCGCGAATTTCCGCCAGGTGGGACGCGTCCGGTAAGTGAAACGCGCATTCAGGAAAAAGGAACCCGTCATGCTCAGGAGGGTCGCGAGAACATGGGCGACGAGATACGGGAAACGCGTCAGGAACAGCAGGTAGGGACCGTAGTAGGTGGCCGTGTTCAGAACGCCTATCAGGGCGAAGACGAGCATCTGCCGGGGCATCAGGGAATGAGGTCCTTCGCCCGGTCGGCGGGGTGCACGTTGCTGGCCTTCACCAGGAAGTGCGGACGTCCCTTCACCTCGTAGTAGATGCGCCCGGTGTACTCCCCGATCACCCCCAGCATGACCATCTGCACCCCGGCGAGCCCGGTGAGGGCGGTGACGATCGTGACGTACCCGGGGGTCTGGACGCCGTGGACGAGGGCGGCGACCACGATCCACCCCGTGTACAGGCCCGCGCACAGCAGCAGGCCCATGCCGAGGTAGAGGGCGGCGCGCAGCGGCCGGTTGTTGAAGGAGAGCACGCCGTCCAGGCCGTAGTCGAGCAGCCCGCGGAAGGTCCACGAGGAGCGCCCGGCCTCCCGGGCCGCGTTCTCGTAGGTGAAGGTGGTCGCGGGGAAGCCGACCCAGGCGAACAGGCCCTTGGAGAAGCGGTTGTACTCGGCGAGGCCAAGCACCGCGTCCACCACCCGCCGGGACATCATCCTGAAGTCGCCCACGCCGTCGACGAGTTCGACGTCGGTGAGCCGGTTGACCAGGCGGTAGTAGAGGCGGGCGGCGAGGGTGCGGGCCAGGCCGTCGCCGGTCCTGGTGCGCCGGGCTATCACCTGGTCGTATCCCTGCGCACGCAGCTCGATCATGCGTTTCACCAGGTCCGGCGGGTGCTGGAGGTCCGCGTCCATGACGACGACGCAGTCCCCCGAGGCGGTGCGCAGACCGGCGAGCAGGGCGGCCTCCTTGCCGAAGTTGCGGCTGAAGGAGACGTACCGGACGCGGGCGTCGAGCGCGGCGAGGCGCTCCAGGACGGTGAGGGTGCGGTCGCGGCTGCCGTCGTCGACGTAGACGAACTCCAGGTCGTGGCCGAGCGGGAGGAGGTCCTCCGCGAGCCGCTGGAGGCGCTCGTGGAAGCGGTCGAGGACGTCTTCCTCGTTGAAGCAGGGTGCGACGATCGAGAGGAGCATGGTTTCCCCCAGGGGCGGGTTCGCGGAGCGCCGGTCAGGCGCCCACGCGCTCGGGCGGGGCGGCGGTGGCAGACGGACGGGTCGGGCGGTGCGGGCGGGCCGCGCGACGGCCGCGCAGGGCGGCACACGCGCGGGTCAGCAGCAGGGCGAGGAGCGCGGTGGCGCCGACGGCGGTGCCCAGGCGCAGGCCGGGCGGGCGGAAGGCGCAGCGGACGGTGGTGGCGGAGCCGTCGAGCGGGACGGCGATCAGGCCGTGGAACCGCCGGGCCGGTTCGAGCGGCCCGGCCCCGGCCGCGCACCGCCAGCCCGCGAGGCGCGGGGCGGCGACGACAGCGGTCCCGGTGCTGCCCGCAGGCAGCCGGGCCTCGACGGTGGCGCCCGCGACGCGGACCCGGGTGGCGCCGGTGGCCCGCAGCCGCTGGACGGCGGTGCGCAGGCGGGCGGTGTCCAGGCAGCCGACGGCGCCGTCGGGGACGCGGCCGCGCAGGTCGGGGGTGAGCACGATCCGGACGCGGCCCGAGGCGGGCACGGTGCCGAGCGGCTCCATCGCGGCGATCTTCGTACCCCGTTCGTCGGCGCTGAACCGGGCCTCGGGGCCGGTGCCCAGGCGGGCGGTTCCTGAGTAGTGCGGGGCCCACAGGTGGACCTTCCGGCCGGGTCGGCAGCGGGCGGTGACCGTGACGCCGCTCGCGGTGCCCTCCTCGGGCACGCCGACGTACCGGCCCGCGGGCGCCCCGTCGGCGGCCCGCACGGTGAGGCGGGGCACGGTGTAGACGCGCGCGCCGAGCAGCAGTTCCTGGTTGCGGTAGGGGGACGGGCCGAAGCCGGACGAGACGTCGGTGCCGGGCGGGCGGACGGTGACGAGGGGCGGGACCTCGGCCCGGGTGACGGTCGGGGCGCCGCCCAGCCGGGCGAGCCGGGTCTGGTGCGGGTCGGGCGGGGAGTGCACACGGGCGCCGACGGAGAACAGCGCGTCGGTGACGTCGTTGTCGAGGCTCTGGACGCTGCGGCCCCGGGAGGTCCAGCCGCCGCCGAGGGCGGTGAGGGTGCGGCTGAGGACGTCGGAGGTGAGGCTGCTGTAGTACTGGGCTCCCTGGCCGCCCACGGTCAACGGGTCGTTGCCCACGGTCTGTTCGCGGCCCGGTTCCGTGCGGTGGGCGGGCCAGTCGTCCGCGCTCGCGACGGCGGCGGCCTGGGCCCGCTGCCGGGCGCCCCAGGGCGCGTAGTCGTCCATGTGCCCGAGCCGCAGCCGGGAGGCGACGGCGGAGGTGGCCACCGTCTCGCCGAACTGCCCGCCGAACAGGAGCAGGACGGCGAGCGGGGCGAGCAGCGCACGGCGCGGGCCACCGGGGTACCGGGCGGGACGGGCGCCGGGGTGCCGAGCCGGACGGGCGTCGGGGTGCCGGGCGTCGCGGGCGAGCAGGAGCAGGCCGCCGAGCGCCCCGGCCACGGCGAGCGGCAGGATCAGCCAGGTCACCGGGTGGACGACGGCGCTGCGGCTCGCCACCGCGACGGTCAGGCCCAGCAGCGCGCCCGCCGCGGCCAGCGCGCGCGGCTCCGGCGGCCCGTGGGCGAAGGACGTCCACGCGGCCATGACGAGGAGCCCGCAGAGCACGAACGCCTGCCGGTAGGCGCTGCCCTGCGGGGTGGCGAAGGCGTGCCAGAGCAGATGGGTGGGGCCCCACTGGAAGGAGAGCGCGACGGCGGCGACCAGGACCGTCCACCCGGCCCTGACCCGGCGCGGGACACGGCGGTCGAAGGGCAGCGCGAAGGCGAGCAGCAGGGCGGTGGTGCCGACCCAGACGGCGGGGCTCGCGAAGGTATACGTCGTCGGCAGCAGCCTGGCGAGCAGGTCGCGGGCGGGGACGGGGGTGAAGTCGACGGCCCTGCCGGGGTAGGCGTGCCGGGTGCCGGACCAGACGACGGCGACCAGGGGCGCGGCGAGTCCGATGCCGAGGGCGGCGGTGACGGCGGCGCGCGCGGCGGCCCGCACCCGGCGCGCGCGGTCGAGGTCGGCGAGGGCGAGGCGCAGCAGCAGGACGAGTCCGGCGGCGAGGGTGGCCATGTAGGCGGTGTAGAAGTTGGCGATCCAGCCCTCGGCCACGACCAGCACGCCGAGCAGCGGGCGCCGCCCGGTCAGCGCCCACTCGCCGACCAGGCAGAACAGGGGCAGCGCGAGGAGTCCGTCGAGCCACATCGGGTTGCAGGAGGCGACCGCGACGCTCCAGCCGCAGAGGGCGTAGGAGGTGCCGAGCAGCCCTGCGGCCCACCGGCGTCCGGGCCGCAGGGCGAGCAGCAGCCAGGCCATGGCCGCGCCCGCGCAGGCGGTCTTGAGGACGGTGATCACGTACACGGCGAGGTCGATCTCCGCGCGCGGGAAGACGGCGACGAGGAGCGCGAACGGGCTGGACAGATAGGTGCCGAGGTCGGGCAGGAAGCTGGAGCCGTAGCCGGACTGCCAGTTGACGAGGAGGCCGCCGTCGGCGCGGCCGTGCAGGAGGTCCCAGAGGTGGGCGTGGAAGGGCACGTACTGGTTGCCGAGGTCGTTGACGGCGCGGGTGCGCGGCCCGAAGGGGTAGCCGCGGGCGACGGTGTCGGCGGCGCAGAACAGCACGGCGGTGAGCAGCCAGGCGAGGAGCGCCGCGTCCCGGCGGGGCCGGGAACTGCCGCGCGATACGGCTCTGCGCAGGGTCGGGCGGTCCATTCCTGATTACTCCCCGAGGTTCAGCGATTCGCGGAGTTAGACGGACCGAATTTCCAGAGGGTTGCCCTTCCGCAGGTAATCATCAATACGCAGATCAGGGGTTTCGCTCTCAATGGAAAGAGCGGGTGAACAACCGGCCAACGGGGAATTCCGCGCGCGTTGTCCGATGGTGAAGAGCGGCTCGCGGAGACGCGGGCGAAGAACGCCCGCGGAGGCCCGGGAAGGCGATCGGTGCGGCCGGGAGGGTGGCGGGCGCACCGGCCGGGGGACGTAGGCTCTGGCCATGGGTGAGGTGTGGCCGGTGGCCGACGTGGTGGCGTATCTGCGCGGGAGCTGGCGGGTCCGGCGTGAGGTCCGGGACCTCACCGCGGGGACCGACGGCCGCTTCGAGGGCGTGACCGTCTTCGGGGACCTGCCGGGCGGTGGGCTGCTGCACGAGGAGCGGGGCACGTTCACCTGGCTCGGCACGGCCAGGCCCGCCGAACGGACCCTGCGGTTCCTGCCCGGCGCCGGACCGGGCACCGCCGACGTGCGCTTCGCCGACGGACGCCCCTTCCACGACCTGGATCTGCGCACCGGCCGTCATGTCACCGACCATCCGTGCGCGGCGGATCTCTACCGGGGCGAGTTCACCGCGGCGGACGCGGACCACTGGCGCACGGTGTGGCGGGTGGGCGGCCCCGCCAAGGACCTGCTGCTGACCACGGACTACACCCGCGAGGAGTGACCCCCGGGTCGGCCGGGAGCGGGACGGGAACGGGAACGGCACCGTCCGGGCGGTCCGCAGATCCGCAGATCCGCGAACGGAACCAGCCCGGCGGTCCCCGACTCCGCAGATCCGCGAACGGAACCAGCCCGGCGGTCCTCGACTCCGCAGATCCGCGAGCGGAACCTGCCCGCCGGTCCTCGGATCCGTGGCCGGAACCGTCCCGGTGGTCCCTGGGACCGCGGACCCTAGATCCGCGAATGCCTCGTCCGTGCCGTCTCGAAGCGCAGGTGCCAGCGTCCGTCGCGGCCGACGAGCGCGACCGCCGACAGCGGGCGCACGTCGAGGCTCCAGTACGTCGACGGCGGCACCTTCAGGGCGTACACCAGGGCGGCGCGGATCACCGCGGGCTCGGCGACCGCGACGATCTGGCCGCCGTCGCCGACCGGGCGGGTGTCGAGCCACTCGCCGACCCGGTGGATGAACGCCAGCAGCGACTCCCCGCCGTGCGGGGCGCCGCGCGGGTCGGCGAGCCAGGCGTCGACCGCCGACGGCTCGCGGGCCATCGCCTCCCCCAGGGTCATCCCCCGCCAGCGCCCCATGTCGCAGTCGCGCAGGGCGAGTTGGACCAGGGGCGCGTAGCCGAGGGCGTCGCCGGTGGCGCGGCTGCGCGGGGTGGGCGCGCAGTAGCGCAGTTCGGCCGCGGCGAGCGGCAGCAGCGCCGGGGACGCGTCCAGGACGCCGTTCCAGCCGGCCTGGTCCAGCGGGAGGTCGTCCTCGAAGCGCTCCGCGTGCAGGGTGGAACTGCGCGCCGCGGCGACGAACGTGACCCGAAGAGGCATGCGGCGATGGTGTGCCGGGAGGGTGGGCGGGTCAAGGGGGACCGCCGGGGGGTGACCGAGGGTGCCCGGCACCTCACCGCGCGCCCCCGGAGCGCTCAGTCCTCCGGCTGGAACAGCAGCGCCATCCACCGCTCGGGGTGGGCGAGCGGGGTGAACCCGGCCTTCTCGTACACCTCGTGGGCGTCCTGGGTGGCGAGCAGCACCCGCCGGGGCCCGTAGGGGCGCAGGTGTTCGCGCACCGCGGCCACCAGGGCGCCGCCGATGCCCTTGCCGCGGACGGAGCGGTCCACGTAGACGTCGCCGAGCCAGGCGAAGACCGCGAAGTCGGTGACGACCCGCGCGTAGGCCATCTGCTGCCCCGAACCCTCCTCGTACACGCCGAAGTTGAGGGAGGACGCGATCGCCAGGTCCTGCTTCTCGCGGGGGCGGCCGAGCGCCCAGTAGGCGTCGGTGGAGAGCCAGTGGTGGACGCGGGCGGCGTCGACGCGGTCGCGGTCGGTGGAGAGCAGGTAGCCGTCGGGGAGGGCCGGGGTGTCGTTCATGCCGGGAGGTTCGCATCCGGGCCCTGGGACGTCGACCGGTTTTCGCCGCGCGTCTCGGCCCAGGCGGCCCGCAGCCGCCGTACGCCCTCGGTGATCTCCGCCGGGCCCGCGACCGCGGCGAAGCTCAACCGGATGTGCGGGGCCGGGGGTTCGGCGCTGAAGTAGGGGCGGCCCGGGGTGACGGCGACGCCAGCGCGCAGCGCCGCCGAGGCGAGCGCCGTCTCGTCGGTGCCGTCGGGCAGCCGCAGCCACAGGTGGTAGCCGCCGGACGGGACGTGGGGCAGGGCGAGTTCGGGCAGGTGCAGCCGCAGGGCGGCCGTCATGGTGTCCCGGCGGTTCTTCAACTCGGCCGCGACGGACCGCAGATGGCGGGGCCAGGCGGGTGAGCCGACGAGTTCGAGCGCGGCCTCCTGGAGCGGCCGGGGGACGAAGAAGGTGTCGACGACCTGGATGGCGCGCAGCCGCTCCAGGACCGGGCCGCGCGCGGTGAGCGCGCACACCCGGAAGCTGGCGGAGGTGGCCTTGGTGAGGGAGCCGACGTGGACGACGACGCCGTCCGGGTCGTCGGCGGCCAGCGGGCTCGGCAGCGGCCCGGCGTCCTCGTGGACCAGGCGCCGCACGACGTCGTCCTCGATGACGAAGGCCCCGGCCGCGCGGGCGATCCGCAGCACCTCGGGGCGGCGCTCCGGGGCGAGGACGGCGCCGGTCGGGTTCTGGAAGAGGGGCTGGCTGACCAGGACCCGGGCGCCGGTGGCGCGGAAGGCGTCGGCGAGCAGCGCGGGGCGGACGCCGTGGGCGTCGACCGGGACCGGCACCGGGCGCAGTCCGGCGGAGCGCGCGATGGCCAGCAGGCCGGGGTAGGTGGGCGACTCGACGAGGACCGGGGCGCCGGGCGGGGCGAGGGCGCGCAGCGCGGTGGTGAGCGCGGACTGGCCGCCCGCGGTGACCAGCACCTCGGCGGCGGTGACCGCGCCGCCGATGTCCCGCGCGAACCACTCCCGCAGCTCGGGCAGCCCCTCGATCGGCGGCCGCCCCCAGGCGCCCGGCCTGCGCCCGGCCCGTGCCAGGGCCGCCGCCATCGCCTGCTCGGGCTGGAGCGAGGGGTGCAGATAGCCGCCGTTGAACTCGACGACGCCCGGGGGCGGCGCGGCCAGCGTCGCCAGCACCCCGGAGGCGTCGACGGTGCGCGGGACGAGGTCGGCGGCGCCGTCCGCGCTGAGGGCGACCTCCTGCCAGGAGGTGTCGCCGGTGACCCGGGCGGCGGCGGGCGGCTCGGCGCGGTAGGCACCGGCGCCCGGACGGGTGGTCACCAGGCCCTCGGCGGCGAGCTGGGCGAGGGCGCGGGAGACGGTGACCGGGCTGACCCGGAACCGCTCGATCAGGGCACGGCTCGACGGCAGCTTCTCACCGGGTGAGTAGCGGTCCAGCTCCTGCCGCAGCTTGCTGGCCAGTTCTCCCACACTGCTACTCTCGTACATGAGAACCCAGAGTAGCGCTACCGCGCCGACTGCGATAGCGGTGAACAGCCCGGTCCCGCCGGCCGCCGCGGGCACCGCCCAGGCCGCCCTGGGCGTCGTCGCCTTCTCCCTCACCTTCCCCGCCACCGCCTGGGGCCTGGAGGGCTTCGGCCCCTGGGCGCTGGTCGCGCTGCGCTCCGTGCTGGCCGCGGTGATCGCGGGCGGCTGTCTGCTGGCGCTGCGCGTGCGGCTCCCGGCGCGCGAGCACCGGCCCGGTCTCGTGGTGGTCGCCCTCGGGGTCGTCGTCGGCTTCCCGCTGCTCACCACGCTCGCCCTGCGGACCTCGACCACCGCGCACGCGGCCGTCGTGGTGGGGCTGCTGCCGCTGACCACCGCGGTCTTCTCCGCGCTGCGGACGGGCGCCAGGCCCTCGCGCGCCTTCTGGGCGGCTGCGGTCGCGGGCGCCGCCGCGGTGATCGCCTTCACCGTGCAGCAGAGCGGCGGAGCGCTGACCGGCGCCGACCTCTATCTCTTCGGGGCGCTGCTGGTGTGCGCGGCCGGGTACACCGAGGGCGGGCGGCTGGCCCGGGTGATGCCGGGCTGGCAGGTCATCGGCTGGGCGCTGGTGCTGTGCCTGCCGCTGGCGGTGCCCGCGGCCGCCGTCGCCCTGGCGCACGAGCCGGTGCGGCTGACCGCGCACAGCGTGCTGGGGCTGGTGTGGGTGGCGGCCGTCTCGCAGTTCCTCGGCCTGGTCGTCTGGTACCGGGGCATGGCCGCGATCGGCATCCCGCGGGCCAGCCAGCTCCAACTGGCGCAGCCGCTGCTGACGTTGGTCTGGTCGGTGCTGCTGCTCGGCGAGCACCTGACGGTGGCGGCGCCGCTGACCGCCGTCGCCGTCCTGGTCTGCATCGCGGTCACCCAGCGCTCCAGGACCTGACCCGCGCGCCCGGCCGCCGTAGACTCGAGAGTGCTCCCGCACACGTGAGGAGGCGCCGAGATGCACGCGATCGTGGGCGACCGGCTCGTCCAGCACGGCAGGGTGGTCGGGCAGCCGGACCGGGTGGGCGAGATCGTCGAGGTCCTGGGCCCGCGGGGCGACCCGCCGTACCGGGTCCGCTTCGAGGACGGCCGCGAGCACGTCTGCTCGCCGGGCCCCGACACGGAGATCCGCCACCCGCAGCGATGACCCCCCGGGACCGGCACGAAGACCCGCCAACCGCAGCCATGCCCCCGGGGAGCGGCACGGAGACCCGCCTCCCGCAGCCATGACCCCCGGAGACCGGCACGAAGACCGGTATGGAGACCCGCCACCGGCGGTGACGCCCCGGCTCAACCGCACGCGCGCCGACCGCCGTTGAGCCGACCGGACCCGCGCACCGGCCACGGGTGGGTCAGCCGGGCACACGCACCGGCGGCCGCGAGGTCGGGTGGGCGCACCGGCCACTGGTGAGTCAACCGGTGGGTCACCCGGGCCCGCGCACCGGCCACGGGTGGGTCAGCCGGGCGCGCGCCCCGCCCGCCGGGAGGTCAGTCAGGCGCCCGCACCGATCGTCGGTAGTGGTCGGCGACCAGCCGGGCCATCGCGCCCGACGGGTCCGCCGCCACGTCCTTGGCGGCGAAGAAGACGTGCCCGCGCGCCTGCGGGTACTTCTTCGCCAGCGTGAGGTGCCGGGACAGCTCCGCCGGGTCCTGCCAGGCGGCGGGCTGGGCCGGGTCGCCCGCCTTGTAGAGCGCCTCGCCGATGTAGAGGCGGGTCTTCGAGCCCCGCGCCACCCCGGCCCACCACTCCAGCAGCTTCGCGTAGTCCGCGGCCTGGAAGCCGATGTTCCAGTAGATCTGCGGGACGACGTAGTCGATCCAGCCCTTCTCGACCCAGGTCCTGGTGTCCGCCGCGAGGTCGTCGTAGGTCTGGACGCCCGCCGAGGTGTCCGAACCGCGCGGGTCGGTGGCCGCGTTGCGCCACACCGCGAACGGGCTGACGCCGAACGCGGTGCCCGGCCGGATCCGCGCCACCCTGGTCGCCGTCTCGCGCACCAGGCGGTCGATGTTGTCCCGGCGCCAGGCCGCCCGGTTCGGGAAGCCCGCGCCGTGGCGGTCGTAGGCCGCGTCGTCGTCGAAGGTCTGTCCGGCCACCGGGTACGGGTAGAAGTAGTCGTCGAAGTGGACCGCGTCGACCGGGTACCTGCGCACCGCGTCCGTCATCGCGTCCTGGACGAACGCCCGCACCTCGGGCAGCCCCGGGTTGTAGTAGAGCTTCCCGCCGTAGGGGACCACCCAGTCGGGGTGGCGGCGCGCGGGGTGCGAGGCGACCAGCCGGCCCGGGTCGGTGTGGTTGGCGATCCGGTACGGGTTGAACCAGGCGTGCAGTTCGAGACCGCGCGCGTGCGCCTCGGCCACCGCCGTCCCCAGCGGGTCCCAGCCCGGGTCCTCGCCCTGCCGCCCGGTGAGGTACTGCGACCACGGCTCGTAGGGCGAGGGCCAGAGCGCGTCGGCCGTCGGACGCACCTGGAAGATCACGGTGTTGAGCCGGTCGCGGACCGCCGTGTCGAGCAGCGCGAGCAGCTCCGCGCGCTGCTGCCCTGCGGTGAGACCCGGACGTGAGGGCCAGTCCCGGTTGGCCACGGTCGCCACCCACATCCCGCGCATCTCGGCGGTGGCCCGCCCGCGCCCCGGGCCGCGCCCCGGCCCGTGCCCGCGCGCGTCGCCCGCCGTCGCGTCCGGCGTGAACACGAGCGTCGACAGCGCGGCCGCGGTGAAGGCCCGGCGTGTCACTCGTCCCATCTGCGCACCCCCAGGAACCGTGCGGCACCGCCCGTCACGGACCGCCTCCGGGCCAGCATGCCCGACCCCTGCGGTCGATCATCGATACTTGGGAGTAACGTGCACGATCGGAGCAGGCGCCGCGCGAGCGGCGCCTGCCGCACCCGTGGAATCAGCGAAAGGGACGATGTGACGGACATCCCGTCGGGAGACATCGGGCGCGTCGGCGTGGTCGGCTGCGGCCAGATGGGAGCGGGCATCGCCGAGGTGTGCGCCCGGTCAGGTCTGCATGTGCGGGTCGCCGAGACGACCGGGGAGGCCCTGGAGATCGGCCGCACCCGGCTGCTGAACTCGCTGACCAGGGCCGCCGAACGCGGCAAGATCAGCGAAGCCGAGCGGGACGACACCCTGGCCAGGCTCAGCTTCACCACCGACCTCGGCGAGTTCGCCGACCGGGACCTGGTGATCGAGGCGGTCGTCGAGAACGAGCAGGTGAAGACGGAGATCTTCCAGGTCCTGGACCAGGTGGTGACCCGCCCGGACGCGATCCTCGCCTCCAACACCTCGTCGATCCCGCTGGTGAAGCTCGCGGTCGCCACCTCGCGCCCCGACCAGGTCATCGGCATCCACTTCTTCAACCCGGCTCCGGTGCAGAAGCTCGTCGAGCTGATCCCGGCGCTGACCACCTCCGAGGGCACCATCGGCCGCGCCCAGCTCTTCGCCGAGAAGCTGCTCGGCAAGCACGCGATCCGCGCCCAGGACCGCTCCGGGTTCGTCGTCAACGCGCTGCTCGTGCCGTACCTGCTCTCCGCGATCCGGATGTTCGAGTCGGGCATCGCCGGGCGCGACGACATCGACAACGGCATGGAGCTGGGCTGCGCCCACCCGATGGGCCCGCTCAGGCTCGCCGACCTGATCGGCCTGGACACCATCGTGTCGATCGCCAACTCGATGTACGACGAGTACAAGGAGCCGCTGTACGCCGCTCCCCCGCTGCTCCAGCGGATGGTGGACGCGGGACGGCTGGGCCGGAAGACCAACTCGGGCTTCTACAGCTACGGGTGACCGTTTTCGGCCACCCTGTGTGACGAACGGGCCCGGCACCTGGATCAGGTGCCGGGCCCGCCGTATTCACACGCCGTGTGCGCGCCGGGCACGCATATGCCCTACGCACACGCTCCCCACGCGCCCACCAGGCGAGTTGACTCATCATGCGCGTGCAAGGGATGTGTGACGACTACGGAAAGGAGTGGACCCGTGACCGCCGAACCCGAGCATCCCGTGGTCCATGGAGAACTCGCAGAGTTACGGCGCCGCCTCGATGTCGCGTACGCGCGCGTCGAGGGCGGACTGGCGTTGCTCAACCACCGTACGGAGGAGACCGGCAAGGAGGTCGACGATCTGACGGCCCGGATCAGCGCACTGGAGCACGCCCGCTGGCCGCTGCCCGCGGTCGCGGCGCTGACGTCGTTGGGCGCGCTCGTCGTGACGGTCTGGCAGGTCCTGGGCCGCTGAGGCACCAGGACCCGGTGGGACGGCCGCGGGGGGTCAGGACACGGTGTCCTGTCCGAGCCTGAGATGGTGCAGGAGCAACAGTGCCGCCGCCATGTTGGCGGCCGGGACCTCGCCGCGGACGACCATGTCGGGGACGAGCTTGAGCGGGACCCACTCCCGGCGGTCCGACTCGAAGTCGTCCACGGGGTGCCCGATGTACTCGCCCTCGTCGGCCCAGTAGATGTGGTGCCGGGCGTCGGTGAGCCCGTTGGACGGCTCCACGCTCATCAGGTGGCGCAGAGGCCCCGGCCGCCAGCCGGTCTCCTCCTCCAGTTCCCTGGCCGCCGCGTACGCGATGTCCTCGCCGTCCTCCACGACCCCGGCCGCCAGTTCCCACCCCCAGCTGTCGGTGATGAAGCGGTGGCGCCACAGGAGGAGGACCTCGTTGGCCTGGTTGACCACCGTGGCCACGGCGACGGGCCGCAGCCGGATGAGGAAGTGATCCAGATGGCGGCCGTCGGGGAGTTCGACGTCCGCCAGGTTGACCCTGAACCAGCGGTTTGAGTACACAGTTTGTTCGTTCTGTTTCGTCCACTGCACGGTTCTGCCACCTTCCGCCGAGTAAGTGGCAATATCGCAGCAGGAACGACAACGCAGCAGGCGCACGGGAAGCGGCGCCCGGCGCAGCCGCGGGCGCAGTGGACCCCGGGACCGCGCCCGCTACAGCGGCACGCGCAGCGCCCCGTCGATCAGTTCGGCGGCCTCGGCGGTGCCCGTGCCACCGCTGCGCACCAGGTGCTCGCGGACCGCCCGCAGCCGGTCGCGCAGCCGCTGCGACTCCATGCCCCGGGCCTGCTCCGCCATCCGCACCGCGGTCGCCACCGCCTTGTCGGCGTGCCCCTGGCGCAGCTCGATGGTGCTGAGCATCGCCAGCCGGTGCACCCGGCCCCGGTCGTGCGCCGGGGTGTCCACGGCCGCCGCCGCGTGCTCCCCGGCCGCCGCCAGCTCCCCCAGGCTCAACAGGGCCTCCGCCACCTGGACGTTGACCAGACCCGGCTGGACATAGCCGGTCTCGTCGGGCTCGTACCCGCGCCGGATGCGCTCCGCGGCGACCTCGGCGCGCCGGATGCAGGACAGGGCGCTGGTGCCGTCGCCCAGATGCGCGTACGCCTTGGCCTGCATCGCGTACAGGTCGGAGGCGAGCGCCGGGGTGATGTGCTTGCCCGCGGCCCGCAGCGCGGCCTCCGCGAACGCGACCGCCTGGCGGTACTCCCGCATGAACAGCGCCTGGTTGACGAGCAGCGCTATCACGTACGCGCCCAACCCCCGGTCCCCGCTGGCCTTCGCGAGCCGCAGCGCCTGGTGGAAGTAGCGCTGGGCCAGGCCGTGCGCGTCGGAGTCGTAGGCGCAGATCCCCGCGACGGCCACCAACCCGCCGGTGGCGCGGTGGAGTTGGCGTCCGGTGGCGTCGGCGTAGCGGCCCCGCAGCAGCGGCGCGGCCTCCGCGTTCAGGAAGCCGACGATCCGGGTGCGGGTCGCGATGCCACCGGTCTTGCGGTACATCTGCTCGTAGTGGGCGCGGGCCGCCCGCAGCGTCTCCAGGTCGGCGGCGGTGACCCGGTGCCGGCCGACACGCGAGACGTCGGTGTCCTCCGGCGGGTTCTCCCACTCCCACACCGGCATCACGGCGGGCGTGCCGGTGACGGCCGGGGCGCCCAGGACGTGCGGGCGCTGCTGCTCGTCGGAGCGCCAGAGCGCGGTGGCCCGTTCGACGAACCCGGAGAGCGAGGTGGCGTGCGGCGCCGACGGCTCACCGGGCACGCCGAGCCCGATGTCGTCCAGGGTGACCGGCCGGTGCAGGCGGACGGCGAGCACCTCGCAGATCAGGTCGGGGACCTGGCCGCGCGGGCGCTGCCCCTTCAACCACCGGGCCACGGCGGTGTGTTCGTAGCGGAGCGCGAGTCCGCGGGCGCGGCCCGCCTGGTTCACGTGGGCGGCGAGGCCCGCGTGCGAGACGCCCGCCTCGTCCAGGATCGCGTCGAGAAGGGAATTGGGCTGCATGGGTGCCCCCCGGGTCCATCGATGGGGTCAGCGTAGTGCGGACCGGTTCACACGGGGTGTGAACGGAGTGCCCGGATCCGCAGGGTGTGCGCGCTGTCGCGGAGAGTTCCCGACCGGTTGACTTGGTCACCTCGCAAGAGGCCGGCCGGGCCGCCTGCTCCCCCTCGAACAGCGCGGCGGTCTGATCGCGCGCCGTCCGTCCCACCGCCTGCCCGACACTCCGCGGCGGGACGGACGGCCCGCCGGCGACCGGGCTCCCCCTCTCCCATGGGCTCACCGTCTCGGCTTCCGCCAGGGCGGGTCCGGCACCGCGCGCCGGGCGGGACCTCGCGGACACGGCCTAGGTCCCCGACGCGGGCTGCGGGCGCTGGCTGCCGGGGCGAGCGGGCTCCTGCGCCGCGGTGGACAGCGCCCGCCGGCGGTCGTTGCGCAGCGCCAGCAGGGCCACGTCGTCGGCGGGCGAGCCCCCGGTGTGCCGCAGCAGCGCGGTGAAGACGGCCCCGAGAAGGGCACGCGGCCGCTCGTCCGCGGCGGCGGCCAGCACGTCGGGCAGCGCGAAGAACCGCCCGCGGGCGTCACGGGCGTCCTCGGCGCCGTCGGTGTGCAGGACCAGCGTCTCGCCGGGCAGCAGCCGCCCGCAGCTCTCCACCACCGGGTCGGGCGGGAGCGGGAACAGGCCGAGCGGCGGCAGCGGTTCGGCGCGGGCCAGGGTCGTGACCGTGCCGCCGCGCAGCAGATAGGGCGACGGATGACCGCAGTTGAGCAGGCGCACCGCGCCGTCCCGGCGGATCTCCAGCAGCAGCACGGTGACGAACTCCTCGGCGTCCGCGCCCTCGGGGGCCGCCCCGGCCGGATGCTCGGCGCGGGTCCGCTCCCGCAGCCGCCGGGCCAGCGCGCGCTCCAACCGGCGCATCACACGGCCGAGTTCGGGCTCGTCGTGGGCGGCCTCGCGGAAACTGCCGAGGACGGCGGCGACGGTGTCGAGGGCGCCGAGCCCGTGCCCGCGCACGTCCCCCATGACGACCCGCACCCCGTGCTCGGTGCCGACGACGTCGTAGAGGTCGCCGCCGATGGCCGCGCCCGGTTCGGCGGAGAGCTGGGCGGCGGCCACGTCCAGGCCGTCGAGCCGGGGCGGCAGGGGGCGCAGCAGCGCGTTCTGCGCGACCCCGGCGACCCGGCGCACCTCCCGCAACTCCCGCAGCAGCGCCTGCCGGACGTGCACGACGAGTCCGGTGCCCACGGCGAAGAAGACGGCGCTGGTGACGATGCGCGCGCCCAGGCCGTTCTGCTGGGCGAGCGGGCAGACCAGCTTGTAGGTGATGGCCATGGCGCCCCACACGGTGGGCAGTCCCAGCGACCGCGCCCGGCTTACTCCGGCCTTGATGCGGACCAAGCCGATGACCCCCCGTGTAGGCCCTGACAGCACAATCGGACCGGCCCCGAAAGGCCGGTCCGATTCTGTCCACGGCATGGCCCGGAAGGACCAGATCATCCCGGGAAGCCACCCGATCGAGTGAGATCACGCATGACCTGTCTGTCCCGGGGCCCGGGATCACGGCAGTTCAGGCGGGCGCGCGCCGCTTCCGGGAGTCCCGGGGAGGGCGCACCCCTCCCCGGGCCCCCGACGGTCCCGGCGGTCCCGCGAGGGACGCGGGCCGCACCGCCGGGCGGACGGTCACGCCCGCAGCACGGCTCCCGACCGCTCCCCCGCGAGCGCGACGGCCGCGTCCCGGGCGGCGGACGCCTCGTCCACCGTCAGGGTGCGGTCACCGGCCCGGAAGCGCAGCGCGTACGCCAGCGACTTCTTGCCCTCGCCGAGCTGCGCGCCGTTCTCGTACACGTCGAAGAGCCGGATGGACTCCAGGAGTTCACCCGCGCCCTCGCGCAGCGCGGCCTCGACCTCGGCGTGCGGCACGTCCGCGTCGACGACCAGCGCGACGTCCTGCGTGGCCATCGGGAACGTGGAGATCCGCGGCGCCTGCGGGGTGTCGTCCCCGGCCGCCTGGAGGGCGTCCAGGTCCAGCTCCATCGCGCTGGTGCGGTCCGGCAGACCGAGCGACTTCTGCACCCGCGGGTGCAGTTCGCCCGCGTGCCCCACGACCCGCTCCGCGCCGTCGGCGACGACGACCAGCTCGGCGGTGCGCCCCGGGTGCCACGGCCCGTACCGGCCGCTCCTGACGACGAGTTCGGCACCGGCCTCACGGGCCACCGCGCGGGCGGCCTCGATCGCGTCCGCCCACTGGGCCGGACGTCCCCCGCCCCACCAGCCGGACTGCTCACGGGCGCCCGCGAGGACGACCGCGACGTGCCGCGGCTGGTCGGGGAGGGTGGCGTCGAGCGCGGCGATCTCCTCGGCGGTGGGCCGCCGGTCGACGGGCGGCGCGGCGACGACCGCGCGGTCCGCGCGCGGGTGGAAGACCAGGCCGGTCTCGAACAGCGCGAGGTCGTGGCTGCCCCGGCCGTCGTTGCGGCGCAGCGCGCCGAGCAGGCCGGGCAGCAGCGACGTGCGGAGCGCGGGCTCCTCGTCGTTGAGCGGGTTGACGAGCCTGACGACCTGGCGGTCCGGGTCGTCGGCGTCGAGGAGGAGCTGGTCGAAGACCTGCTCGCCGACGAACGGGTAGCTCAGCGCCTCGACGTACCCGGCGCCCGCCAGCGCCCGGCCGACCCTGCGGTGCAGCCGCTGCCGCGCCGTGAGGCCGTGGCCCGAGGAGGGCCTGGGCAGCGTGGAGGGCAGGTTCTCGTAGCCCTCCAGGCGGATGACCTCCTCGGCGAGGTCGTTGGCCGCCACCAGGTCGGGCCGCCAGGACGGGACGGTGACGATCAGCTCGTCCTGCCCGTAGACGTCGCAGCCGATCTGCTGGAGCCTGCGCACGACGGTCTCGCGGCCGTAGGTGACACCCGCGACCTTGTCCGGGTGGTCGGCGGGCGCGCTGATGGTGTGCGGCGCGGACGGCGCGACGACCTCGGTGACGCCCGCCTCGGCGGTGCCGCCCGCGAGCAGCACCAGGAGGTCGACGGTGCGCTGCGCCGCGGCGGCCGCGGCCTGCGGGTCGACCCCGCGCTCGAAGCGCCGGGACGCCTCGGTGGAGAGCTTGTGGCGGCGGGCGGTGCGGGCGACGGAGACCGCGTCGAAGTGGGCGGCCTCCACGACCACGTCGGCGGTGGCCCGCGCGGCGTCGTCGGCGATCTCGGTGTCGGCGCCGCCCATCACCCCGGCGAGCCCGATGGGGCCGCGCTCGTCGGTGATGACCAGGTCGTCGGTGTGCAGGACGCGCTCGACGCCGTCCAGGGTGGTGAGCTTCTCGCCCTGCTCGGCGCGCCGGACGCCGACGGTGCCGCGGACCTGCGAGCGGTCGTAGGCGTGCAGCGGCTGGCCCAGCTCCATCATCACGTAGTTGGTGACGTCGACGGCGAGCGAGATCGGGCGCATGCCGACCTTCTGGAGCCGGCGCTGGAGCCAGATCGGGGAGCGGGCGTCGGGGCTCAGCCCGGTGACCGTGCGGGCGGTGAACCGGTCGCAGCCGACCGGGTCGCTCACCTGCACGGGGTAGCCGTAGGCGTTGGGGCCCGGGACGTCGAGGAGCGCCGGGTCGCGCAGCGGCAGGCCGTAGGCGACGGCGGTCTCGCGGGCGACGCCGCGCAGCGACAGGCAGTCGCCGCGGTTGGCGGTGACGGCGATGTCGAGGACCTCGTCGACGAGTTCGAGGAGTTCGACGGCGTCCTTGCCGACCTCGGTCTCCTGCGGCAGCACGATGATGCCCTTGGTGCCGTCGTCGCCCATGCCCAGCTCGTCGCTGGAGCAGATCATGCCGTGCGAGGTCTTGCCGTAGGTCTTGCGGGCGGCGATCGCGAAGCCGCCGGGCAGCTCGGCGCCGGGCAGCACCACGACGACCTTGTCGCCGACGGCGAAGTTGCGGGCGCCGCAGACGATCTCCTGCGGGTCGCCGGTGCCGTTGGCGGTGCCGACGTCGACGGTGCAGAAGCGGATGGGCTTCTTGAAGCCCTCCAGCTCCTCGATGGTCAGCACCTGGCCGACGACCAGCGGGCCCTTGAGCCCGTCGCCGAGCTGCTCGACGGTCTCGACCTCGAGGCCCGCGGACACGAGCCTGGCCTGCACGTCACGGCCGGTTTCCGTCGCCGGCAGGTCGACGTACTCCCGCAGCCAAGAAAGCGGGATCCGCATCAGATCTCCATCCCGAACGGCCGGGTGAAGCGCACGTCACCCTCGACCATGTCTCGCATGTCTTCGACGTTGTGGCGGAACATCAGCATCCGCTCGATGCCGAACCCGAAGGCGAACCCGCTGTACTTCTCCGGGTCGACGCCGCAGGCGGCCAGCACCTTGGGGTTGACCATGCCGCAGCCGCCCAGCTCGATCCAGCCCTCGCTGGAACAGGTGCGGCAGGGCCGGTCGGGGTTGCCGACGGACTCGCCGCGGCAGACGTAGCACACCATGTCCATCTCGGCGGACGGCTCGGTGAACGGGAAGAAGTTGGGCCGCAGCCGGGTCTTCATGCCCGCCCCGAACAGCGACTGGACCATGTGGTCCAGGGTGCCCTTGAGGTCGGCCATGGTCAGGCCCTCGTCGACGGCGAGCAGCTCGACCTGGTGGAAGACCGGGGTGTGGGTGGCGTCCAGCTCGTCGGTGCGGTAGACGCGCCCCGGGCAGATCACGTACACCGGCAGCTCGCGCGCGAGCAGCGAGCGGATCTGCACGGGCGAGGTGTGGGTGCGCAGCACGACGCCGGAGTCGGCGGTGCCGTCCGGGCCCTCGACGAAGAAGGTGTCGGCCTCGCCGCGGGCGGGGTGGTCGGGGCCGATGTTCAGGGCGTCGAAGTTGAACCACTCGGCCTCGGCCTGCGGCCCCTCGGCGACCTCGTAGCCCATGGCGACGAAGACGTCCTCGATCCGGTCGGAGAGGGTGGTCAGCGGGTGCCGGGCACCGGCCGGGACCCGGTCGTAGGGCAGGGTGACGTCCACCGCCTCCTCGACCAGCACCCGGGCGTCGCGCTCGGCCTCCAGCTCGACCTGCCGGCCGGCCAGCGCCTTGTTGACGGCGCCCCTGGCCTGCCCGACGAGCTTGCCCGCGGCGGCCTTGGCCTGCGGGGGCAGCGCGCCGATCTCGCGGTTGGCGAGGGCCAGCGGGGAGGTGCCGCCGGTGTGGGCGACCTTGGCCTCCTGGAGCGCTTCGAGGGAGGGGGCGGCGGCGAAGGCGGCGAGCGCCTCGTCCCGCATGCGCTCGATCTCTTGCGGTTTCAAGGCCTCGACCTCGACAGGGTCGTACGACTTATTCGGTGCCGACATCTCTTCCCGTGCTTCCGGTTGGCTGGCTGAGGGTCCCGCTGCGACTCGGGGGACGCGTCGTCCCTGAACGGGGACGCAAAGGTGCCAAAGGCCGAGTCTAACGGGGTGGGGGTGGGCGTCCGCGCCCGCGGGCCGCTCAGACCAGGTAGGCCGGCAGGCTCGCGGGCAACGTAAATCGGAACTGCGCGCCGCCGTCGGGGGCGCGGCCGACGGTGATGGTGCCGCCGTGGGCCTCGACGATGCCCTTGACGATGTACAGGCCGAGACCGGTGCCGCCGCGCTTGCTGCCTCGCCAGAAGCGGGTGAAGACGCGGTTCATGGACTCCTCCGGGATGCCGGACCCCTCGTCGCTCACGGTGACCGAGGTCGCCGCGTGCGCGTCGGTCTCCCCTTCACGCGGGGAGGCCGAGGGCGTGACATCGATGGTGACGGTTCCCTCGCCGTGGCGCACCGCGTTTTCCAGCAGGTTGCTCAGCACCTGGTCGATCTTGTCGGGATCGGCCCAGAGCGCGGGCAGCGGCGGTTCCAGGCGGAGCAGGAACTTGTCGGCGGGCTGGCCCGCGGCGACGTACGCCTGGATGTGACGGCCGACCGCGGCCCCGATGTCGACGGGCTGGCGGCGGACCTCAAGGCGCCCGGAGTCGATCCGGGAGATGTCGAGCAGCTCGGCGATGAGGCGGGTGACGCGGTCGGCGTCGGCGTCGACGGTCTCCAGCATGAGCCGCTTCTGGTCGTCGGTGAACCGCTCCCACTTGGCGAGGAGGGTCGCGGTGAAGCCCTTCACGGAGGTCAGCGGGGAGCGCAGTTCGTGCGCGACGGTGGCGATCAGCTCGGCGTGGCTGCGCTCGGTGCGGCGGCGGGCCTCGGTGTCGCGCAGGCACACCACCACGCGCCGGACGGCCCCGGTGGGCTCCTCGCGGACGTACCGGGCGCTGACGAGGACCTCGCGCCCGCCGGGCAGCAGGAGGTTGCGCTCGGGCTGTCTGACCCGGGTGGCGAGACCGCCGTAGGGGTCGGTCAGCTGCCACCAGCGGCGGCCCTCCAGGTCCTCTAACGGGAGGGCCTTCTCCAGGCGTCTGCCGAGGGCGTCCTCGGCGCGCAGCGCGGTGATCCGTTCGGCGGCGGCGTTGAAGCAGACGACCCGCCCGTGCGCGTCGGCGACGACCAGCCCGTCGGGCAGCTCGTCCGGGTCGATGTCAGGGGTGGGGTCGGGGCCCGCCGGGAGGGGCCGCTCACCGCGCGCCCCCGGTCCGCTGCCCGTGCCGACGATCATCCCCGTACCCCACCCTTCAGACGACGCAGTGGGCCGCCCCCCGAGCTGGTCACCCTACTAGCTCCCGGTGACGGAGCGGCACCCTCCGGATGCCCGCTGTGCACGGGCGGAGGCATAGAGACATACGGCCGCGGCGGTGGCGAGGTTCAGACTTTCCGCCTTCCCGTGGATCGGGACGCGCACGACGGCGTCCGCCAGCGCGCGGGTCTCCTCCGGGAGCCCCCACGCCTCGTTGCCGAACACCCAGGCGGTGGGGCCGCCCATGGTGCCCTTGTCCAGCTCGTCGTCGAGGTCGTCGGTGCCCGCGCCGTCGGCGGCGAGGACGCGCACGCCCGCCTCGCCGAGCGCGGCGACGGCCCGCTCGACGGGGACGCCGACGGCGACCGGGAGGTGGAAGAGGGAGCCGACGGAGGCGCGGACGGCCTTGGGGTTGTACAGGTCGACGGAGGCGTCGGTGAGGACGACGGCGTCGGCGCCCGCGGCGTCGGCGCAGCGCAGCACGGTGCCGGCGTTGCCGGGGTCGCGGACGTGGGCGAGCACGGCGACCAGCCGGGGGGCGGCGGCGAGGATGTCGTCGAAGGGGGTGTCGACGAACCGGCAGACCCCGACCAGGCCCTGCGGGGTGACGGTGGTGGAGATGTCGGCGATGACCTGCTCGTCGGCGAGGTGCACCCGGGCTCCGGCGTCCCGCGCCTCACCCACGATGTCCGCGTACCGTTCGGCCGCCTCGGCGGTGGCGAACAGCTCGGTCAGGGTCCCGGCGCCGTGTGCCGCCGCCTCCCGCACGGCCTGCGGCCCCTCGGCGAGGAACAGTCGCTCCTTGCCGCGGAAGTTCCGCCGGGCGAGGCGCCTGGCGGCGGCGACGCGGGGGGAACGGGGGGAGAGCAGCTCGGGCGTGGCGGGGGGCATGGTCCTCTTTCACCTTGGGTCACTCGACGAGAACGGACCCGCGGTCCGAAGTCCGCGGGTCCGTACTGTCACGTCGGCCGGCCCCGGGCCGGCGCGGCGTCACGCAGCCTTGGGCGCGTTGACGTCCGAGGGCAGCGCCTTCTGGGCGACCTCGACGAGCGCGGCGAACGCGTTGGCGTCGTTGACGGCCAGCTCGGCGAGGATCTTGCGGTCGACCTCGACGTTGGCGGCCTTCAGACCCTGGATGAAGCGGTTGTAGGTCATGCCGTTCGCGCGGGCAGCGGCGTTGATGCGCTGGATCCACAGCTGGCGGAAGTCACCCTTGCGCTTCTTGCGGTCGTTGTAGTTGTAGACCAGCGAGTGGGTGACCTGCTCCTTGGCCTTGCGGTACAGGCGCGAACGCTGACCGCGGTAGCCGGAGGCCTGCTCGAGGATCGCCCGGCGCTTCTTGTGGGCGTTGACTGCCCGCTTGACGCGTGCCACTTGTTAACTCCTTGTAGCGGGGCCGTGGTGGGGACTCACACGGCCCGGAAACGATTGGGTCCCGGTCGGTGCTCAGGCGCGCGGCGCGCGCCCGAGGTCACTTGCCGAGAAGCTTCTTGATCTTCTTGGCGTCGCCCGGGGCCATCTCGGCGTTGCCGGTGAGGCGACGCGTCAGACGGGACGACTTGTGCTCGAGCAGGTGGCGCTTGCCGGCGCGCTCGCGGAGCACCTTGCCGGAGCCGGTGATCTTGAAGCGCTTGCTGGCACCGCTGTGCGACTTGTTCTTCGGCATAGCGCCGTTCTCTCCTCGTCGGTGGCGTTCCGGTGCCCGGTCACGAGAACCGGGCACGTCGGAACGTCTCTTGTGTCGGAAACTGGGTCCTGGGACTCGCGTCCCGGGATCACGCCTCGGCGGGCGCCTCGGCCTGGACACCCGTCTCGACGTCGGCGCCCTCGTCGGACGCCTCGGTCTCGGCGGCGTTCTGCGAGCGACCGGGGTTGGCCTTCGCGTCGGCCTTGCGGGCCTCCTGCGCCTGACGGGCCTCGGCCATCGCTTCGGTCTTCTTCTTGTGCGGACCGAGAACCATGATCATGTTGCGGCCGTCCTGCTTCGGGTTCGACTCGATGAACCCGAGGTCCTGGACGTCCTCCGCGAGACGCTGGAGCAGCCGGTAGCCCAGCTCGGGCCGGGACTGCTCGCGACCACGGAACATGATCGTGATCTTGACCTTGTCGCCCTGCTTGAGGAACCGAACGACGTGACCCTTCTTGGTGTCATAGTCGTGCGGGTCGATCTTCGGCCGGAGCTTCATCTCCTTGATGACCGTGTGCGCCTGGTTCTTGCGCGCCTCACGGGCCTTCATGGCCGACTCGTACTTGAACTTCCCGTAGTCCATGAGCTTGCACACGGGCGGACGGGCGTTCGCCGCTACCTCGACGAGGTCGAGGTCGTACTCCTGAGCAAGCTCCAGTGCCTTGGCCAGCGGGACGATGCCCACCTGCTCGCCACTGGGACCGACAAGTCGCACCTCGGGAACGCGAATCCGGTCGTTGATGCGGGGCTCGGCGCTGATGGATCCTCCTCGGTTAGCACCACACGGCGGTCTGGCGGACAGCCGCGTATGTCTCTTTCGTTGGACCTAACCGCGCCGAAGAACGAAAAATGCCCCGGACGGTCACGTGCGGGGCTCCAAGACAACCGGAGCACCGCCGCGATACCGCGGGGCGCGCTTTCGGGCGACTCCATCGTCCGTACGGAACGATGGATGCCGCCTGACCGGGTGACCTGCTGTCCCGGGGGACGGTCAGGTGGGAGATCGGAGCCTCCACTTGTGGGCCGGGCTCGCGTACTGCTGGCGTGTCCGGCCGGTCGTCACACAAGGTTAGCAGCTACCCGGGGGTGGTGCTAACCGGCCGGGTGCGGGGCCTATCGTGTGGGGCATGAGTGACACCCCTGCCGACTCCGCCGGGGCCCCCGAGGCCCTCGACGCCCCCGACTTCGACGAGATGACCCGCGACATCGCCGAGGTCCCCGCCGTCGAGGTGATCGTCACGGTCGCCGTCAACCTGATGAGCGCCGCCGCCGTGAAGCTCGGACTGACCGAGGAGGGCGACGCCTACAAGGACCTGGACGAGGCGCGCAAGCTGGTCACCGCCCTCGCCGGGCTGCTGGACGCCAGCACCACCGAGATCAGCTCCTTCCACGCGGCCCCGCTGCGCGACGGTCTGAAGTCGCTCCAGCTCGCCTTCCGCGAGGCGTCCCTGGTCCCGGACGAGCCGGGCCAGGGCCCCGGGGAGAAATACACGGGTCCCGTCTACGGCTGACGGGGCCGCCGCACCCCTCACGCCGAGGGGTCGTCCCGCACGAACAAGGGCTCGCCCGGAGGCGTCGCCCCGGCCGGCAGCAGCGCCAGGTCGAGGCCGCGCACCAGGCGGGCCCTCAGTGTCTCGTCGGCGGCGAGCCGCTCGGCGACGGACCGGGCCGCCCCGGGCGTCCGCAGGACCAGGGCGAGCGTGCCGTCGGCCCGGCCGGGACCGAGGTGGGCGCGGAGCACGTCGGGCTCGGCCGCCACGACGGCCCGCACCGCCTCCCGGACGGCGGGGTCGGCGAGCGGGTCGGTGCTCACCCGCCCCTCGGCGAGGGCCAGCAGCACCGGTCCGCTCAGTTCGAACGGGACGGGACCGGCCAGGTCGAGGACGACGGTGTCCGCCTTCTCGTGGGCGGCCGCCTGCAACGCCTGCCGGAGCGGCACGGCGACGGGCCTGGCCTCCGGGTCCCAGCGGGCCAGGGCGTCGGTGCTGGTGAAGGCGGGCAGCGCGGTGCGGGACCCGGCCTTCAGGGTGGGGACGGCCATGTCGCTGGTCTTCTCACGGCGCAGCCCGTTCCCGTCCTCCTCGACCTCGCCGAGCACCGCCACCACGGGCACCAGGAGCCGCGCGCCCTCCAGGGCCTGAAGGACGGGTCCGACGGCGTCGTGGTCGGCGGCCCAGGCGGCGAGCGCGGCGCTCAGCCGGGGGTCGGCGCCGCCGTCGTCGTCGGAGAAGCCGGGGTCGGGAATGTTCTTGTTCGCCACGGTCCCCGACCCTATCGGGGGGATGCCGCTGCGCTTGTGCGGGTCCCGAAACCCGGCTGTCACCGTTTTCACCGTTTTCTCAGCAATCCCTGACGTACTTTTCACCCGCGTCTCACGGGCCGCACAGTCCCCGCGCCGACCATCGGCGGCATGGAGTCCTCCCGAACCCGCCGACGGCGTGCCCGTCCCTCGCGCGTCCGCCCGCTGCTGTACACCGCGCTGGCGGCGGTCGCCGTCGTGGGCGGGACGGCGGCGGGGACCGTGTACGTCACGGCGCAGGCGCACTCCGGGGCGGCCCCCGTATCGTCGGCGGGGACGCCGTCGGCCGACGGCGACGTGACCGCGGACGGGGACGGGGACGGGGACGAGTCGATGGAACCGGTGGCACAGCCGACGGTGGACCGTGACGCGCTGCTGGCGAAGGCCATGACGTCGGTGACCGTGCCCGACGGCGCCGAGGTGTCGGTGGCGGTCCTGGACGTCGGCTCGGGCACGAGCGCCGGGTACGGCGACGGCGCCTTCGACACGGCGAGCATCGTCAAGGTCGACATCCTGGCGGCGCTGCTGCTCCAGGCGCAGGACGCGGGCAGGCATCTGACGGCGGCGGAGCGCACGTACGCCACCGCGATGATCGAGAACAGCGACAACGCCTCGGCGACCGCGCTGTGGGACGCGATCGGGAAGGCCGACGGGCTGGACGCGGCGAACAAGCGGTTCGGGCTCACCGCGACGGCGGGCGGCGACGGCGAGCTGTGGGGCCTGACCCAGACCACCGCGGCCGACCAGATCACCCTGCTGCGGCAGGTGTTCGGGGACACGTCGAGGCTGAGCGCGGCCTCGCGGTCGTACCTCCAGGGGCTGATGGGGCGGATAGCGGCCGATCAGCACTGGGGGGTGTCCGCGGTCGCCGACGGTTCGGCCTGGGCGCTGAAGAACGGCTGGCTGGCGCGGAGCACCACGGGCCTGTGGGACGTCAACAGCGTGGGCCGGGTGACGTCGGGCGGCGAGCAGTACCTGATCGCGGTGGTGTCGCGGGGCAGCGCCACGCAGGCGCAGGGCATCACGCTGGTGGAGTCGGCGGCGCGGAAGGCGGTGTCGGCGCTCGCCTCCGCGTCGTCGGAGGCGTCGTCCGCGTGAGGCGGGAAAGCGTCCGCGGAAGCCGTTCTAGAAGTCCCCGTCGAGCACGTGCTCGCGGCGGTCGGTCCTGGACCGCCGCGCGCGCCACAGCACCACGGCCGCGACCAGGAGCACCCCGCCCGCGCCGCCCGCGAGGGGGGCCGCCCAGTCGGTGGGGCCGCCGCCCGAGGACGCGGTGTCGGGTCCCGGACCGAAGTACCTCGTGCCGTAGGACGCCGCTTCGAGGCCCTCGGGCTTGAGGCGTCCGGCCGCCGCGACGGCCGCCTGCGGGTCGATCATCCCGAAGCCCCGGGAGTCGTCGCGCCCGCCGACCGGCGCGTCCCGCGC
This sequence comes from Streptomyces sp. SolWspMP-5a-2, assembly GCF_900091845.1. Lineage (GTDB taxonomy): Bacteria > Actinomycetota > Actinomycetes > Streptomycetales > Streptomycetaceae > Streptomyces > Streptomyces doudnae. The sequence continues at coordinate 35,543 of NZ_FMCI01000270.1, forward strand.
GGTGTCCTCCAGGAGCTTCTTGATCTGCGCGGGGGCGAGTCCCGGGTGCGCGGACTTGATCAGCGCGACGGCCCCGGAGACGAACGCGGAGGCGGCGCTGGTGCCCCAGCCCTCGTAGTAGCGGTGGTCGGGGTCGGCGATGACGATGTCGACGCCCGGCGCGCTGACCGTGGCGTACCAGCGTCGGGTGGAGAAGGAGGCGCGGGTGCCGTAGCGGTCGACGGCGGTCGCGGCGATCACCCCGGGGTAGGCGGCCGGGTAGGAGACGTGGTCGCCCTTCTCGCCGCCGTTGCCCGCCGAGGCGACGACGGCGACGCCCTTCTTCAGCGCGTACTGGACGGCCGCGTCCTCGCTGGGTTCGGGGTGGGCTGAGGCGGAGTCGTCGCCGAGGGAGAGGTTGATGACGTCGGCGCCGTGGTCGGCGGCCCAGCGGATGCCCTCGGCGAGCGCGTTGCCGCGGGTGCTGCGGGCCTTGCCGCGGGAGTTGTCGCCGTCCTCCAGGATCACCCGCACCGGCAGGATCCGCGCCTCGGGCGCGACGCCCATGACGCCTTCGCCGTCGCCGGGTCCATGGCCGTGACCGGCGATGATGCCGGCCATCGCGGTGCCGTGCCTGGCCCAGGCCCGGTCGCCCTGCCGGGCCCCGAAACCGATCATGTCCTTGCCGGTCAGGACGTTCCCGGTGAGGTCGGGGTGGTCGGCCTCGACGCCGGTGTCGAGGACCGCGACGGTGACGCCGCCGCCCTTGGTGGTCTGCCAGATCTGCTGGGTGTGCAGGGCGTCGAGGGCCCACTGCTGGGCGCGGATGCCGTCCGCGTGCGCGGCGGTGGCGGGCACCAGCACCAGCGCCGCGGCGAGCAGCGCGCCGACGGCGCCGCGTGCGCCCCTCACGCGGAGGGCTCCGGGTCGGCGCCGACGTCCTTGCGCAGGGCGCGTTCGACGCGGTCGGCGAGGCCCTTCGCCTCGTTGCCGAGACCGGCCTGGGCGGGGGGTGTGGTGGCGCCGGAACGCATGGCTTCCTCGGCGGGCTGGGGGGCGTCGACGGTCCGGCCGTCGGCCCAGCCGGAGACCGACCAGACGACGACCGGGGCGTCGGTGAGCACGGACACGGACCAGGAGGCGCGCTGCGGGTCGCCGAAGCGGGCGGCGGCGGTGCCCTTCGCGGCGTACGGGCGGGGGATCAGGTCGGTTCTGAGCCCGAGCCGCTCGTTGTCGAAGCGCTGGGCGAGGTCGCGCATGGCGGGGACGTCGGCCTTGGTGAACAGCAGTCCGACGGTGGTGACGAAGCTCTGGGTGGCGTCGGTGTAGGTGGCGCGCAGCAGGCGTTCGCAGCCGACGGGCGCGAGGGCCTTGCGCAGCAGCGGGTCGAAGGCGCCCTCGCAGCCGCTGTCGGGCGCGACGGCGACCCGGGTCCAGGTGCGGTCGGCGCCGCCGGGACCGGCGCCCTGTCCCTCGACGCTGCGCGGGAAGAGGTCGTCGACGGGTGCGCTGTGCCAGAGCGCGCCCGCGGTGTCGAACGCGCTCCGGGTCCGGTCCTCGTCCGGCTCCCCCACCAGCCAACTCCCGGTGACGGCACCGCCGATGAGGCCGAGTCCCAGGACCACGCAGGCGGCGACGGCGCCGATCCGGGGCCGCAGTCGCGCCCCGAGCGGCCGGGGTCTGGCCAGCGCGTCGTACCCCTCGGGCTCCCCGAACGTCACGACGGGCCGCGCGGGCCCGGCACCCGGAGCGCTCCAGGAGAGCGCGGGATCGGGCCCGCCGCTCCGGTCCCCGTGCTGCCGGTAGGGCGCGGCGGCCGGATGCGGGGGAACCCCCGGAACCCGCGCCGCCACGGACCCCCCGGGCGCACGGGGAGGAACGGGCACCCGCGAGACGGAGGGAGCGGCGGGGCGCGGGGAGGAACGGCGCGTGC
>NZ_FMCI01000070.1 GCF_900091845.1 Streptomyces sp. SolWspMP-5a-2
GGCGCGAGCGCCTCGGAGCCGGTGCCGGGCAGGCCGGGGCAGACGGCGCGGCCCACCCCGACGCGCACCGCCGACCCGACGCCGACCCGGACGGCCGAGCAGCCGCCGACCCCGCCCGTGCAGCCGCCGTCGGGCGATCCGTCGCCGACGGTCGCGGAGCCGTCGTCGTCGGCCCACGAGGAGACGGGACCTCAACTGGTCCAGCGCGAACCGGCTCCGCAGGCCGGGGTGCCGGTGTAGGGGGAGCGTCCCGCCGGCGGATCTTCCGCACGCCTCCCGCCTGCGGTGATGGCGTCAGTTTGCCTTCAGGGGTGATGGGTGCGTATGGTGGTAGATCGTTTGATCCCATTTGCCCGGCGCCAACGCAGAGCGCGCCGTGTGGCGCGTACTCTCCTTTGCCGTGGCGGACCGCATAGAGGCGGTCGTAGAGCGAATCACGGAGTTGACGGGCGCGTGCCGACGAGACTCCGGAAGGTTTCGCATACGCATGTCCATTTCCAGTACTGATCACGCCGTCGTGCCCGAGAACGGCGAGGCCGTCGAGGCAGTCGAGGCCGTCGAGGAGACCGCGCAGGTCTCGTTCGCCGACCTCGGTCTCCCCGAGGGCGTCGTGCGCAAGCTCGCGCAGAACGGTGTGACGGTCCCCTTCCCGATCCAGGCCGCGACCATCCCGGACGCCCTGGCCGGAAAGGACATCCTGGGCCGGGGTCGCACCGGCTCCGGCAAGACCCTCTCCTTCGGTCTGCCGACCCTGGCCGCGCTGGCCGGCGGCCGCACCGAGAAGCACAAGCCCCGCGCCGTGATCCTCACGCCCACCCGTGAGCTGGCCATGCAGGTCGCGGACGCCCTCCAGCCCTACGGCGACGTCCTCGGCCTGAAGATGAAGGTCGTCTGCGGCGGTACGTCGATGGGCAACCAGATCTACGCCCTGGAGCGCGGTGTCGACGTCCTCGTCGCCACCCCCGGCCGCCTGCGCGACATCATCAACCGCGGCGCCTGCTCCCTCTCGGACGTGCGGATCGCCGTCCTCGACGAGGCCGACCAGATGTCCGACCTGGGCTTCATGCCCGAGGTGACGGAGCTGCTCGACCAGGTGCCGGCCGGCGGCCAGCGGATGCTCTTCTCCGCCACCATGGAGAACGAGATCAAGACCCTCGTCGACCGGTACCTCAAGGACCCGGTCTCGCACGAGGTCGACGCCGCCCAGGGCGCCGTGACGACCATGTCGCACCACATCCTCATCGTGAAGCCCAAGGACAAGGCGCCGGTCACCGCGGCCATCGCCTCCCGCAAGGGCCGCACCATCATCTTCGTCCGCACCCAGCTCGGCGCCGACCGGGTCGCCGAGCAGCTGCGCGACGCCGGTGCCAAGGCCGACGCGCTGCACGGCGGCATGACCCAGGGCGCCCGCACCCGGACGCTGGCCGACTTCAAGGACGGGTACGTCAACGTCCTGGTCGCCACCGACGTCGCCGCCCGCGGCATCCACGTGGACGGCATCGACCTCGTCCTGAACGTGGACCCGGCCGGTGACCACAAGGACTACCTGCACCGGGCCGGCCGCACCGCCCGCGCGGGCCGCACCGGCACCGTCGTCTCCCTGTCGCTGCCGCACCAGCGCCGGCAGATCTTCCGGCTGATGGAGGACGCGGGCGTCGACGCCGGGCGTCACATCATCAACTCCGGCACCGCCTTCGAGCCCGAGGTCGCCGAGATCACCGGCGCCCGCTCGATGACCGAGGTCCAGGCCGAGTCGGCGGGCAACGCCGCCCACCAGGCCGAGCGCGAGGTCTCGCAGCTCACCCGCGAGCTGGAGCGGGCCACCCGGCGCGCGTCCGAGCTGCGCGAGGAGGCCGACCGTCTCGTCGCCCGCGCCGCCCGCGAGCGCGGCGAGGACCCGGAGGCGGCGGTCGCCGGGACGGCGGCCGCGACCGAGGGCGCCGACACCGAGGCCGCCCCCGCGGCCGAGCAGCCGGCCGACGCCGCTCCCGTCCGCGAGGAGTCCGCCGCGCCGTCCTACGAGCGTCCGCGCCAGCAGCGCGACGAGCGCGGCAACTACGAGCGCCGCGACCGCCGTGACGACCGTCCGTCGGGTGGTTTCCGTCGCGACGACCGTCGTGACGACCGGGGTGGCCGTTCTTTCGAGCGTCGTGACGACCGTCCGTCGGGTGGTTTCCGCCGCGATGACCGTCGTGACGACCGGGGTGGCCGTTCTTTCGAGCGTCGTGACGACCGTCCCTCCGGTGGCTTCCGCCGGGACGACCGCCGGGACGGCGCCGGGGACCGCGGCGGCTTCCGCCGCGACGACCGCCCGTCCGGCCACCGGGGCAGCGACCGTCCCTTCAACCGCGACCGGCAGGCGGGCGACCGCCCGTTCAACCGCGACCGCCAGGGCGACCGTCCGGGCTTCCGCTCCGGCGGCCACGACCGCCCCACCGGCCGTCGTGACGACCACCGCGGCTCCGGCACGGGGACCGGCTCCTTCGGGCGCCGGGACGACAAGCCGCGCTGGAAGCGCAACGGCTGACGCCCGCTGAAGTGACCTCCCGGGGCCCGTACGACACCGTCGTACGGGCCCCGGTGCGTCCGGCCCCGCCGGGCACAGGTTGATTTCGCGCCATCCTGTGACGCATGTCACGGGGCCCGCTGGGGAATCGCTGGGGACATGACAGATGACGCCAAGGCGCAGGGGCTCTCCGACGAGGAACGACTGGCCCAGCTCGGCTACACCCAGGTACTCGCGCGCCGGATGTCGGCGTTCTCCAACTACGCGGTCTCCTTCACCATCATCTCGGTCCTCTCCGGCTGCCTGACGCTGTACCTGTTCGGGATGAACACCGGCGGCCCCGCCGTGATCACCTGGGGGTGGATCGGCGTCGGCCTGATGACCCTCTTCGTCGGCCTCGCCATGGCCGAGATCTGCTCGGCGTACCCGACCTCCGCGGGGCTCTACTTCTGGGCCCACCGGCTCGCGCCGCCCCGCTCCGCCGCCGCCTGGGCCTGGTTCACCGGCTGGTTCAACGTGCTCGGCCAGGTCGCCGTGACCGCCGGCATCGATTTCGGGGCCGCGTCCTTCCTCGGCGCGTACCTGAACCTCCAGTTCGACTTCGAGGTGACCCCCGGCCGCACGGTCCTGCTCTTCGCCGCGATCCTGCTGCTGCACGGTCTGCTGAACACCTTCGGCGTGCGGATCGTCGCCCTCCTCAACAGCGTGAGCGTGTGGTGGCACGTGCTCGGGGTCGCCGTCATCGTCGGGGCGCTGGCCTTCGTGCCGGACCGGCACCAGTCGGCGTCCTTCGTCTTCACTCACTTCGTCAACAACACCGGCTGGGGCAGCGGGGTCTACGTCGTCCTGCTGGGCCTGCTGATGGCCCAGTACACGTTCACCGGGTACGACGCCTCCGCGCACATGACGGAGGAGACCCACGACGCCTCCACGGCGGGCCCCAAGGGCATCGTGCGCTCCATATGGACGTCCTGGATCGCGGGCTTCGTGCTGCTGCTCGGCTTCACGTTCGCCATCCAGAACTACGACCGGCAGCTCGCCTCCCCGACCGGGGCGCCGCCCGCGCAGATCCTCCTCGACGCGCTCGGCGCGACCGCGGGCAAGCTGCTGCTGCTCGTCGTGATCGGCGCCCAGCTGTTCTGCGGGATGGCGTCCGTGACGGCCAACAGCCGCATGATCTACGCCTTCTCGCGGGACGGCGCGCTGCCCTTCTCCCGCGTCTGGCACACGGTCAGCCCGCGCACCCGCACCCCGGTCGCCGCGGTGTGGCTGGCGGCCATCGGCGCCCTCGTGCTGGGCCTGCCGTACCTCATCAACGTCACCGCGTACGCGGCCGTGACGTCCATCGCGGTGATCGGCCTCTACATCGCCTACGTCATCCCGACCCTGCTGCGCCTGCGCAAGGGCGACGACTTCGTCCGCGGCCCCTGGCACCTGGGTCGCTGGTCACGGCTGATCGGCGTGGTGGCGGTGGTGTGGGTCGGCGTCATCACGGTGCTGTTCATGCTGCCGCAGGTGTCGCCGGTCACCTCCGAGACGTTCAACTACGCGCCGGTCGCGGTCCTGGTGGTCCTCGGCTTCGCGGCGACCTGGTGGCTGGCGTCGGCCCGCCACTGGTTCCTCAACCCCGACCACACCCGCAACAAGAGCCCGGAACACACGCCCACCCCCTGACCCACCCCGGCCCACCTGCCCGCCACCCCGGCCCACCCCGGGCCCACCCCGCGCGCGCCACCCCTGGCCCACCCGGCGCCACCCCGGCCCACCCCCGCGCCGCTCCCTGCCCCACTCCGCCCGACCCGCGTTTTGCCCGCCGACCCGGCCGCCACCCCGATACCCGATCGGAGACCCGGCCGGGTCCGGCTATGCTCGTGGGGGCAACATCGCCTGGGCCCTTAGCTCAATTGGCAGAGCAGTGGACTTTTAATCCATTGGTTGTGGGTTCGAGTCCCACAGGGCCTACCGAGGTCAGCGTCGCTCTGTGGTTCTGACCAGCGGTTTCGTGACCCCGACCAGTTCTCTGGCCGGGGTCACGCCGTTCGCGGAGTCCGTCCGCGTGTGCCGTCAGGGTGTCCGAGAGGCGGCGCACGTCGTCGGAGCCGTGCGGATACCAGTCCCCGTCACTCTCGACGTTCGTGAAAGGGACGTGACCGGGCAGGAGCTCGGTGAACGGGCGCTGTTCGAAGCACACAGGCAGAACCACCGACGTGCCACGGCTCGTTGAGACCGTGAGTTCGTAGTCAGGGCTCGCGTGGGTGATGTCGACGCGGTAGCCACGCTCATTCATCGTCCAGGAGTTCCGCCGCGGCTTTCGGATCCATGAGGGTCGACCAGGCTTGCTCGGCGGGAAGAAGGGGGCGGCTGGGGAGGGCGTACTCGGGGTACCAGGCGGCGGGATCGCAGCCGGGGACATGACGCAGGATGACCGCGATGAGATCGTCGGGTACGGAGCCGGTGATGCGCACCGCAGCGTAGGTCTCATGGCCGTCGTCGGCACGTACGAGGACGCCAAGGCGGAAAGCGGGAAAGTCGGCGGCGTGTTCATGCCCGTCGTGCAGTGATCCACGAGCCAGCTCCTGGACAGCGGCAGCGAGAGTGCGGACCAGCCGGGCACCGGCCTCGAGTTGGTAGCGATCACGGTCGTTCTGGTCGGGGAGGAGATGCCCGACGTACGTCGTGGTGCTCAGAGGGTGGCGATTGTTGGCGTTGTAGTGGGCCCGTGCGGCCCTCGCGGCCGTCTCCAGGGCTGAGTAGAAGTCGTCTGGTGAACCGTCCTCGCGTTGTCCGGCAGCGATGAGCCAGGGCAGATCCCCGTCGGTCCAGACGGCTCCGCGCCAGCGTTGGATCTTGACCTTGAGGAGCACCTCGTCATCGATCGATCGGATGCGCTCATGCCCGGCCGCGTCGTCGGCGAAGTGTTCCCGGGCCTTGGCCAGGATCGGATGATCCAGCTCGTCGAGAGGTTCCCGGGCTGACGGCAGCGATAATTTCAGGTCCTCGCGGAGCGAGCGGAGGGTAGGTCGAGCCGGCCGCACGGATCAGTCGTCCTCGCCTACTCCGCCGAGTTCCTTGATCCGCTCCGGTGACATGCCGGTGAGCAGCGAGACGCTCGATTCCACGGATCCGTCCAGCTTGCGCATCTTCTCCAGCATGCTGGCCCGAACCTCCTCGCGGCGGATCTCCAAGTAGGTTCGGACGGCCTTGGCGACCAGGTCCTTCTTCGTCATCCCCAGAAAATGGGCGCCGTCCGCGATCAGCTCGTCTATGGCCGCATCGACCTTCAGCGGTGCTGTCGTCCGAGTTGCCCGGCCGTGGGCTTCCTCTGTGATTCTCATGCTCACACCCTTTCCGGTACCAAAGGGTACTCCTACCCTTCTCTCCTTGCGAGGAGTATCTGGTTAGCGAGGCGCCCGCTCGACCTGCTTGCCGGTCTCGACGAACACGGTGCGTGTCCGGCCAGCCATGCCGCCCGCGCTTGGGGGCGGTGGACGGCCTACCCGAACGCCCCCAGCTCAGAAGTGGTTCGAGCTGGGGGCGCGTCCGGTTCGCCGCGACTTCTAGATCATGAGTTCTGCCGCGGCACGCGCACGCGGCCGCCCGTCAGGGGGAGACGGGCGGCCGGCTCAACGTCTCCCAGTGCGCCGAGAGGGCGACGAGGACGCGGGCCAGGCGGCGGGCGTGGGCGGCCTCTCTGCCCTCCTCCGGCTGCTGGCCGAGCTTGCGCCGGGCCTCGGCCAGACCGGCGAGCGCGCAGACCTGATCGGCTGTCGAAGGGCGGCTGCCCGTCAGCTCCTCGACGGCGGGTACCAGCTCGTGCAAGTGGCCGGTGAGGTCCTCGATCAACGCGGCGATCTCGTCGCGCGAGGCGGCGAGCGCAGCCGGGTCGAGCACGATGGCGGCGGTCTCCCGCATGATCGCCAGGTCCGGGTGCACCTGCCGTGCGGCGGTCACCGCGACCTCCTCGACGGACACGCCCGGTGCGTGTAGTGGGCGGCGCCGCCCGTGCCGGACGGGGCCTGGGTCAGGTGCCGTTCGAACTCCTCGCCGGGCCCGATCTGCCGCGCGCAGGAGGCGCAGTACCGCACCGGGGTGTGCGCGGCGACCAGGCGCCGCAGCTCCTCGCCCAGCGCGCAGTCCGGCCGGGCCTCGTCCCGGCAGCGCTCGCACATCGGGACGTGCGCCACGAGGGCCTGGTGCGCGCGCTGCGCCGTGCACCGGCGGCACGCCCGCGGGAACCAGGCGGCCCCGCCGTCGCGCTGCTCGTCGAGGAGCACCGCGGTGTCGATCGTGAGGGCCTCGCCGCCCCAGACGCAGACTCGTCCGGCCGCGCGCTCGCCGTCGAGGCTGGAGCGGGCGGGTAAGGCGAGGGCGGCCTCGACGGGCGGGCGGTCGGTCTGCGGCGTCATGGTCGGCTCCATGTGACGGCATGTGAGGTACTCGTCACATCGTGCCGAGCTACGCGGCGCGCAGTGTTCCCCGATCGGGAACACTCGCCCCGCGAAACCGTGCTACATGCCGACCCACGCGGCCATGGAAGACAGGGAGTCCGAGGCCGTGCGCTGGCGCCGCACCAGCGCGCCGATGGTCTCCCGCATCAGGGGGTGATAGCGGGCCTGCTGCGGTGCAGCCTCGCGGGCGCGCTTCAGCGCGCGGTGCGCCGCCTCGGCCTTGCCCATCTGCACGTAGGCGCGGCCCATCTCCATGTAGTAGCGGCCCATGCGCATCTTGGGATGTCCCGGCGGGAAGTGCAGACGCTTCGCCTCCTTCACCGCCTCACCCAGCCGGCCCAGCTCGACCCGCGTGGCCACCTCGTAGTGCCGCACGTTCGTCACCCCGAAGCTGCACCAGTAGGCGTCCGGCACGTCCCGGCCGATCTGCTCGGCCGCCCGGCCCGCCAGCTCCAGGTAACCCGTCACGCTGTCCTCGTTCTTGGCCTGAGCAGCAGCGATCGCCGACGCCAGATACAGGCTCCCGGACACCGCGAGGGCGTTCACCGACCGGCGGTCCTCGGCCTGCTCCACCAGGCCGTGCCCCCGCTCGATGACGCGCAGCGACATCCGGTTGTCACCGCGGCGCAGCAGCATGCTGGACCGCTTGGCCAGACGGACGGCGAGCAGGAGCGGGTCCTGCGCCTGCTCGGCCATCCACCCCATGCGCTCCAGAGCGATCGAGGCGAGGTGGTGGTAGCCCAGCCGGTAGGCGAACTCGTAGGAGACCCAGTAGGACCAGGCCAGGTTCTCACTCGCCCGCTGCCGGTCCGGGCCGGCGGGCAGGAGTGCGACGGCGGTGGTGAGTTCGCCGACGAGCCCCGGCAGCTTGGTCCCGACGTCCTTGTACTCCGTGGCGCAGGTGGCGGCGCACAGGGCGGCGACGTCCTCGGCGATGCGGTCGACGGGGCGCGGGGTGACGTCGGGGTCGGGGCCGAGGTCGTACATGTCGAGGGCCTCGGACAGCGGGCTGATCAGCCGGTCCAGGTGATCCTGCCGCAACTCGCCGATGTACGGCTGGCCGTGCAGGACCGCGACCTCAACCTGGAGGGCACGCGCGATCGCGGCGACGACCGTCGTGCTCGCCGGGCACAGCCCCGCCTCGACCTTGGCGATGGTGCTGCGCGCCAGGAACGCCCTTTGTGCCAGGGCAGTTTGAGACAGCTGGCGAAGCTTCCGGTAGTCCGCGATCCGCGCGCCGGTGTGCTCCTCGTGGCTCGGTGGCATGCTGAACTCCGTTCTGGCATCGACACTCAGAACGGTACGCCCGGTCAGCTCCGGGCGCGGCGCCTCGGCAACCGGTCACCCGGGCCGGGGCGTTCCGCATCTCCCCGGACGCACGAAAGCGGCCCCGCCCTCCCGGAGGAGAGCGGGGGCCGCTTCGGTGGCGGACTGCGCGGCGGACGGGGAAGGCCGAGACGGACCCGGTGACGGGCGGCAGCTGCAACGCCTGCGACTGCGGGTGCGGCGGCCCCGTCCACATGGTCGACCTCGACGGGAGGATGGCCGCACCGGCCCTTGTCGGCGCCGCCGGACTCGGAGTGAGCGCAAGCACCGCACTCGCCATCGTCGGCGTCCCGGCCGTGGTGGCCCCGTCGGACTCACTGACGGCGCACGACGGCCGCCGAGCCCTGGGAACTCGGTTGCGCGGTCCCGGCCAGGCCGTCTGGTCGGGGCCGCGCCCGATGCGGACGCCGTTTGCCTGAGCGGGTGCCGACAGGAGGCACGGCCCGCCCCCGGCGCCCCTACGCGTGCGAGCTGATCACCCCGCCCGTGCTCAGCACGATGTACACCGCGTTGGCGTCCAGGCCCGTGTCGTGCTGGTTCGCTTCCATCGTGGCCTCCACCGCGCCCTCGCGGCCGATGATCTGCGCGCGGTAGTGGAGTTCGCCCACCTTCGTGACCTTGGCCTTCCAGCCGCCCGCCAGGGTGAACGTGCCCGGTCCCCGGTGTTCGCCGCCCATCCAGGAGCGGAGGTCGCCGCCCCGGGTGAGCACGACGTACATGCCGTTGGCGTCGAGCCCGGCGTCGCCGTCGGCGGTGTCCAGCTCCGCCACGACCGCGCCCCGGTCGATGATCTTCGCCTGGTAGCGGAGCTGACCGAGCCTGCGGATCTCCGCCTTGCTGCCGTCGACGAGGGTCTCGGTGCGCACCGCGGCCGTCGCCGGGGTACCGGAGGGCACCGCGCCCCGGCCCGCGGTCTGCGCGGCGGTGCGGTCGTTGCCCGGGTCCCGTGCGGCACCGGTGCCGGGGGAGGCGGGCGCGGAGGCGGAGACCTCCGGTCCCGTGCCGGTCGCCCGGCTCGTCTCCGCGCCGTTCGCCGCGTCCTTGCCGCCGGACTGGCACGCGGTCAGCGACAGCGCGGCGACGGCCGCGACGGCGAGGAGGCCGGCGGAACGGGCGGTGCGGCGAAGGTGACGGTCGGTCATGGTGGTGGCCCCCGTGGGTGCTCGGGGCGGACACGCGGGGTCTCCGCGCTCGCGGGCCCCGTCCGCTCGTGGTCGGTTGCACCCCGTCAGACGGTGCTCCCGCCGCGGTTGTTCATCCGTTTCTGTCCGCGCTCGGTAACAGACGGCCGGGCACGGACCCGCCGCGCGGCGGTCAGCGGCGCCAGCCGTAGCGCCGCTCCGGGCGCCCCGCCGCCCCGTAGCGCAGCGTCACCGCGGCGGCTCCGGTGCCGTGCAGGTGCTCCAGGTAACGGCGCGCGCTGACCCGGGAGATGCCGGTCGCCGCCGCGCACTCGGTGGCCGAGAGGGTCCCGGACGTCTCCCGCAGCGCGCGCTCCACCAGATCCGCCGTCTCCACGCTCAGGCCCTTGGGGAGGGTGGAGGGAGCGGGTCCCGCGGACAGCGCGCGGTCGATGTCGGCCTGGCCGCGCACCACCGTGGCGAGGAGCCTGCCGCGCCGGGCCGCGTACCGCTCCAGGCGGGGTTGCAGGTCCTCCTGGTCGAAGGGCTTGAGGAGGTAGTCGACGACGCCCTGGCGGACCGCGCCGCGCACGGTGTCGGCCTCCCGGGCGGCGCTGATGACCATGACGTCGCAGTCGTGGCCCGCGGTGCGCAGCCGGGGGATGACGTCCAGGCCGAAGAGGTCGGGCAGGTAGAGGTCGAGCAGGACCAGGTCGGGGTGCAGCTCCCCGACGGCCCTGATGGCCTCCTCGCCGGTGCCCGCCGTGCCGACGACCCTGAACGGCGGCACCCGTTCGACGAAGGTCCGGTGCACCCGGGCCACCATGAAGTCGTCGTCGACGACCAGGACGTCGATCGTCTCCTGGGGAGTCGGAGGAGTCGGGGGAGTCGGGGGCGTGGGGGGCATCAGGGTGCTCCCTCCTTCCGCGGGGGGTGTCCGGCCGGGCCGCCCACCGACATCCGGGCGGTGAAGCGGGCGCCGTCCGCGGTGTCGGCCACCGTGATCTCGCCGCCCCTGCGTTCGCAGACGAGCTGGGTGAGGGCGAGGCCGATGCCGCGTCCGCCGTCCGCGCCCGCCTTGGTGGTGAAGCCGTGGGTGAAGACGGCCGCGGTGTGCTCCGGGGCGATCCCGGGCCCCGAGTCGCACACCACGATCTCCACGCTGGACGCGTCCTGCCGCAGCCCTATCTCCGCCCACGGGTGCGGTGCCGAGGCCGCCGCGTCGAGCGCGTTGTCGACCAGGTTGCCGACGACGGTCGCCACGTCGGCGGCGTCCTCGGGGGCGAGACGGCCGAGCGCGGTGTCGTCCGAGACGCGCAGGGCGATCCTGCGCTCGGCGGCCAGCGAGCACTTCGCCATCAGCAGGGCGGCGATCGCGGGGTCGAGGACCCGGCGGCCGATGGTCATGTCCAGGGACTGCCGGTGCCGGGTGAGCGCGCGGACGTACCGGACCACCTCGTCCTGCTCGCCGATCTGGATCAGACCGGAGATGGTGTGCAGCTGGTTGGCGAACTCGTGGGCCTGCGCCCGCAGCAGCTCGGAGGTGCTGCGGAAGGAGCCGATCTCCCGTTCCAGGCGCGCCAGTTCGGTGCGGTCGCGCAGGGTGGTGACGGAGCCGAGGAGCCGGTCGTTCTTCGTCACCGTCATCCGGTTCATCACCAGCACCCGCCCGTTGCGGATCACCACCTCGTCGGGCCGGTCCCCGGCTTCCGGGCGGTCCTCGGCTTCCGGCCGGTTCTCGGCTTCCGGCCGGTTCTCGGCTTCCGGCCGGTTCTCGGCTTCCGATCGGTCCCCAGCCTCCGGACGCTCCCCGGCTTCCGGACGGTTTCCGGTCTCCGGGCGTTCCCCGGCTTCCGGGCGTCCC
>NZ_FMCI01000284.1 GCF_900091845.1 Streptomyces sp. SolWspMP-5a-2
GGGCCGCGGACCACGCCGAGGCCGCTCTCCGCGAAGACCCCGGACGGCGCCCGCACCCCCGACGCCGCCGCGAAGGACGGGGCCCGGACGGACGGGTCGCGTGGCACCGGGTCCGCGCGGTCGGCGACCGGGACGGCGGCGGCCGGGGCCACCGGGTCCGGGGCATCGTCGTCCGGGAGCCTCACGCTCTTCCCGCGGGAGGAGTCCGACAAGCTCGGGCAGCAGCTCCAGACCGCGGTCGCCGGGTTCGTCGACGAGCCCCGTGCCTCCGTCGCCGAGGCCGACCAGATCCTCGGCCAGATCGCGGACCGCTTCACCGAGGCGGTGACCGAACGCCGCCGCCACCTGCGCACCTCGTGGGGCGAGGACGACGGCGGCGCGGACACCGAGCAGCTCAGGCTCGCCCTGCGCGACTACCGGGAGCTGGCCGACCGCCTGCTCCAGGGCTGAACCGCCGTCCCCGTCAGCCGCCCGGCTCCGCCTGCTTCCCGGCCGAGCCGTCCCCGTCGGCCGCCCGGCGCTCCCGCCACCGCCCCACGACCTCTTCGACGTCGTAGGGCCGCATTCCCAGCGGGGGGGCCGGGCGGCGGCCTGAGCATCATGGCGAGCAGCCTGGTGTTGATCCGCCCGACGAGCGCGCGCACCACCCGCTCCGAGGGGGCCGCCAGCGCCTCGGCGAGGGTGTCCTCGGCCTCCTTGCGCAGGGCCAGCGTCGGCGGCAGCACGGAGAGCCCCTCGCGGGCCATCTTCTCCTTGATCCACCACAGTTCGTCGTAGGACGTGTCGCTGCCGGCCGGCAGCGGCTTTCCCGCGCCCGCCAGACCGTCGAACCCGCCCCGCCGCGCGCCGTCGCGGATCTGCCGGTCGACCCAGGATTCGAACGGTACGCCGGGTGGCTTTCGCTCGGTCATGACTCCATTGTGCCGGACGGGACATGGCCGGGCGATTTATCATGCGGCGGCTGTGTACGCACACTTCAGGAGGAGCGCACGTGCTCGAACTCACCATGGCCACCGTGTCCGGGGCGGAAGAGGGGGCCACGGCGGGCATGCTCATGGCCGACGCGCCGAGCGAGCCCGGAGCCGTGCTGCGGGTGGGGCGCGACCGGTCGGTGTGCCGCCTGGCGACGCCGGACGACTGGCTGTTCGTCTCCCGCGTCCACCTGGAGTTCCTCTGCGGCCCCGAAGGGGTCTGGCAGGTCAGCTGGTTGCGCGGGTCGCAGGCCGACCCGTCGGCCGAGGTGCGGCTGATCGTCGGGGAGTACGCGCAGATGCTCGCCTACGGCGGCTGCGTGACCCTGCCCAGGGGCGGCAGCGGCGAGATCGTCGTCCAGGACCGCACCGCCCCGCGCAGCGTCAACGTCGGCTTCTACCACGAGGCCTGAGCCCGCGGGCCCGGCCCGGACGTCAGTCCAGCACCCGCGCCAGCAGGAAGCCGTCGTAGCCCTTGCCGCCGACCGTCTGGACCGCCGTGCCGTCCAGCCTCGGGTGCGCGCCGACCAGTTCGACGGCGGCACGGGTGCCGACGACGTCCGGTTCGGCGCTGCCCGGATCGGCGACCCGGCCGCCGCGGACGACGTTGTCGAGGACGATCAGACTGCCCGGCCGGGTCAGCTTCAGGGCCCAGTCGAGGTAGTGGGGGTTGTTGGCCTTGTCCGCGTCGATGAAGACCAGGTCGAACGGCGGCGGGTTCTCCTCGGCCAGCGCGGGCAGCGACTCCAGGGCCGGGCCCACCCGCACCTCGACCAGCTTGTCCAGCCCCGCGCGGGCGAGGTTGCGGGTGGCGACCTCCGCGTGGTGCGGGCTGAACTCCAGCGACGTCAGACGCCCGTCGGCGGGCAGCGCGCGGGCCAGCCAGATGGTGCTGTAGCCGCCCAGGGTGCCGATCTCCAGCACGGTGCGCGCGCCCTGCACGGTGGCGAGGAGGTGCAGCAGCTTGCCCTGCGGCGCGGTCACCGCGATCGGCGGGAGACCGGCGGCCGCGCTGTCCCGGAGGGCCGCCGTCAGGGCCGCGTCGCCGGGGGCGAGGTGGGTGGTGAAGTAGTCGTCGACGTCCGTCCAGACCTGCGGATCGCTCATGGCCCCGTACCTCCACGTCTCGTTAGTCTCTCTAACTAGCGATGCTAACGGATGTCCGGGCGGCCGGGTCACGGGCGCGGCGCAGGGCCGGTCCGGCCGCCGCAGCGAGCGCCAGCAGCAGCGCGCCCCCGAGGGCCAGCAGCCAGGCGGGCAGACCCGCCAGGGTGCGCAGCCGGTCCTCGTAGACGACCTGCCGCACCGGGGTGTCGGCGGCGGCCCCGCGCAGCACGTGGTCGTCGTCGATCGAGGCCGGGGACGGGAACTCCTGGTGGACGGCGGTCAGGTACGGGGTGCCCCGGGCCAGCTCGGCCAGCGGGCCCGAACGGTCGGTGACCCGGCCCGCGAAGGTGGTGCGGGGACGCTCCCCGCCGATCGCCGAGACCGGTTCCATCCGGTGCGCGGCGAGGACGTACAGGGCCAGCGACTGCGGTTCGCGGGCCAGCCGGGACAGCCGCATCGGGTAGACCGGGCGCGCGGAGCGGAAGACGAGCCGCAGCGGGTCGAGGGTGCCGCGCAGCGGGGCGGCGCCCGCGCCGGGTGCCACCCGGACCGCCACGTACTCCCAGCGGCGCGCCACGTACGGCTCCAGGGCGGCGGCGAGCCGGGGCGGGAGGGCGAAGCCGTTGCGGGCCAGCCAGCGTTCCAGGGCGGCCGGGTCGGTCGCGGTCAGCCGGGCCACGTCGAGGACGCCGAGCCGCTGGCGGCCGACCACGCCGACGCCGGGGAACGGCGGCGGGCCGGGGACGGACCGGGCGCCGCCGGTGACCAGCGGCCAGTCGTCGTCCCGCGGCCAGAAGTGGTGGCGGGTCCTGCGCACCGGCGCCGTGGCGGCCGCCAGCCGGGTGAACAGTGCGGGGTCGGCGGGCCCGACCGTCGCGCGGTGCGGCACCGGGACGACCCAGGCGGCCCGGCTCGCGTCGCCCGCGACCGTCAGGCTCATGACGATCTGCTCCTCGCGGCCGTCCCAGCGGACCGCGGACTCCTCCCGGGCCACCGTGACCACCCGCCCGCCCTCCGGCACCACCCCGCAGCCGCACGCCCAGGCGGGCGCGAGCAGCGACCCGAGCTGGACGGCGAGCAGGACGCAGACGACGGCCAGCGCGCGGGCCCTGGAGCGGGCGGCGCGGGGGCGGGGAGGGACCGGCACGCGCGCGCGTGCCGGACCGTGCGGGAACCGTGCGGCCATCGCGGCGCCTCCAGCCGACCCGTCGCCTGCGGACAGGGATTCAGACGGTACGGGGGAGGCGCGGGTTCCGGATGGGTTTCCGGACAGCTACCGGGGTGCCACCGAGGGTGCCGAACCGGGCAGCGGGCGGCCCGCCGACTCGCTCATCCGCCACACCGCGAAGCCGCCGACCACGGCCGCCGCCATCATGTAGTAGGCGGGCATCATCAGGTTCCCGGTGGCGCCGATCAGGGCCGTGACCACCAGCGGGGTGGTCCCGCCGAAGAGCGACACGGAGACGTTGAACCCGATCGACAGCGAGCCGTAGCGCACCCGGGTCGGGAACAGGGCGGGCAGCGCGGACGGCATCGCCGCCGTGAAGCAGACCAGAAGCAGCCCCAGGGCGCCCATCCCGAGGGCGATCGCCGGCAGACCGCCCTGCCGGATCAGCAGCAGCGCGGGCACCGAGAGGAACAGGAACCCGGCGCAGCCCGCCGCGATCACCGGACGGCGTCCGACCCGGTCGGTGAGGGCACCAGCGAACGGCTGGACGACCATCATCAGGGCCATCACCCCGAGCACCACCAGCAGGCCGTGCGTCTCGTCGTACTCCAGCTCGCTCGTCAGATAGCTCGGCATGTACGACAGCAGCATGTAGTCGGTGACGTTGAAGACCAGCACCAGGCCGACGCAGAGCAGCAGCGCCCGCCACTGGCCGGTCACCATCTCGCGCAGCGGCACCCGCGGGCGCTCCGTCCCGGCCGTCCCGGCCTTGCGCGCCTCGGCGGCGAACGCCGGGGTCTCCTCCAGGCGCATCCGCAGGTACAGGCCGACCAGGCCCATCGGACCCGCGATCAGGAACGGGATCCGCCAGCCCCAGGAGAGCAGGTCCTCCGCGGGGAGCAGGGCCGTCATCAGCGTCACCAGGCCCGCGCCGCCGATGTACCCGGCGAGGGTGCCGAACTCCAGCCAGCTCCCGAGGAACCCGCGCCGCTTGTCCGGCGCGTACTCGGCGATGAACGTCGAGGCGCCCGCGTACTCGCCGCCGGTCGAGAAGCCCTGCACCAGACGCGCGGCCAGGAGCAGCAGCGGCGCCCCGACGCCGATCGCGCCGTAGGACGGGATCAGGCCGATCGCGAAGGTGCCCGCCGCCATCATGATCATCGTCAGCGCGAGGACCTTCTGCCGGCCCACCCGGTCGCCCAGCGGGCCGAAGACCAGACCGCCCAGGGGGCGGACCAGGAAGGCCGCGGCGAAGGCGCCGAACGTCGACAGGAGCTGCACGGTCGGGCTGCCCGACGGGAAGAAGACCTTGCCCAGCGTCACCGCGATGTAGCTGTAGACGCCGAAGTCGAACCACTCCATCGCGTTGCCCAGCGCGGCCGCCTTGACGGCCCGCCCGACCAGCGCGGGATCGGTGACGGTGACGTCGGGGGAGTGGTCCTCGCGGACCGGGGGCGCGGTGATCTCGGCGGTCGCCAAAACGGGGCTCGCCTGCCTTTCGTCGGGGACGGGACCAGCAAGCAGCTCGACGACGGCGGCGGACTGCGAAAAGTCGAAGATAGGTCCGGATGTCCCGATCACGGACGGTGCGCCCCTCGTGGCACAGGGCAGGCAAACGGGGCGTACGCAGGCAGATCCCCCCGCCCGGCAGCGGTTCCCGCGGGCGCCCGCTGTGATCCATCTCGCTCTCCGCGGGAACGGCGCAACCGCCCGCGCACTATCGTCATCCGCACAAAAGGCGGGCGGACGTCAGGTGAAGAGGGGGTTGCCTGCGTCCCTTCCGCGGGGTGGTGCGAGCCTCATAGGGTTCGCGGGGGATCTCCCACGCGACGGAGCGGCGGGACGACGGGGCGGGAGGCCTACGAGGCGTGGCGAACGTGGAGCACAGCGGGCGGCGGCCGGGGGACGCGTTCGAGGCGGTGGGGGGACGCCTGGGCGCCGCGCGGCTCGGTCTGTGGCTGATCGCCGCGGTCCTCGCGATACGGCAGCTCACCGCGGTCCTCGGCACCCCGAAGGGCGACCGGCTCACCGACCTGGAGACCTGGGTAGGACCGCACGGCGTCCTACACGTGAAGGGGTCCCTCTACGACTCCACGCGCTTCACCGGGACCCCCTGGTCGGGGCTCGTCCTCAAGCCCCTCACCCGCACCGCCGAACAGGCCCTCGGCTGGGGCTGGACCTTCGGCACCCTGCTGCTGGTCGTCGCGCTCGGCCTGGTCGCCGCCCGCGCCTTGCCGCAGCCCGTCAGCCGCCGCACCTCGCTGCTGGCGGCCCCGGTCGCCATCAGCCTGCTCATGCTGTCGCTGCCGGTGCGCAACACCCTCTGGCTCGGCCAGACCAGCATCATCCCGGTGCTGCTGGTCCTCCTCGGCTGCTTCGTCGTCCGCGGCCGGTACGCGGGCGGCCTGCTGATCGGCGTCGCCGCAGCGTTCCAGCCGCCCGTGCTCCTCTTCGCGCCCCTGCTCTGGTTCACCGCCCGCCGCCGGGCCGCCGTCACCGCGGGCGCCACCTTCGCCGCCTGCACCCTGCTCGCCTGGGCGGCGCTGCCGCACGACTCGTACACCTACTGGGTGCACCACATGGCGGGCACCGGGCTCGGCGCCCCCGCCGACGACCTCGCCAACCAGTCCCTGCACGGCGCCCTGCTGCGCCTCGGCCTCACCGGCCCGCTGGAGATCGGCCTGTTCCTGGCCCTCGGCACCGCCGTCGCCGTCCTCGGGGTGCGCCGCGCCGTGCGCTACGCGCGCGACGGGCAGCTCCTGCTCGCGGTCGCCGTCACCGGCTGCGCCGCGGTCGCCGTCTCCCCGACCACCTGGCAGCACCAGCTCCTGTGGGTGCTGCTCGCGGTCGTCGGCCGGGTCGGCACGCGCGCCTCCGACCGGTACGTGTGGCCCGTCGCCGTGGTGCTGCTGATGACGCTGCCCGCGAAGATGCTGCTGCCGAACATGGCGGCCGTCCATCCGCTGCGCGACAACGTCGTCCTGCTCGCCGCGCTGCTCGCGGCGACCGTCGTGCCGTTCCTGCCGCGCACCTCGCCCTCCTACCGCTCGCCCGTCCCCACCGAGTACGCCGACCCGGTCCCCAGCCGCTTCCGGCACGTCCCGCTGCTGCCGTTCCTGCGCCGGGTCCTCACCCGCCCCAACCTCCTGCTCGAACTCCTCCTCATCCGCGTCACCTACGCCGCCTACGCCCAGGTCAGGCTCGCCGCGACCGGCGGCAGCAACTCCGCCGGGCGGGAGCGGGCCGAGGGGCACGCGCACCAGATCCTCGACATCGAGCGGTTCCTGCACATCGACATCGAGCTGTGGGCCAACCACGCGGTGGTGAAGGTCGGCTGGCTGCGGGACTTCTTCGACTTCTACTACGAGTCCTTCCACTTCGTGGTGCCGCTGGCCGTGCTCGCGGTGCTGTACTGGCGCCGCCCGGCCGACTACCGCTGGGCCCGCTCCACCCTCGGCTTCGCCACCCTGCTCGCCCTGGTCGGCTTCTGGCTCTACCCGCTGGCCCCGCCCCGGCTGCTGCCCGGCCTCGGGATCATCGACACCGTGCACGGCGTCCAGGACTTCTCCAAGCCCGACTACGGCACCCTGACCGCGCTCACCAACCAGTACGCGGCCATGCCGTCGCTGCACTTCGGCTGGTCGCTGTGGTGCGGGGTGGTCGTCGCGGTCATCGCGCCCAGGGCGTGGATGAAGGCGCTCGGCCTGCTGCACCCGCTGTTCACCGTCTCCGCGATCGTGGCGACCGGCAACCACTGGGTGCTCGACGCGGTCGGCGGCGCGGCCGTCGTGGCCGCCGGCTTCGGGCTCGCCCACCTCCTCCAGGGCCCCCGGGCCGGAGCCGGGAGCCCGTCCCGGAAGGCCGCGGACGGGGCCAGGGAACCGGTCAGGGAGTCCGCGCCGAGCACCTGACGGCCCGCCCCCGCGGGACCTGCCCGTTCCCGGTACGGCGGTGACGTGCCACGACTACTGTGGGCCACAGTACGGACACAACGCGTGCGGCGGGGTGCCGAGTCACGTGGAAGGGGACCCGTCTGTGACCCACATCAACCCGCTCGACCCGGGTGCCTCGCCGCTCGACTACTACGGCTTCGAACTCCGACGGCACCGCGAGGCCGCCGGACTGACCCAGCGTCAGCTCGGTGACATCGTCAACTACACCGCGTCACTGGTCGGTCAGGTCGAGACCGCCCGCAAGCTGCCGACGCAGATCTTCAGCGAGCGGGTCGACGCGGCCCTCGGCACCGGCGGCCTGCTGTCCAGACTCGTCGAACTCGTCATGCGCAGCCAACTCCCCGCCTGGTTCCAGAAAGTGGCGGAACTCCAGTCCAAGGCCGCACAGATCTACTCCTTCGAACTGGGCATCATGCCGGGCCTGTTGCAGACCGAGGCGTACGCGCGCGCCGTGCTCGGCGTGATCGACCGCTCCAACCTGGAGGACCGCACCACCGTGCGGATGGCCCGGCAGCGCCTCTTCGAGAAGGAGGAACCGCCGTTCGTCTGGGTGGTGCTCGGCGAGGCCGCGCTGCGCCAGGCGATCGGCGGCCCGCGCACCATGCGCGGCCAGCTAGCCCGGCTCCTGTCCTACGAGGACAGCCACCGGGTCAACATCCAGGTGCTGCCGTTCTCGGCCGGCGCGCACGCGGGGATGATCGGCTCGTTCGACATCTACCGCTTCACCAACGACGCTCCCATCGCCTACACCGAGGGCTACGGCAGCGCCCATCCCACCGCCGACCCGGACACGGTCAGGGCGTTCTCGCACCGTTACGATCACCTCCAGGCCGCCGCACTCTCCCTCAAGGACACGGCAGAGCTGATCCGGTGCGTGATGGAGGACAGCTATGGAGAGCACCTGGTGTAAGTCGTCCTACAGCGACGACCAGAGCGGCAACTGCGTCGAGGTCACCGAGACGGACTGCCGCGCGGCCACCGTCTCGGTACGTGACTCCAAGGCGCCCGCCGGGCCGATGCTGACCCTGGCGTCCGCCGCCTTCTCCGTCTTCGCCGACTGGGCCGCTACAGGCGCTGGATGATGGTCCCGGTGGCGAGACCGCCGCCCGCGCACATCGTCACCAGCGCGAACTCCTTGTCCGCGCGCTCCAGTTCGTGCAGCGCCGTGGTGATGAGCCGGGCACCGGTCGCGCCGACCGGATGGCCGAGCGCGATCCCGCCGCCGTTCACGTTCACCTTCCGCAGGTCCTGTCCGAAGACCTGCGCCCAGCTCAACACCACTGACGCGAACGCCTCGTTGATCTCGACCAGGTCGATGTCCTTCAGCGTCATGCCCGCCTTGCCGAGCACCGCGCGGGTCGCGTCGACGGGGCCGTCCAGATGGAAGTGCGGGTCGGAGCCGACCAGCGCCTGCGCCACGATCCGGGCCCTGGGCCGCAGCCGCAGCGCGCGGGCCATCCGCTTCGACGCCCACATCACGGCCGCCGCCCCGTCGCTGATCTGCGACGCGTTGCCCGCCGTGTGCACGGCCGTCGGCATCACCGGCTTCAGCCGGGCCAGCGCCTCCATCGACGTGTCCCGCAGCCCCTCGTCCCGGTCGACCAGCCGCCACATGCCCTGACCGGCCCGCTGCTCCTCCTCGGTGGTCGGCACCTGGACGGCGAACGTCTCCCGCTTGAAGCGCTCCTCGGCCCAGGCCGCGGCCGCCCGCTCCTGGGAGAGCAGGCCGAGCGCGTCGACGTCCGCCCGGGTCAGCCCCCGGTGCCTGGCGATGCGTTCGGCCGCCTCGAACTGGTTGGGCAGGTCCACGTTCCACTCGTCGGGGAAGGGCTTGCCAGGCCCGTGCTTGGAGCCCGAGCCCAGCGGCACCCGGCTCATCGCCTCGACGCCGCAGCTGATGCCGACGTCGATGACGCCCGCCGCGATCATGTTGGCCGTCATGTGCGCGGCCTGCTGCGAGGAGCCGCACTGGCAGTCGACGGTGGTCGCCGCCGTCTCGTAGGGCAGGCCCATGGCCAGCCAGGCGGTGCGGGCGGGGTTCATCGACTGCTCACCGGCGTGGGTGACGGTGCCGCCCACGATCTGCTCGACCGCGTCGGCGGGGATGCCGGTGCGGCCGAGCAGCTCCCGGTAGGTCTCTCCGAGGAGGTAGGCGGGGTGCAGATGGGCGAGCGCGCCGCCGCGCTTGCCGATGGGGGTCCGTACGGCTTCGACGATCACGGGTTCCGCGGCCATTGGGGGCGAGTCCTCTCCTCCGGTACCCGCGCGGCGCGGGCGTCCCGGCCACCCGCCACGCAGAACTAGTACGTGTTCTAGTTCTGTCAGGCAGTCTGCTGACAGCGTGCGGGCCACCGCAAGGGGCGTGCACGCAATTGGGGCGGCCCCGCCCCTTGCGACTTCACGGACCCGTCATTACCTTCACGGCAGTCGTCAGGAACTGATGGCTCGTCAGAACGGAGCGGGAGCCGCCGATGTCCTGTCCAGCCCTCCCCGACGGGTTCGACCTCACCGACCCCGACCTGCTGCACCACCGGGTCCCCCTGCCGGAGTTCGCGGCGCTGCGGCGCGCCGAGCCGGTGCGCTGGATCCCCCAGGCGGGCAACGTAGCCGGGTTCCAGGACGAGGGCTACTGGGCGGTCACCCGGCACGCGGACGTCAAGTACGTTTCCACCCATCCGGAGATCTTCTCCTCGTACCTCAACACGGCGATCATCCGCTTCAACGAGCACATGCACCGCGACGCGATCGACGCGCAGCGGCTGATCCTGCTGAACATGGACCCGCCCGAGCACACCCGGGTCCGCCAGATCGTGCAGCGCGTCTTCACCCCGCGTGCCATCCGCGCCCTGGAGGACCGGCTGCGCGCGCGGGCCGACGCCATCGCGCGCACGGCCCGCGACCGCACCGGGTCCTTCGACTTCGTCACCGAGGTCGCCTGCGAACTGCCCCTCCAGGCCATCGCCGAACTCATCGGCATCCCGCAGGAGGACCGCACCCGGATCTTCGAGTGGTCCAACCGGATGATCGCCTACGACGACCCCGAGTACGCCATCACCGAGGAGGTCGGCGCCGAGTCGGCCACCGAACTCATCGCCTACGCCATGAACATGGCGGCCGACCGCAAGCAGTGCCCGGCCAAGGACATCGTCAGCACGCTGGTCGCCGCCGAGGACGAGGGCAACCTGAACTCCGACGAGTTCGGCTTCTTCGTGCTCATGCTCGCGGTCGCGGGCAACGAGACCACCCGCAACGCCATCACCCACGGCATGCACGCCTTCCTCACCCACCCCGACCAGTGGGAGCTGTTCAAGCGGGAGCGGCCGCAGACCACCGCCGAGGAGATCGTGCGCTGGGCGGCCCCGGTCAACGCGTTCCAGCGGACCGCCACCCAGGACACCGAACTCGGCGGCAAGCTGATCAGGAAGGGCGACCGGGTCGGCATCTTCTACGCCTCCGCCAACCACGACCCCGAGGTCTTCACCGACCCCGACGCCTTCGACATCACCCGCGACCCCAACCCGCACCTCGGGTTCGGCGGCGGGGGCCCGCACTTCTGCCTCGGCAAGTCGCTCGCCGTCCTGGAGATCAACCTGATCTTCGGCGCGATCGCCGAGACGATGCCCGGCCTCACCCTGGCGGGCGACCCACGGCGGCTCCGCTCGGCCTGGATCAACGGGGTGAAGGAACTCCAGGTCAG
Source organism: Streptomyces sp. SolWspMP-5a-2 (assembly GCF_900091845.1). Classification (GTDB taxonomy): domain Bacteria; phylum Actinomycetota; class Actinomycetes; order Streptomycetales; family Streptomycetaceae; genus Streptomyces; species Streptomyces doudnae. The sequence continues at coordinate 10,897 of NZ_FMCI01000284.1, forward strand.
GGCGGGCTGAGCGGCCCCCGAGCGGGGCCCGTCGTCCCGGGCCGGCGGCATCCCGGCGCCGCCGGCCCGTCCCGCACGCCCGCGCCCGCGTCTGCTCGGTACGCCCGCGTCTGCTCCGCAGGCCCGCGCCCGCCCTGTGCTCGCCGCCCCCCGGCGGTGCGCCTCCGTCCGCCGCCGCCGCTACTCGCGTCCCGACGCCACCAGGGCCAGCGCGCCCGACGCCACCGCCGCGATCAGCAGGGGCAGGGCCAGGTCGTGGTGGACCACCAGCCACGCGCCCAGGAACGCCCCGGCGGCCATGGCGACCACGGAGGCGGCGCGGCGCGGGGAGCGGTGGGCCGGGCCGCCACCGCCGCCCGCCCGGGAGTCGGAGGCCAGCCCGGTCAGGGTCATGGTGAGGACGGTCGTCGTCAGGTCGGGGACGCCCAGCTTGCGGACCGTGGCGTTGCGCAGCCCCATCGCGAACGCCGTCAGGGCGATCAGCGCGTAGACGGTGACCGTGGCGCCCGGCGCGAGGAAGGCGACCAGCGCCGAGATCCCGACCAGGACGGCCTCGGCGCCGAGGGTGCGCCGGGCCCAGGTGCGGCGCGAGCCGGTGCCGAGCGCGGCCGCGACCCGTCCGCCCGTCAGCGCGCCGAGCAGGAAGAAGCCGAGGGAGGTGGCGGTGTGCGGCACGGAGAAGCCGGGCGCCCCGGCGGCGGCGAAGCCCAGCACCACCACGTTGCCGGTCATGTTGGCGGTGAAGACATGGCCGAGGCCCAGATAGCTGACGGCGTCGATCAGGCCGCTGACCACGGTCAGGGCCAGCAGGACGACGACGAGGCGCACCCCGCGCGCCTCCGGGTCCGGCGCTTCCGGCGCGTCGGGCGGGTCGGGCGGTGCGGCGCCCGGTCCGCCGTCCGACGGGCCGCCCGGTGCGCCGTCCGACGGGCCGCCCGGTGCGCCGTGCGACGGGCCGTCCGGTGCGCCGCCCGGACCGCTGTTTCGGTCGCTCATGAGCGCCAAGTCCACCACAGACGCCCGCACCCCCGCCGGAAGGGCGGGGGTGCGGGCGCGGTGCGGGCGGTTCTCCCGGCGTGGCGTGGATCAGTACCAGCCGTTCGCCTGCCAGAAGGACCAGGCGGCCGTCGGGGAGCCGTAGCGCGAGTTCATGTAGTCCAGGCCCCACTTGATCTGGGTGGCCGGGTTGGTCTTCCAGTCGGAGCCGGAGGAGGCCATCTTCGAGCCGGGCAGGGCCTGGACCAGGCCGTAGGCGCCGGACGAGGCGTTGGTCGCGGTCACGTTCCAGCCGCTCTCGTGCGAGACGATGTTGCTGAACGCGGCGTACTGGGCCTTGTCCGGGATCATCTTCTGCGCGACGGCCTGGGCGGAGGAGGCGTTGGTGGTCGCGGCGTGAGCGGGGGCCGCGGTCAGCACCATGCCGGTGGTGGCGGCGGCCACGGCGGCGGAGGCGAGGGCCTTCTTCGGGGACATGCGGGCGATGCGGGAGACGAGCACGGGGAACCTTTTCCTCGGGGACAGTGCGGCCGCTCTCGTGCACCCGGGGAGCGGACGACCGCGCCGTGAGGTGAACGTCGGCTCCGCGACCCGGGGGCCGGTCGGTGCCGTGCGACGTCGTCCAGAGAAGCAGGCCGGGAAGCCGCCCGCAATGACCCCTTTTACTAGTTGTGGTCGCATGTGAGGCGTGTGCGGCTTGTGTGACGCGGCTCTCAACGCGCAGGTCAGAGGCAGTTATGGCATGCCCATGGCGTCCGAAATGTCTACTAAGCCGGATAGTGAGTGAACTGGGTCACGTGGGGTGCTTCACCGCTCAACGGCCTCGGGGTGACCCTCGCGCGACGCTCCGTGCCCCTCGAAGGTGACGCCGGTCTCGAACGCCGCCCGCCGCGTCGCCCGGCGCAGCGCCCGCAGCACGGCGGGCCCCGCCGTCAGGGTCAGCACCACGGTGACGACGGCCCGCCCCAGGTCCCAGCCGAGCGACGTGGCCAGGCAGTACGCGGTGAACCTGGCGAGGTTGGCCGCCACCCCGGCCTCCGCGTCGAAGCCGATCCCCGAGGCCAGACCGCTCATGAAGGGCCAGCCCGCGAGGTTCATCAGGGTGCCGTAGGCGAACGCGGCCACCGAGCCGTAACCGGCGAGCAGGAGCCGCTCGGCCGTCCCCCTGATCCGCTCGGGCCCCGGCAGCAGGCCCGCGCCCATCGTGAACCAGCCCATCGCCAGCATCTGGAACGGCATCCAGGGCCCCACCCCGCCGGTGAGCAGCGCCGACGCGAACATGGTGAGCGAACCGAGGGTGAAGCCGAAGCCGGGGCCGAGGACCCGCCCGCTCAGCACCATCAGGAAGAACATCGGCTCGATCCCGGCCGTGCCCGCGCCGATCGGCCGCAGCGCGGCGCCCGTCGCCGCCAGCACCCCGAGCATCGCGACCGCCTTGGGCCCGAGCCCCGACTCCGAGATCGTCGCCGCCACCACGGCGACCAGCAGCACCAGCAGCCCCGCGAAGAGCCACGGCGCGTCCTGGGCGTGCGCGGCGACCCGGGACGTCGGCGGTGCGAGGAACGGCCACCCGAAGGCGGCCACCCCGACGGCCCCGACCAGGAGCAGCGCGACGACGGCCCGGGGGCCGAGCCCGATCACGGCCGGCCTGCTCCGGCGCGGCCCCGGCGCGCTCACGCCAGCGCCTCGCGCACCTGGGCGACGGTGAGCCACCGCTGCGGGGCCAGGATCTTCGCGACCTGCGGCGCGAAGGACGGCGAGGAGACGACCACGTCGGCGGTCGGCCCGTCGGCGATCACCTCGCCCTCGGCCAGCAGCACCACCCGGTGCGCCAGCTCGGCGGCCAGCTCGACGTCGTGGGTGGCCAGCACGATGGCGTGGCCCTCGGCGGCCAGCGTGCGCAGCAGTGCCACCAGGCGGGCCTTGGCCGCGTAGTCGAGGCCCCGGGTCGGCTCGTCGAGCAGCAGCAGCGGCGGACGCGCGGTCAGCACGACGGCCAGCGCCAGCGTGAGCCGCTGCCCCTCGGAGAGGTCGCGCGGATGGGTGCCGTCCTCGATGCCCGGCAGCAGCCCGGCCACCAGCGCCCGGCACCGGCCGGGCTCGGCGCCCGCGTCCCGGTCGGCGGCCTCGCACTCGCCGCCCACCGTGTCCGCGTACAGCAGGTCGCGGGGGTCCTGCGGGACGAGGCCGACCCGCCGCACCAGCTCGCGCGGCGCGGTCCGGTGCGGGACCAGGCCGCCGACCCGCACGCTTCCGGCGGTGGGCGGCACCAGTCCGACGAGCGCGCCGAGCAGCGTCGACTTCCCGGCGCCGTTGCGTCCCATCAGGGCGACGGTCTCCCCGGCGCCGACGGTCAGGTCAACCCGGCGCAGCGCCTGGACCCGCCCCCGCCGGACCGGCC